>CALFAC010000001.1 GCA_937927935.1 uncultured Bacillaceae bacterium
CCGGGGTGCGGGACCGCTGGCATTGAGGCCATGCAGCTTGTTTTGGGCCCAAACCAAGGCGAAGGCGTCACCCCCAATGCCGTTGGACGTGGGCTCCAAGACGGTGAGGCTGGCAGCCGCAGCAAGGGCGGCGTCAATGGCATTTCCCCCTCGCTTTAAGATCTCCAAACCGGCCTGGGCAGCCAATGGCTGGGAAGCGGCCACCATCCCCTTTTTGGCATAAACGACCATCCGGCGTGAAGGGTAGGGGTAGTAGAAGGGGTCAAGATCAAAAGGATGCCGGCTCATCAACAGTCTCCTCTCCATCTCTTTTCCGGCTCAAACGCCATCTGTGTAATTCCTTCTCTTTTGCGCACCCACTATTTCAGCTCAAAGGGGCTTTTAGCCTGCCGAACCACTTGAACCATCAGCTCCGCTTCCGGATAATCTCCTTTGATGTACTGCTCAGCCACCCGCTCCACATCGTAGGGAACCCGAATCAGGGAGGTTTGATGGGTGACCCCATCGGTTTCCACCATGATGTAGGATGCCAAGGGGAGTCCGTCAAACGGCAGGCCCACGCTGCCTGTATTGAGGATCGTTTTGCCCTGCACAACGCGGATGTAGGGGTAGTGAATATGGCCGTAGGCCACCAGCTGGTCCGAACGGTTTTGAAGCAAGGTGGCGGCTATTTGATCAGCCGAAGCATCGGGCCAGACCACATCAAACAGACTGTTAGGCGTGGCATGAAAAGCGTAAAGGGTGAGGTTCTCTCCTAACGAAAGCTGCAAGTCATGGGGAAGCGCCGCCAACCAGTCTAAATCTTCCTGGCTAAGCTGACTGACGCACCATTCCCGTTCGCGGTTAAACCCCTCTATAAATTGTTCAGGGATCTCACCTGCCCTTACGGGACGAACGGTCCATTCATCCACGTTGCCTTTGATCACTTTGGCATCGTGTTCATCCGCTAAAGCCTGCACCATCTCCAGCGCCCGCTTAGGTTCAGGACCGCGAAAGCAGATGTCCCCCAAAACGGCCACCTGATCCGCCCCTCTGCTATGTATATCCTCAAGCACCGCTTCAAGAGCCACCGCATTGCCGTGTATATCTGAAATAAGGGCGATTTTCACAGCGATCATCCTCCTTATATGCGTTAATTATACCATTGACCTGCTGATAGTTGCAGTTAATATCTAAATATTCGGTCTTAAACAGGCAAAAGTTTTTTAAGCAGCTTTAGGCAAGCCTTTGTGGAAATCGTCTCCAGTTGATAGAATGAAGATACAAGCCTCAAGAGGTGGTTATTATTTTTATGGCTCTATAGCTTGGGGACGCTCTTTTGTTTTTCAGTACGGATCTGCTGCTGCGAAAAAGAAATAACAGGGCTACAGGGGTACAGGCCGTTACAAGCTTAACGCTCCCCCTGGGCGCATGGCTGTTGTTTATGGGAATCATCTGGATGGAGCATCTTCTGGCCGCATGAAAAAAGCAGGTCCTATACTGTACAATACATTTTAGTGACTGTTATGTCTCCACCGAAGCGGCCACCGAATCGTGAAGGAGGATTGGAATGCGTTATCGAACACTGGGAAAAAGCGATTTGTCTGTCAGCGAAATTGGACTGGGCGCCATGTCGTTAAATCCGGATGATGAAAAAGGAAGCATACGTATCATCCATGAGGCCCTGGACCGGGGGATCAATTTTATTGACACGGCTGATCTGTACCACCATGGGCGGAACGAAGAGCTGGTGGGCAAAGCGATAAAAGACCGGCGGGATAAGGTGGTGCTGGCCACCAAAGTGGGCAACCGCTGGTACCCTGACGGCTCCGGGTGGTATTGGGATCCCTCCAAAAAACATATCCTGTCCGCTGTTAAAGAGAGTTTAAGACGGTTGGGCACCGATTACATCGATCTGTATCAGCTGCACGGCGGCACCATTGATGATCCCATTGATGAGACCATTGAAGCTTTTGAACAGCTGAAAGAAGAAGGCTTGATTCGCTGGTACGGCATCTCCTCCATCCGGCCCAACGTGATTCGGGAATACGTGAAGCGTTCCAACATTGTGAGCGTCATGACCCAATACAGCATCCTGGACCGCAGACCGGAAGAGGAAACTCTGGATTTGATCCATCAACATGGCATTGGCGTCATTGCCAGAGGCCCCTTGGGCACGGGTTTGCTAACTGAGCGCTGGAGGGAGAAACTGACACCGGAAGGCTATCTCGATCATACCGCGGATGAGATTAAACAGACGATGGAACAGCTGGAGAAGATGGCCACCCCTGAAAGAAAACTGTCCCATTTGGCCATGCGCTATGTGCTGCATCATCCGGCCATCACCATCGCCCTTCCCGGTCCCCGCACCATGGATCATTTGAATGACATCCTGGCCACTTTACAATCTCCTGAACTTACGCCTGAGGAGTTGGACCGGATCGCCAAAGCGTCCAAAGCCAACCGCTACATCATGCACCGCTAACCTGACCCCGGCTAAGGTAACCCGGGATCAGGATAAATACGACGGATCACCCAGCGGATCACCCGATTGAAAGATTAACAATGGAAATATAAAAAGGACAGGCTTCCTTCAGCCTGTCCCAGCCTGTAGACAAAAGCTCCAAAAAGGAGCA
>CALFAC010000002.1 GCA_937927935.1 uncultured Bacillaceae bacterium
TTTCATACCCCCGGAATAAGTTCGGACAAGCTGATCAGCTGCATGCGTTAAACCTGCCCATTCCAACAGACGGTTGACACGTTCTTTCATTTGATCCTGTGGGACGCGCTGTAACTGGGCTTGCAAGATCAAGTTTTCCCTTCCTGTGGTGTACTTATCGACACCGGATTGTTGGGCGACATAACCGATTTTCCTGCGCACCTGTTCGGCTTCAGTGAGAACATCGTGGCCCGCAACCCTCGCTTTTCCGCCATCAGGACGGGTTAGTGTAACCAGGATACGGGTGGTCGTACTCTTGCCGGCACCGTTGGGACCGAGTAATCCATATATTTCTCCTTTTTTGACACTAAACGATACGCCTTGCAGTGCTTTGACCTTGTTGCCATAAGTTTTGGTTAGGTTTTCAACGATAATGGCGTCCAATGCCATTCCCCCTTGTTAGACCTGCTTAAATGGGTTCCAATATTTGCTTGTTTTTAAGGTGGTAGATGATTATGGAAATAGGTATGGTCAGCCTCGTGAGATACATAATCACCAGTAAAACGTATTCCACAAACAGATATTGAATACCTTTTAGCTTTTAAAAAAGGACAGAGGAGGAAGTAAAATTTCCTTCTCTGTCCTTTTGTTTGAAATATTTCATTTTATTCATTGATGGTTTCGTGACGTCGATCGCTGCCCAATGCGCTTATGAATGATCGAGACTGGCGTATTGAATCGCGTTCAATTTTTTTATTTTCGGTTTGTTGTAGGTCATATGACAAAGCTTTGTAAATTGAAATCACCATAAGGACCATCACAATACAAAATGGTAACGCAGCCACAATGGAAGCCGTTTGTACACCGTTCAGCCCTCCGCTCAGCAATAGAACAGCGGCAATGCCTGATTGCAATAATCCCCAAATGATCCGAGTGGAAACTTTGGGATGGAGGTTACCGTTGGACGTTAACATCCCTAAAACGTGAGTGGCTGCGTCTGCTGAGGTGACAAAATAGGTGATGATCAGGATGGTGGCCAGGATGCTTAATAAGAAACCGAGCGGCAAGTTTTCAAGGAGAATAAATAAGGCAGTCGTTATATCACGCTCCACGGCTTGAGCAATATTGAACCCCGCAAACATTTCAATATTAAGCGCGGTCCCGCCAAATGTTGAAAACCATAAGATTCCCAATAAAGTGGGGGCAAACAGTACCCCGACCACAAACTCCCGGATGGTTCTCCCTTTTGAAATTCGCGCGATAAAGGTGCCAACAAATGGCGCCCAAGCGATCCACCAGGCCCAATAAAATAGGGTCCATTGACTAATCCAATCGCTTTGGATAAAGGGGCCAAGATTGAAACTGAGGGGGACAATCTGACTTAAATAGCTGCCAATGCTGGTGGTAAACGTATCCAAGATGAACACAGTGGGGCCTACGATCAAGATGAACAGCATCAGTACCCCAGACAAACTTAAGTTAATGTTGCTGACATAACGCATCCCACGGTCAATGCCCAAGGCCGATGAAGCGATGAAGATGATGGAAAGAACAGCAATGATCAAAAGCTGGACTGTGATGTGATTGGGCACGCCAAATAGGTGGGAAAGACCCCCGTTGATTTGTAACGTTCCCAAGCCTAAAGATGTAGCGATGCCAAACGCAGTGGCAATGATGGCCAGTATATCAATACTTTTTCCCAAGGGACCGTCCACTTTATCACCAAATATCGGCCGGAAAGTCACACTGATAAGGCCTTCTTCCCCTTTGCGAAATTTGGCATAAGCTAAGGCAAGTCCCACAATGGAGTAAATTCCCCACGGATGAAACCCCCAATGAAAAAACGAGTACACCAAGGCTATGCGCGCTGAATCGGCTGATTGGGGCTCAACCTGTCCAACGATATCGGGTGGGAACAAGTAGTGATATACTGGTTCGGCCACTCCCCAAAAGATCAGACCGATACCCATGCCACAGGAGAAGAGCATGGCAAGCCAGGACCAGAAGCCATATTCCGGTTTATCGTGCTCCTTGCCCAATTTTATTTTTCCGAACGGGCCAAATGCTAGAAATAGGGCAAAGATTAGAAAGCAGGTGGTGGATAGCATATAAAACCAACCAAAATGTTGTGTAATGTAAGCTAATGCTTTATTGAAAAAAACGGAGAGGCTCTCTGGAGAAATAAATCCCCACAAAACAAAGGCGACAATAATACCCAATGCGGTATACTTCACACTGTGATCATTCTTCTTCATTCATTCCTCCTCCTGGTCAATTTGAATTTTTTCAACAAGTGGGATTTACAAAAACGTTTATAAATTAATCATAATAATAACATAATCATGATTATTTAACAATCAATAGCGTATATAAAAACAATATTTGCAAAAATGTGAGTTTGGGAATATAATACAATTGACAAACAAAAATAATCATGATTACTATATAACCATTGTTGATGATTAAAAAGGGTGAATGAGAAATGAGGCTTGAACTGGGTCATTTTTTTGTGCAAGATGTTCGCTTTGGGGAGAAAACAGAATATCGCAATGGTGTGCTGACCATTAACAAGGAAGAAGCGATCCGTGTTGTCAGAGAGGATGAACACATTACGGAGGCAGACCTGGTCATAGCCAAGCCAGGAGATCCTGTGCGGATAACCCCGGTTAAAGAGGCGATTGAGCCCCGGTGTAAAGTTTCAGGGGGAGTGTTATTTCCCGGCACGTTAAACAAACTGATGCCAGCGGGAAACGGAAGGACGCATGCGTTAAAGGGAACGGCCGTGTTAGCCGTAGGTAAACATTGGGGCGGTTTTCAAGATGGTCTGATTGACATGAGCGGTCCTGGGGCCAAACAAACCATGTTTTCGCAACTGATTAACATCTGTCTTGTTGCGGACACAGATGAAGCGTTTGAACGTTATGAACAGCAGAAAAAAAACAGGGCGCTCCGTTGGGCCGGAATGCGTTTAGCCCAATATCTTGGGCAAACGGTTAAAGAGCTGGAGCCGGATGAAGAGGAGATTTTTGAGCTTCCCCCCTTGAACCAACGGAGTTTGAAAACCCAGCAGTTACCTGGAGTGGTCTATGTTTTACAGCTTCAATCACAAATGCTTGATAGTGGCTATAATGCTTTGGTTTATGGCTGGGATGCCAATCGGATGTTACCAACGTTGATGCATCCTAATGAGATTTTGGATGGCGCCATTATTTCAGGAAGCTTTATGCCCAGTTCATCTAAAATTTCCACCTATCAGCATGTTAATAATCTGACCATTAAGCGTCTTATGAGAGAGCATGGGAAAACCATTAATTTTTTGGGTGTGATCGTGTCCAACTTAAATGTTCAACTTGAAGAGAAAAAACGTTCCGCTTACTTTGTCAGACAGTTGGCCACCGCTTTAGGGGCCGAAGGCGCCATTGTTTGTGAAGAAGGATATGGCAATCCCGATAGTGACTTTATCTATGTGATAAATGAATTGGAGGATGCAGGAATTAAAGTGGTGGGCATCACCAACGAATGTACCGGCCGGGATGGACGTTCTCAACCCCTCGTCGAACTGTCGGATAAGGCAGATGCCATTGTTTCGACGGGTAACGTCTCCCAACTATTAAGATTGCCGCCAATGGAAAGAGTGATTGGCGATCTTCAATCTTTAGCCAGAGATGGCAATTCGGGTGGCTGGGAAGGTTGCGTAAAAGAAGATGGTTCCATCGAAATGGAAAACAATGGCATGTTTTGTGCTGATGGAGTTACCGGCGATCATTACAAAACAGTCGTGGAGTATTGAGGAGGGTAGAGTGTGAAAAGAGCAATCCATTATCTCAATCAGTTTTTCGGACAGATCGGGGGAGAGGAGAAAGCCGATCATGAGCCGGAAATCAGGGAAGGGGTTGTTGGACCCGGCATATTGTTAAACAACTTGTTAGCGCCAGAGGTAGAAGTGACCCATACCGTTATCTGCGGCGATAACTTTTTCGGCTCTCACAAGGAAGAGGCGATTGAACGCATTCTCAATGATTTGAAGGATAAGCCCTTTGATCTTTTTATTGCCGGACCCGCTTTTATGGCCGGCCGTTATGGCGTGGCTTGCGGCGCCATTTGTGAAGCCGTACAGGAGCAGTTCGGCGTACCGGCTGTCACCAGCATGCATGAAGAAAACCCTGGGAAGGAGTTGTACTATAAATCCATTTACATTTTTCCCGGTGGAAACAGTGCGGTAGCCATGCGCAAAGATATGGCCGCCATCGCAAGCTTCGCCAAAAAGTTGGCCACCGGTCAACCCCTGGGGCCAGCTAGAGAAGAAGGCTATATTCCCCGAGGTATTCGCCACGAAGCCTTTATCGATCCTCCCCGTTTAGGGGCTGATCGAGCGGTAGAAATGTTGCTGAAAAAATTAAAGGGAGAGCCTTACCAAACGGAAATGCCCATGCCTAAAGGGGATCGTCCCGCTATTGCACCTGCGGTTAAAGTTGAGGAAGCCAAATTGGCCATCGTTACCTCCGGAGGAATTGTGCCCAAAGGAAATCCGGATCGGATCCAATCGGCCTCTGCAACGAAATGGGGGAAATATGACATTTCCAATCTGGATCGTTTAAATGCTGGAGAATGGGAAACCATCCATGCCGGATTTGATCCCACGTTTGCCAATCAGAATCCCAATGTGATCGTGCCACTTGATGCTTTGCGCGCTTACGAGCGGGAGAACAAGATTGGACAATTGCATCCTTATTATTACTGCACGGTGGGGACGGGGACAACGCAAGCCGAAGCGAGCCGAATGGGGCGCGAAATTGCCCAGGAATTGTTGGAAGCGCAAGTATCAGCTGCAATATTGGTCTCCACCTGAGGGACGTGTACTCGTTGCGGTGCAACGATGACCAAAGAGATAGAAAAAGCTGGCATCACCATTGTTCAAATGGCTAATCTTGTGACGATCGCCCATTCTGTGGGGGCCAACCGGGTGGTGCCAACCGTCGCGATACCGTATCCACTCGGAGATCCCAATTTATCGGAAGAGGAGCAGTATCAGCTGCGTAAACACCGTGTCGGCATCGCTTTAAAAGCGCTAGCAACCAACATTGAGGAACCCACGATATTTGAAGTATAACCTGATGCTTATGGTTGACGTTTCAGCCAGGTCTTAAAAAGTATGCCCCCTAAACTGGAAAGGAGGAGCAGAGATGAATCAAAGCCAGCTGTACGATGTGATCATTGTGGGGGCAGGTCCTGCCGGAATGACGGCAGCGGTTTATGCTTCCCGGGCCAATTTGAAAACGCTCCTGGTGGACAAAGGGGCTCCGGGAGGACAAATGATTGTGACAGCCACTGGGGATGGAAGTATCGCCGCCCAAATGGCCCAACTTTATGTTGATCAAATCAATCTGAGAATAAAGTCAGCGTTGGGGCATAACGTACCACAGGTTTCACCTTTGATATAAAGCAAGAGTGGGAGGGATATCAATGAGTCGTCCAGTTATAAAAGGTGCCTCAGCTGTTCTTGTTCATACGCCTAGTCTTGTCAGATATGGGTCAAAACCGGAAAGGGAGATAAATAAAGATCCCGCTTTACTTGAAAGAATAATGGGCAGCCTTAGAAGTTACGAAGATTGCCTCGCTTATCCAGCCAATCAAGTGTTTATTGGAAACATGAAGCCGGATCAGCTTAGAGAGATTGAAGGTCCGTGGTATCAGTCACCGGTAGACAATGCCCAGCGATTTAGCTCAAGTGGCGAGATCATGCCCGAAGACGAATTTTATGGTTGGTTAAAGATTGTGGATGAGTATCAGTTGGTGATGCTCGAGGAACATTTTGTTTCCAAGGTGAAGGAAAAACTTAAGCGACATCCGTTAATTACACCCGATGACCTTCAACGCCTGGGAAGCGGCCTTTCCTTAAGTCAGATCGAGGACAATATTTCGGCTGGAGCCGTTCCTCTCTATGTAGAAAAAATAGGATCGTCGGTTGCGTCCTAACTGGCCACGAGGAAGATAAGAATCTAACCGCAGACATCATATTGGAGAACTTAGCCAACAAAGCCTCCGGTCTGGTAGCTATGCGCCATGTATTACGTTCCTTTGATGTGAAGCCTGCAGAAATTGATTATGTGATCGGCTGTGATGAGGAAGCAGTGGGGGATCGGTATCAGCGGGGCGGCGGAAACATGGCTAAAGCGATTGCGGAACTGGCGGGATGTGGAAATGCAAGCGGTTCGGATGTAAAATCTTTTTGCTGTGCGCCAGCGCATTCCGTGGTGTTGGCAGCCAGTCTGGTCCAATCTGGCCTTTTTAAAGAGGTACTTATCATTGGGGGCGGCTGTTTGGCCAAATTGGGCATGAAATTTGCCGGCCATTTAAAACATAACATGCCCATCATGGAGGATCAAATCGCCGCAATGGCCATCCTGGTGGGAGCGGATGATGGTAAGAGCCCAGTGGTCAATCTTAATGCTATCGGTAAACACACCATTGCCTCCGGCTCTTCTAATCAAAATATTTATCAAGCTTTGGTGGTTGATCCTTTAGAAAGAATAGGGCGAAAGATTGTTGACATTGATAAATATGCCACTGAAATGCATAATCCTGAGATCACCGTCCCAAACGGAAATGGGAACGTTCCTAAAACAAACTATCGTCTCATTGGTAGCATGGCCGTGTTACGAGGCGAATGGGATCGCTCCAGGCTTGATGAATTTGAAATCCAATTTGGCATGCCGGGATTTTCGCCCACCCAAGGTCATATTGCAGCAGCCATTCCGTTTATGATTCACGCCAGAGAAATGTTGATGAAGGGAGAAATAAAAAGTGCCATGTTTGTGGCCAAAGGAAGTCTCTTTTTAGGGAAAATGACCAGATTGTCCGATGGAATGTCATACATTCTGGAGAGCAATTAAGTCGTAGAGTTGGATTGATATTAATTGAAGGAGGCTGTTGTGATGCTTGAGGTCACGAAAGATAATTTTGAGACCGAAGTTATACAAGCCGATAAACCTGTCTTAATTGATGTATGGGGTCCTTCTTGTCAACCATGCTTAGCTTTGATGCCCAAAGTGGAAGAGTTGGAAAAGAAGTATGCTGAACACATCAAGTTCTTGAAGCTGAATAGCGCCCAAAATCGGAGGCTTTGCATCGATCTGCGGGTCATTGGCTTACCCTCTTTCCTACTGTTTAAGGATGGAAAAGAGATTGATCGGATCGGTGGCCAGGATGTTGATATCGAAGCGATCGAATCTTTTATCACCAAACATCTTTCATAAAGGGACGTTAACTGAGCGGATTAGATAAAAAGTATAGCGCTATATTCCCCAATCCTTTCAATTTTCTTTAACCAACTTGTGGAAGGAGTCGATGATGGTGGAACTGAAAGGGAAGAAAGTGTTTGTCATTGGTGAACGGGACGGGGTTCCTGCTCCAGCCATTGCCGCCTGTGTGCAGGCTGCTGGTGGAGAAATTGTCTTTATGGATACCCAGTGCTTCGTCTGAACGGCGGCTGGAGCCATGGACCAGGAGGTTCAAGGGAAAATTAAACAGGCGGCTGAAGAACATGGCGCGCAAAATGTGGTGGTTCTTTTAGGTTCACCAGATCCTGATAGTGCCGATATTTATGCGGAAACGGTCACCCTCGGAGACCCTACCTTTGCTGGTCCATTGGCCGGAGTCTCGTTGAGGCTCCCCGTCTATCATATTTTGGAAGATGAGATTAAATCCCAGATTCCTGAAGACGTGTATCAGGAGCATATTGGCATTAGTGAGCTATCGTTAGATAAGGATGCCATTTGTGAGATGATGAAAAAAGCCAGGGAACGTGCGCAAGAATAATCAAAAGTGCAGGCACAAATGAGGGATTGTGCCTGCACATCATTTTTTAAGCCTTTTTAAGGGGGCTGAGGCGCATGAAGCATCACCTTGGATTTTTGTGGGTGTTGATCGCCGTGGCGGGATTTTCCCTCTTACCCATATTTGTGATTAAAGCATAATGGAAACGTGAACAGGTGTTTGTATGGGAACACGGGGTGTTCAAGTTGAATCCGATTGGAAATTAAAATGAGTCGCGTTATATAGAATTTGGCGGATATATTTCATGGTGATTTCCACCGCTTCCTCTGCCGTGCAATTTCTTCGATTATTAATTATTGAAGAGAGCATCCCGTGCCAAATAAGGGTGCACATTTCGTTAATCTCTTCCGCAGTTTCTTCTTTGATGTAGCCATCTTCCACACATTTTTGCAAGGCGATTCTTCCCCGTTTGGTCAAATTGGTTTCAAGCACCATGGGTAGTAGATCGTCGGGCAGATTTTGAAGATCATCGGGAAAAATCGTGTAATATTTTTCCACGAGATCGGCTGGTACTTGTCCAAGATCTGAAGCAAAGATGGCGTAATAGATTTTCGGTTCTTTAAACGAAAATTCACAAAAGCATTGCCAAATTAAAAGCAATTTTTCTAAGGAATTAGTCCCCTTGGCAATGTAGGAGGGAAGGGCTTCAATATATTTTCGTAAAAAGGTCATTGCGGCAAAAAAGATAAGATGTGATACTTCTTGGAAATAGTTATAAATGGTTGCGCTGTTATAACCGGCTTTATCCGCTATTTTTCGTATGGTAATCTTGTCTATATCCTCTTCCTCAATAATTTCCACGGTGGCATCGATAAAATATTGCATCATGCGTTTAATTTGAATTTCCTTTTTTTTGTCTATGCTTTTTGATTGATTACGAATCAATGGGTTCACCTCACTTGGTAAATTTCGGCCAAATGAGGCCATTTTTTTAACCTGCTCATAACCAACCCGTAAGTTGCGAATTAAGAAGAAACACTTCTTTACCGACAATCTATCTATAATCCCAAAGTGTATCATATCGTAGAAAATGTGACAAATTGAGGGGTGGGGAAAATTGTGACTGATCCGTCCAAAAGATGTCAAATACTTTCTTCTAGTCATTGTTTTACAGGAAAGAATCAAAGCTAAGCAATCATCGACAGGTGGGCCTGAATCTGTTAAGATGATATATAATTAAGAGAATGTCATCTATCAGATTTGTATCATTCATATCTCATCATTTGTTCGCCTAAGATGAGCAGGCTTTATAATCTATGTGACTCTTAAATCTCGTAAAATATGACATTATAGGAGCTGAACGTTATGAGAAGTGATATGATCAAAAAAGGGGTGGATCGTGCCCCACATCGCAGTCTCCTCTATGCCACCGGGGTTAAGCCGGAAGATATGGATAAGCCGTTTATCGGGGTTTGCAATTCCTACATTGATATTATTCCGGGGCATAAGCATTTAAGAGAGTTTGCTGAAGTGGTTAAAGAAGCCATTTGGGAAGCGGGAGGCGTCCCCTTTGAATTTAATACCATCGGGGTGGATGATGGTATCGCCATGGGCCATATCGGCATGCGCTATTCTCTGCCCAGTCGGGAGCTGATTGCTGATGCGGCAGAAACAGTCATTAATGCCCACTGGTTTGATGGGGTGTTCTTTATTCCCAACTGCGATAAAATTACGCCAGGCATGTTAATGGCTGCCTTTAGAACCAATGTTCCTTCCATTTTCGTCTCTGGCGGGCCCATGGAAGGTGGTGTCTCTTCTGACGGGGAACCTCTCACCTTATCTTCCGTATTTGAAGGAGTAGGCGCCTATCATGCTGGAAAAATATCGGCCGAAAAACTGTTAGACATTGAGCTCCATGCCTGTCCCACCTGTGGATCCTGCTCCGGCATGTTTACCGCCAACTCCATGAACTCATTAATGGAAATCCTGGGGCTAACCATTCCGGGAAATGGGACCATTGTGGCCACGTCCAAGGAACGGCATCAGCTAATTAAAGAAGCGGTCCAGCATTTAATGCGCATGATCAAAGAAGATATAAAACCTAGGGACTTGGTGACAGAGCAAACCATTGATGATTGCTTTGCCCTTGATATGGCCATGGGCGGATCGACCAACACCGTTCTGCATACGCTAGCCATCGCCCATGAAGCAGGCATAGATTATGATTTATCAAGAATAAACAAAGTGGCTGAAAAGGTTCCCTATCTCGCCAAAATTTCACCCGCTTCCCACTACACCATGCATGATGTGCATAACGCCGGTGGAATCAGCGCCATCATCCGTGAGCTGTGTGAATTGGGCGTAATCGAAAAAGATCGTATCACCGTTACGGGCAAAACAATCTATGAAAACGTTAAAGATGCGGAAATTAAAAATCCTGAGGTGATCAGACCCAAAGAAAATCCCTATAGTCCTGTTGGCGGCCTGTCCATTTTGTACGGCAATCTGGCTCCCGATGGGGCTGTCATCAAGGTGGGGGCTGTTGATCCTTCCATTAAAACATTTACGGGGAAAGCCGTGGTGTATGATTCCCAGGATGAAGCCCTGGAGGGAATTAATAGTGGAAAAGTGAAAGCGGGCGATGTGGTGGTGATCCGCTACGAAGGGCCCAAAGGGGGACCAGGAATGCCTGAAATGTTGGCCCCTACTTCCGCCATTGCCGGTCGAGGCCTCGATAAAGAGGTGGCCTTGATCACCGATGGCCGTTTCTCAGGGGCCTCCAGAGGAATTTCTATAGGTCATATTTCTCCTGAAGCGGCTGAAGGAGGACCAATCGCCCTCGTAGAAAATGGGGATATTATTAAGATTGACCTGGTTAATCGAACCATCCATTTAGATGTGGACGAGGCTGAATTGGCAAGACGGAGAGCACGGCTAAAACCCTTTGAACCCAAGATTAAAACCGGTTACTTGGCACGATATTCCAAGCTGGTTACATCGGCCAACACCGGCGCCGTGTTGAAAATATAATCTTAATGATATAACCGGTAACAGAAAGCGCAACTTCTTTGAGTGGCGCTTTTCATTATATATATATATTTCGTGTTTTTATTTCACTTACCATTATTATAATGAGAATTTATATGAGAGAATTCATTTTAAAAAGCCGAGACCATTTTGCCAAGGGGGCTGTGTTCTAAAATAAGATCCTGTATTTGATATACAGAGATGGGAAACAT
>CALFAC010000003.1 GCA_937927935.1 uncultured Bacillaceae bacterium
CAGAGCTGGGGATGGCTCGATTTTCAATTTCTGATCAGCAAGTTATCAACCGATCCTCAAAAAGCTGGCATTGCAGGAGCTTTGTTAGGCACATTTTGGTTGATGCTGGTGGTGGCTCCGGTTGCCTTTGTGCTAGGAGTTGGAACGGCCATCTATTTGGAGGAATACGCCAAGCGGGGCCGCCTTCATTCCTTAATCCAAACCAACATTGCCAATCTGGCCGGTGTCCCTTCCATCGTTTTTGGGTTGTTAGGACTCACCCTTTTTGTGCGAGCCGCCGATTTGGGCAATGTGGTGCTGGCCGGTGGTTTAACGTTGGCTCTTTTGGTTTTGCCCATCGTTGTGGTGGCCAGTCAGAAAGCCTTGCGGGCAGTCCCTCAAGAGCTGAGGGAGGCTTCCTATGCCATGGGGGCAACTAAATGGCAAACGATTCGCCATGTGGTTTTACCGGCCGCACTGCCAGGGATTTTAACCGGCGTCATCCTCGCATTGTCCAGAGCTGTGGGCGAGACAGCGCCCTTGGTCGTGATCGGCATACCCGCTCTCTTGATCCCTTTACCCACCGGTCTTTTGGATAAGTTTACCGCTTTGCCCCTGCAAATATACTATTGGACCATTGACTCAGCCCTTGTGGCGGAGTATGCCCATCTTGCCGCTTGCACCATTGTGATCTTACTTTTGGTAATGTTGGCCATGAACTCAGCGGCTATTTTGATTCGAAACCGCTTTCAACAACGCTTTTAAGGAGGATTAAACCATGGGTGTGTTAACTGAGAAGGTGAAGCCCCTGCATGCCGTCCAGATCAACATAGAACCTACACCATCTCCCGTGGAACAAAAAGTGGCTATCCAGACCATGGGGTTACATCTGTGGTATGGACAGGAGCTGGCTTTAAAAAATATTAATATGATCATTTACCAAAATCAGGTAACAGCCATTATAGGTCCGTCAGGATGTGGTAAATCCACTTTTTTAAAAACGTTAAACAGAATGGTTGAATTAAACCCTGAGGTTCGTCTGTCAGGGGACATTGTTTACGGCCAGCGAAGCATCTTTGATCCGTCTTATCCCGTAGAAGTGCTTCGAACCAATGTGGGCATGGTGTTTCAGAAGCCCAACCCTTTTCCTAAATCAATCTATGATAACGTTGCCTACGGTCCACGGATTCATGGTATCAAAAAGAAAGCGGTTTTAGATGAGATTGTGGAGAGAAGTTTAAGAGGGGCCGCTTTGTGGGATGAGGTGAAAGATCGTCTTCATGAACATGCCTATGGCTTGTCAGGGGGACAGCAGCAGCGGCTGTGCATTGCCCGCTGCTTAGCCATCGAACCTGACGTGATTTTAATGGATGAGCCCACTTCCGCCTTAGATCCTATCTCCACGGCTAAACTGGAAGAGTTGATTCAAACATTAAAGGATCGCTATACCATCGTGATTGTGACTCACAACATGCAACAGGCAGCCCGCATCTCCGATCAGACCGCCTTTTTCCTCAACGGTGAAGTGGTGGAGTATGACCAAACCTCCACTATTTTTACCCGTCCCCGTGATCAGCGGACCGCCGACTATATAACCGGCCGATTTGGTTAATTGATGTTGCTAAAACAGTGATGGTATAAAAGCCCCTCCTTCTTCCATACTAAGGAAAAAACAGGAGGAGGGGCATAATGAACCACAGCGCAGAACGATCCAATAAAGTTCCCGTAAGTCCCCATTTTGAAGAAACCCTGGCTTATCTTAAGCATGAACTGCCCATTGACGAAAGTTTTGATGTGATTCATCATCAGTTGCAGTATGGCGGGGTGAAGATGGGGCTTTTTTTTGTGGATGGCTTTGCTAAAGATGATGTGATGGTCCAAATTATGCGCCATTTAGATGCCCATGCTCCCCAAAATTTAAGTGACAACCCGATTGAGAAATTGACGCGAAGCTTGATTCCCTATATTGAAGTTAGCACAACTGATGATTTAGAAAATGTGATCACCCAAGTGTTATCCGGCCAGGCGGCTCTCATTGTGGAAGGGGCCACGGAAGCCATATTACTGGATGTTCGCACCTATCCAGCCCGTTCACCTGAAGAACCGGATATTGAACGGGTGGTGCGGGGGCCCAGAGATGGTTTTGTAGAGACCATTATATTTAATACCGCCTTAATCCGTCGACGCATCAGGGATAGGGCCTTGGTGATGAAATATAAGCAGGTGGGGTTGCGTTCCAAAACAGACGTGGTTCTGGCTTATATGAAAAACATAGCCGATCCCGATCTGGTTCAACTGTTAGAAAATAAATTGGATCAAATAAAGATTGACGGCATTACCATGGCTGAAAAAACAATCGAAGAGTTTATTTTTGGTCGCAACTTAAATCCTTATCCATTGGTCCGCTTTACGGAGCGCGCAGATACCAGTGCGGTCCATTTGTTAGAAGGGCACGTCTTGATCATTGTGGACGGTTCTCCCAGTGTATTGATTTGTCCCACCACCTTTTGGCACCATCTGCAGCATGCGGAAGAGTATCGCCAGAAGCCCATTGTGGGGGCCTTTTTACGCTGGATTCGGTTTATTGCCATCTTTTCCTCACTTTTTGTACTGCCGGCCTGGTACGTGTTGGCCACCAATCCCCAAATCGTTCCTGCTGGTTGGCACTTTATTGGTGTGGAGAAAACAGGGAATATCTCCCTGTTTTGGCAGTTTTTTCTGGCTGAAATTGGGACGGAAATATTGCGTATGGCAGCCATTCATACCCCCAATGCTTTGGCCACTGCCTTAGGTCTAGTGGCCGCCGTCCTGATTGGTGAAGTGGCCGTTGAAGTGGGCTTGTTCAGCCATGAAGTGATTTTATATCTGGCTATTGCGGTGGTGGGCAATTACGCCACCCCTAGCTATGAATTAAGTTTGGCCAACCGCATCTTCCGCCTATTGTTTTTGATCGCTGGAGCTCTCTTCGGTTTATACGGTTTTCTGGCTGCTGTTCTGTTCTGGTTCATCCTTCTGGCCCGGACCAAAACCTTAACCGTGCCTTATCTGTGGCCGCTTATTCCTTTTGATGGCAAAGGCTTGTTAGAAGTGTTGGTACGGACGCCCATTCCTTTAAAGAAAAAAAGACCTGCCATCCTCAACATACAAGATGAGGTTAAGCAGGAATAAAGGAGAGCTTATCTGAACAAGGAAGGGGGGTGACCTATCAGGTTTAGGCACCCTTCCTTAGTTCGATGAAGCGGGAGTTTTTTCCAGTTTTTCTCGGGCTAATTGTTCTAAACGGAATTTTTGGATCTTACCTGTTCCAGTCATAGGCCATGAGCCAGGTTCCATAAACCAGACGTAGCGGGGCACTTTAAATTTGGCTAAATGTTTTTGACACCATTGGATAATTTCTTTACGGGTGCAGGTCGCCCCAGGCAATAGCTCGACAAAGGCAGCTCCAGTCTCAGTGGTCAATGGATCAGGCACGCCCACCACATAGACCTGGCTTACAGCGGGGTGACGGGAGATCACTTCCTCTACCTCTTTTTGAGAGACGTTTTCTCCCGATACTTTATACATTTCTTTGCTCCGTCCAAAAAATTGAATATAGCCCTGCTCATCAATTCGGCCCAAATCCCCTGTTCTGAACCAGCCGTCCTTATCGATTGTTCTCATAGTTTCTTCCGGATTTTTATAATAGCCCCGAGTGACCGTGTTGCCACGCACCACCAATTCGCCAATGGAGCCTTCGGGCAGATCTTCACCAGTGTCGGGATCAATCACTTTGTACTGCACATTGGCTCCACCAAACTCGGGTAAGCCGGCAACGCCCGCCGGCTTGATGCGACCCACCCGAGTGGCAATCAGTTCAATGGGATCTCCCACTTCGGTATGGGCTGATGAGGCGGTCACTTCTGTGGCGCCATACCCCGTACAAATTTCCTTTAAGTTAAGTTCCTTGACGGCCCGTTCCCATAATGGAATGGGGGCTGGTGCTGCGGCACACATTAAAGCATAAAGAGAGTCCAAGTTAAAGTTCTCTCTTTCGGGATGGTTTAAGACGGCCACCAACATGGATGGCACGCACAGAAAATCGTTCGCTTCATATTTTTCAATCAGGGACAAAGCATCCCTTGGGTTAAATTGAGGTGTAAAAATCACCGCTCCCCCTACAAAAGAGGCGGCCAACAATCCTTCCACATAGGCGAAAACATGATAGAAGGGGAGAGGCGTAAAGATGCGGCGTCCATCTTCAAAGGCTCTGCTTAAAGTAGTACTATAGGCGCAGCGTAAAAACATGTCATGGGTAAGCAGCACACCTTTGGGAAGCCCCGTGGTGCCAGACGTATAGATAATGTCGCTCACTTCATCGGGATATTCAGACTGCTTCATCCTATTCATGAGTTGGTCATCTGTCACCTGGGCAGCCAGTTCTAAAAAATGATTCCAACTGATAAAGGGTGGAGCAGGCTCTTTGTCCGTTGTGGGAAGGCAAACCGCCTTTTCGATGGTAATGCCTTCTTGAGACAAGCTGGACAAGCATTGGACAGCCACGTTTTCCAGGTTGTTTCCACCTACCGTCTGTTGAACAAATAACCAGCGACTGTCCGACTGGCGCAAAATAAACTGGGCTTCTTCTTCCCGAAGAAGAACATTAAGGGGGATGGCAACAGCCCCTACCATGGCCACAGCCAGTTTAAGGAACACATATTCAGGAGTGTTGGCCAGCCAAATGGCCACGTGATCGCGCCGTTTTACGCCCAAAGCGATTAGCGCTTTAGCCGTTTTCCAGCACATGTTCCAAGTGTCTCGATAGGTGTACGAACGGTCCATGGTCATCAGATAGGGGCGATCAGCAAAAAACTGGCATTGATGTCGAAAATGAGTGCCTAAAGTGTGGCGTGGCCAAGTGGGATAACGTGATTGAATATGCTGGCGACGCTCTTTAGGACTTGGCAACATCCTCCATCACCCTCCTTAATAAGCAAATAATTAGAAAGTTTCGATAACAGGATCTAAAAAAATTTAAATATTATCATTTAAA
>CALFAC010000004.1 GCA_937927935.1 uncultured Bacillaceae bacterium
ACGTTAGGAATCCCCATGATGAGGGCTCTGATGGGTCTGATCAGTTTTCCCTTGTAAGTAAGTTTGTTTAATCTATGCTGCACCAGTTCCTGGCAAGCGGAATAAATTTTTCCAACCCCTTTTCCGGTTTGAGCGTTGATGGGCAAAGCTTGAAAACCCACATCTATAAAATAAGCTACCCACTTTTTAGTAATGGCTGGATCCGCCAAGTCCTCCTTATTTAACAAAATCAGCCTCGGTTTACCCTTAACCAGCTTGTCCAACATGGGATTACGGGATGAATAAGGGAGTCGGGCATCAACCAACTCAATGGCGAGATCAATTAACTTTAATTTTTCCGAAACTTGCCGAACTGCTTTTGCCATATGGCCGGGAAACCATTGGATGGTCATCTCGATCACTCCTTTAGTCCACGAGGCGGATGTCACCAATTGGCCAAAAGACCAGTTCAGCCCGTCCCACAACCGACTCAATGGGTATTGCCCCAATATTACGGCTGTCTCTGCTGTTGGCCCGGTTATCTCCCATTACAAACAGCTGGTGTTGTGGAACCTCCACCCGAAAATCATCCATGATGTATCCGTAGCTCTCATCTAGATAGGGTTCTTCCACCCTTTCACCATTTATATACAACTGGCCGTTATTCACTTCAATCATATCGCCCGGTTCGCCAATCACCCGTTTAATCCAATCTTTGCCCTGAGCGGCATGAAAAACCACAATTTCTCCCCGCTCAGGTTCTTTGATCAAGTAGATGGCTTTATTCACGATCAAGCGTTCCCCATCCTTTAAACTGGGTAACATGGATTCACCATCCACCACGATGGGAGTAAACAGGACCAGGCGGATGACCAAGGCAATACCCACTGCAAAAAGGATAGCTTTTAGCCATTCCCATAATTCCCGGCCCAGTCGATCGTCTGATCCCCAATCTTCATTCTCTTCTGTCTGTTGAGCAGGATCGTATGGTTGATTCAAAGCCCCTCTCTCCTCCATCATCTCTAAAAAAGGAGCTTGTTATCCAAGCTCCTTTTTCACTAGAGAATTTCTTTAATTCGGGCAGCCTTACCTCTGAGTTTACGCAGATAGTAAAGCTTAGCGCGACGAACTTTGCCGCGGCGAATCACTTCAATTTTGTCAATCCGTGGGGTGTGTAAGGGGAATGTGCGTTCCACACCAACACCGTTGGAAATCTTCCGAACTGTAAAGGATTCGCCAATTCCCGTTCCCCGACGGCGAATCACGACGCCCTCAAAAACCTGGATCCGTTCCCGTTGCCCTTCAACCACTTTAACGTGAACGCGTAAGGTATCACCGGGACGAAAGGGAGGAATATCTGATCTTAACTGTTCCTTTTCCAATTCTTGAATAATGGGATGCATAGCTACAACCTCCTTCCTCATCAGGCGTTCATGCTCCATGCGGGCAGCGGACCGCCTTTGATCAAAAGCCGCGGTTCACAAGGATAATAGTACCATATCTGTTTCGTTCACTCAATCTTTTGCTTGATTCTTCTTTCGCTGCCACTCAGCGAGCCGCTCTTTTTCCCATTCTGACAATGTATCATATTGCAAGAGATCGGGCCGACGTTGATAGGTTCTGTACAAAGCTTGTTCCCGTCGCCACATTTCAATTTTTTGATGATGTCCAGATAATAATATCTCAGGCACTTTCATCCCTCGGAAGTTGGCTGGGCGCGTATATTGGGGGTATTCTAAAAGTCCTGTTGTAAAGGACTCGTCTGCAGGAGAAGAACGGTTGCCCAAAACCCCTTCCCTGAGACGGACGACGCTATCAATGATCACCATAGCGGCCAATTCTCCACCCGTTAGAACATAGTCACCGATGGAGATCTCATCGGTGGCCAAATACTGATTGATGCGCTCATCGACCCCTTCATAGTGACCACAAATGAGCATAAAGTAATCTTTTGCAGCCAGCTCTTCCGCTTTCTTCTGGGTATAAGGTTCCCCTTGAGGGGATAAAAGAATAATTGTTGGTTTTTCATCCTTAGTTTTAACTCGCTGCAAACAATCTTCTGCTGCATAAAAAATAGGTTCCGGCTTCAGCACCATGCCGCTGCCACCGCCATAAGGGTAGTCATCCACCTGATGGTGCTTATCGGTGGCATAGTGACGGAAATTGACCAGATTAAACTGAACCAACCCTTTTTGTTGGGCCTTTCCTAAAATGCTGGTATTCAGAACGCCTGGAAACATTTCTGGAAACAATGTTAATATGTCAATGGTTAACCTACTCATCCAGCAACCCCTCGAGAAGATGGATCACAATGCGTTTCTGGTCAACATCCACCTTTTTGACAACATCGTCAATATACGGGATTAAGATCTCCTTCTTTCCATTAGTAGGTTTAACCACCCACACATCATTGGCTCCAGGCGTTAAAATGGCGTCCACATGCCCAATGACTTCCCCAGTCTCCGTCTCCACTGTACAACCGATGATTTGATCAAAATAATATTCTCCCTCAGGCAGCGGTTGACGTTGTTCGGAACGAATTTTAAGCCAGCCACCCTTAAAACGCTCCACAGCATTGATATCGGTATAGCCTTCAAATTTAAGGAGATCAAATTGTTTATGGGTTCTCCAAGAAACAAGCGTTAAAGGATGTCCTTCTTCAGCCTCATGATCCGGGAAATAATAAAGTACATTTCCCGGCTGATAGCGCTCTGCTTTAAAATCGGAAATGGTAATGACGCGTACTTCACCTTGCAAACCATGGGTATTGACGATTTTGCCAACGGTGTAGTATTTGCTCATTCTTCTATCCCAACTTTCTGGTCCTGGGAGAAAGTGGTGCGCTATTTACTCAATATCAAGATAGATGCGCCGTTTCCCCTTGGCTCCAGCCGCATAGACCACCGTTCGCATCGCCTTGGCAATTTTGCCTTGCTTACCAATCACTTTGCCCATATCAGCGGGATTAACCGTTAATCGATACACAACGGCGTCTTCCCGTTCCACTTCAGCCACATGCACATCTTGAGGATGATCCACCAAAGAGCGGGCAATGGTTTCAATCAAGGCTTTCATCCTTAAGACCCCCTTACAAAAAGATCATCCCCTATGACTTATGATTCTTTCTGCGTTTTGAGCTCATGAAACTTGGCCAAGATGCCTGCTTTGCTCAAAAGACTGCGCACGGTATCAGAAGGTTTGGCTCCGTTTTGTAGCCATTTAAGCGCTTTTTCTTCATCAATTTTGACTTGAGCCGGTTGTGTCAAAGGATTGTAATATCCAATCTCTTCAATAAAACGTCCGTCACGGGGTGACCGACTATCTGCCACCACCAAACGATAAAAGGGTCTCTTTTTAGCGCCCATACGTTTTAAACGAATTTTTACTGCCACGATAATCTCCTCCTATCATTGGTCATAAAATTTGTATTTAAAATGGACTAAAGGGAAAGCGAAATCCTCTTCGTTTTTTCTTGGTGCCAGCCATATTGGCCACTTGCTTCATCATTTTTTTCATGTCTTGAAACTGTTTCAACAGTCGGTTCACATCTTGAACGGAAGTGCCACTGCCCTGGGCGATGCGTTTTCTGCGGCTAGCGTTAATGATTTCAGGATTTTGCTTCTCTTCCTTGGTCATCGATTTGACGATGGCTTCCACTTGCCTTAATTTACGCTCATCCACTTTCAGATCTTTTAAACCTTTCATTTTTCCAGCACCAGGCAGCATGCTAATCAGTTCATCAAGGGGGCCCATATTGCGGACTTGCTCCAACTGATCGAGAAAATCATCAAAGGTAAATTCCATTTTACGGATTTTTCTCTCCAGTTCCTTTGCTTTCTCCAGGTCCACTTCCTGCTGGGCCTTTTCAATGAGCGTGAGCACATCCCCCATCCCTAAAATGCGGGAAGCCATACGGTCAGGATGAAACGGCTCTAAGGCATCCACCTTTTCTCCCATGCCCACAAACTTGATCGGTTTGCCGGTGACCGCTTTAACCGATAAGGCTGCCCCTCCCCGGCTATCCCCGTCAAGCTTGGTTAATATAACTCCGGTAATATCAAGCTGATCATTAAAGCTTTCGGCCACCTGAACCGCATCTTGTCCCGTCATAGCATCCACGACAAGCAATATTTCGTGGGGATGAACAGCCTCTTTAATCTCTAACAGTTCATTCATCAATTCCTGATCCACATGCAGCCGTCCCGCTGTATCGATCAGCACCACATCATGGTGTTGTTCTTTTGCTTTTTGAACAGCTTGCTGGGCAATTTCAACAGGAGATACTTTGTCTCCCAGGGAGAATACGTCAATATTAAGCTGTTCCCCTAAAACTTGTAACTGTTTGATGGCAGCCGGACGGTAAATATCAGCAGCTACCATCAGGGGAGTTCGATTTTGTTTGACCAAGTGTTTAGCTAGTTTGGCCACGCTGGTTGTTTTACCAGCGCCTTGCAAGCCAACAAGCATAATCACGGTGGGCGGCCTGTGGCTTATGTTTAACTTGGCGTTTTCTCCACCCATCAAAGCGGTGAGCTCATCATTCACCACTTTGATAACCTGCTGCCCAGGCGTTAAGCTTTTTAATACTTCTTGCCCCACTGCCCTTTCTTTCACTTGTTTTACAAATTGGCGTACCACTTTAAAGTTAACATCCGCTTCAAGCAGCGCCAGGCGGACTTCCCGCATCATTTCATCCACATCAGCTTCGGTCACTTTCCCTTTGCCTCTAATTTTGCGCAAGGCCGCCTGCAACCGATCAGTTAACCCCTCAAAAGCCATTACCGCCGCCTCCTACTCCAGTTGTTTTAAATCAAGAACCAGACGCTTCAATTGATCCAGGTCAGGTTCTTCTTCATGCAGCAAGGTATACATTCGCTCTAGTTTTTGTTGCCGTTTTTGATACTTGCGAACCAGACCAAGCAATGATTCATAGCGAGCAAGGAGTTCTTCCGCTCGCTTGATATGTTCATATACGGCCTGGCGGCTGACGTGGAACTGATCGGCAATTTCAGCTAAAGACAGATCATCCTGATAATACAATTCCATATACTGACGCTGTTTTTCAGTTAAGAGCGAATGGTAAAAATCATAGAGCAGGTTAAGGTGCGTCGTTTTTTCAAGCATGGGGTTGTCTCCTCTGAAACTATTTCAATAAATACAGCATTTTGCTGCATGCTGACAAGGTGCCCACCTTAACACTCTATATAGTAAGGGAAACGCTGCATGCTGTCAAGTTCATCTTCTTGTCAGGCCTCTTCAACCGAATGATTCGCCTCTTTTTCAAAAAGATCGGCAAACAGGGCATACACATACTGTTCTCCATCGAAGGGTTGCAAATCATCTGGTTTTTCTCCTAGCCCTACAAATTTGACAGGGATTTTAAGCTCATTGGAAATGGCAATCACGATGCCCCCTTTGGCCGTTCCATCCAGTTTGGTTAAAACGATCCCTGTTATCCCCGTGGCCTCGTTAAACGTTTTGGCTTGGGTGAGTGCATTTTGACCCGTCGTGGCATCCACCACCAGCAACGTTTCGTGGGGGCCATCAGGCACTTCCCGCTGGATCACGCGATAGATCTTGTTTAACTCCTGCATTAAATTCACTTTATTTTGGAGGCGGCCTGCTGTATCACATAACAAAATATCGGCAGAACGTTTTCGAGCTGCCTGAATAGCATCGTAAATCACTGCGGCCGGGTCACTGCCAGCCTGGTGTTTAATCACCTCTGCTCCTGTGCGCTCCCCCCACACGCTTAGCTGTTCAATGGCTCCGGCCCGAAAGGTGTCTCCCGCTGCTAACATCACTCGTTTGCCCTGTTGGGTAAAGCGATGAGCCAGTTTGCCGATAGTAGTGGTTTTGCCTACCCCATTTACACCCACAAATAAATAGACCGTAAGTCCATTTTCATTCAGCTTAAGCTCCGGCGAACCGGCTGAATCAAAAAGAGAGACCAGCCGTTCTGTCAATAAGGGTTTCAGACCGGCGCTATCCTCTATTTTGTTTCGTTTAGCCTCCTCTTTCAACTCATCCACCAGTTCCATCACCGTGTTTACCCCAACATCCGCCTGGATTAAGATCTCTTCCAACTGCTCAAAGAACTCTTCATCCACTTTGCGGTACCGGCTTAACAGGTCGTTTACTTTTTCAGACAAGGAGCTCCTGGTCTTGGATAAGCCTGCTTTAAATTTTTCGGTGACGGCCTCGGTTTGCTGACTGATTTTTGCCTTCAGTTTTTGAAAAAAATTCATCCCTTTACCTCCTTAACTTGCCAAAAGCTTAACGGAAACCAGTTTGGAAACACCTGCCTCTGACATGGTCACCCCATATAATACATCTGCTGCTTCCATGGTTCCTTTACGATGGGTAATCACGATAAATTGAGTTTTATCCAGCTTCTTTTTTAAATAATGGGCAAACCGGCTGACATTGGCTTCATCCAGTGCGGCTTCAACCTCGTCCAAAACACAGAAGGGAACCGGTTTAACTTCTAATATGGCAAAGAGCAGGGTGATGGCCGTTAATGCTTTTTCTCCGCCAGAAAGTAAGGTTAGATATTGCAGTTTTTTGCCAGGCGGCTGGGCGACGATTTCAACACCTGTTGTTAACAGATCGGATGGATCTGTCAAATACAGATCAGCCTTTCCTCCCCCAAACATTTCACGATATATTTTGGAAAAATGGTGCCGAATTTGTTCAAACGTGGCTTTGAATCGTTGGCTCATCTCCTGATCCATCTCTTGGATGACGTTATCCAGGGTGGCTTTAGCCTGTTTTAAATCCTGCTCCTGATTTTTGAGGAAGGAATACCGTTCTTGAAGTTGTTCATAATGCTCAATGGTGGCCAAATTAACGGGACCTAAAGCGTTAATCTCTTGTCGAAGCTGTTCGGCCTGTGCCTTGGTTTGCTCGTAAGGTTCTTCTAATGGATAGTGATCTTTGGCCCATTCATAGCTGATTTGATACTCTTCTCTTAGTAGGGCTAAATAGCGTTCCAACTCTATGTCCAGCTTTCCGATTTGGATCTCTAAGTTCTTTATTTTTGCTTGGACCTCTTGTACAGATAGCTGTTCTTCTTTAATTTGCGCTTCCAAAAGCTCTAAATCATGCTGCTTGGCGCGCCGCTTTTGCCGAAGATGGGTAATGGTTTCGTTTAACCGATTTCGCGCCTCAATTTTAGCTTCAATCGCTTCTTGTATTTCTTTTTGCTGCTGTTGCTGCTCAGCCAGATTGAGGGTGATCTGTTTCAGCTGCTTTTGCACCTGATTCAATTCTTCGTCTAATTGCTTTCGGTTCAAATCTAAACGGTTAACTTGTGCTTTGAGATGGTCATGCTCTTGTTGGGTAGCTGCCGCTTTCACTTTAAGCTGGGTCAGCTGCTTGTCCGCCTCCGCTTTGCTCATTTCCTGCTCTTTTTTTAGATGCTCCAGACGATTAATCTCTTTTTCTAAAATACTGGTTTGCTGTGTTGTCTGCTCCGATTGTGCGGCCAGCTCCTTCAATTTTAAGCTGATTTGGTCAATATTTTCCTTGGTGTCAGCAATATCCAGGTTGATTAGCTCCAGCCTTTCCTGCACATGCTTGATTTGATAGTGCAGCTGGGCTTCCCCTTCTTTCAATTGATGTTCCTTTTCTTGAAGCCGCATCCGTTCATTTTCTGTCTGCGTTATGCCTTCATTTATTTCATTGAGGATAGCAATTTGTTCCGTTCGCTGTTGTTCCTGATGAGTGACCTGTTCTTTGAACTTAGCCAGTTGATTCTCCAGATTAACCAGTTCACGCTCCCGACTAAAAAAGCTGGTTTTGTTCCGTTTGGTGCCACCACCCGTCATGAGGCCTCCTGGATGTACCACATCGCCATCCAGGGTAACTAAACGGTAGCGATAGTGTAAAGTCCTGGCCAGCAAGTTGGCCGCTTTTAAATTATGCATCACAATCACTTGGCCTAACAAATATTCTAAGACAACTTTAAACTGGTCATCTGTCTTCACCAATTCATGGGCCAACCCCACAATGCCGTCAGCCTGCTGGATCAGATTGCGTTCTTTTGGTGGAATCAACCGGCTTTTTAATATGTTTTTAGGTAAAAAGGTGGCCCGGCCAGACTGGGTTTGTTTGAGATATTGTATCGCTTTTCGGGCCGCTTCTTCATCCTGAACAACAATATATTGCAACGCGGCCCCCAAAGCGGTTTCAATGGCCGATTCATACTTTTCTGGGACATGGATCAGTTCACCCACTGCCCCATCAATACCCTCGAGATGCTTGTCCCGGGCCTTTAACACTGCCTTAACACCCTGGGCATAGCCGCTGTAGTCCTCTTTTAACTCTCGTAAAACTTTATACCGACTTTCCACCTGCCCCATTTGGTTTAAAGTGGTTTTCTGTTTTTGCTCCAACTCATTTAATTTTCTTTGAATCTCTTTACTTTTTTCTTCTAGCTTTTGTACATGGTCATGTTTAGAGGCTAGTCGTTTTTGTGTGTTAGCCAGTTCTTTCAGGTGCTCTTGCCGTTGGTGGCTTAAGCTTGCCAATTCTTGACCGTATTGCTCCTTATTCTCCTGTAGACGCTGCAAGCGTTGACTTTCCTGTTCCAGCCGAAGTTTTAGATGGCGTTCTTCATTGCGCAATGCAGCCTGCTCATTAAGGAGATCAATATAATCCCCTTTAAGCTGTTCGATTTGGTGGGCCAGTTCCTGGCTGCGGTCAACGGTCGGGGCCTCTCTACGCTTGATCTCTTCCAGAAGCTGATTGAGACTCTTTTCTGTCTCCAGTAAGCGTTGCTGCTCAGCCTGCCACTCCTGAGCTAATTTATCCCCTTCCTTTACCATCTGATCCAGTTTGACCTTAAGATCCTTCTCAAGGGCCGCATAGTTTTTTTGGCGTTCTTGCAAAACTTCAGCCTGTCTTTCCAAACGTTCCAACTCTTCTGTCATACGAAGGAGACGATCCTGACTTTCCTCCAGCTGGTTTTCCAATTGCGTCAGTTCCCATTTGCCCTGTTCTAGATCAGCTTCAGTTTGGTTGATTTTAAACAGTTGCTTTTCTTCAGCTTCTTTTAGACGGGATAAATTTTCTTGGGCTTCTTGCCATTGCTGGTATAAAGTATCAATCTGATAGACAGAAGCTGCAATTTCTTTGGCCATTAATTCTTTGTGCAAATGCTGATACCGCTTGGCCCGCTCAGCCTGCTCCCTTAGAGGGTCAAGCTGACTTTCAATCTCGTGAATAATATCTTGAATGCGCACCAAATTGGCAGCTGTTTCTTCCAATTTTTTTTCTGCTTCTTTCTTACGGTTTTTGTATTTGTTTACACCGGCTGCTTCTTCAAAGATGGTCCTCCGCTCTTCGGGTCGACTGCTTAAGATTTGTTCCACCTGACCTTGACCAATGATCGAGTAAGCATCTCGTCCCAAACCTGTATCCATAAACAGCTCAACAATATCTTTTAACCGGCAGGGTTGCCGATTGATAAAGAATTCGCTTTCCCCCGATCGATAGATGCGCCGAGTGATGGTCACTTCCGAAAAATCGATTTTTAACTGTTGGTCCTGATTATCTAATGTCAAGGAGGCTTCAGCATAGTTGACGGGTTTGCGGGAATCGCTGCCGGAAAAAATAATATCTTCCATTTTTGCCCCCCGCAAACTTTTGGCTGATTGTTCCCCCAATACCCAGCGCATGGCATCGGCAATATTACTTTTGCCGCTTCCGTTGGGCCCCACCACTGCCGTTAACCCTCGATTAAATTCCAGCTCTGTTCGGTCAGCAAACGATTTAAATCCGTACAGTTCCAATCGTTTTAAATACATTGGAGTACCTCCACACAGGTCTAAAAAAAGCGGAAAAGAAGCGTTAAAGGCATTAACGCTCCTTTATGTCGATAAGACATTTAATTTTTGCAGCGCTTGTTTGGCGGCTTGCTGTTCAGCTTCTTTTTTGGACCGTCCAGTTCCCATTCCCAATGTTTGGCCATTTAACGCCACCCTAGCCATAAACTGTCGGCTGTGAGCTGGCCCTTTCTCACTGACAATCTGGTAAACCAGATCACCCAGATTGTCATGTTGAACATATTCCTGAAGCTGACTTTTATAATCGATCACCTTATTAAAGGCTCCCGCTTTAATTTTGGGATAGACATAGCGGGCCAAAAAACGGTCTACAGCTTCAAAGCCTTGGTCTAAGTACAAAGCGCCGATAAAGGCTTCACACACATCAGCCAACAAGGCGGGACGCTTGCGCCCCCCTGCGATTTCCTCACCGCGGCCAAGACGGATCAGCTTGCTAAACTCTAGCTCATGGGCCAGTTCTACTAATGAAGGTTCACACACAATGGCCGCCCTTAGTTTGGTCATTTCCCCTTCACTCATGGACTTAAAATGAGTGTACAGATACTGGGAAATGGCCAATTCTAAAACGGCGTCGCCCAAAAATTCAAGGCGCTCATTATCCTCAAAGTGGCGAGAACGATGTTCATTCACAAAAGAAGAGTGGGTAAAAGCCTGAATCAAAAGCTTCTCGTTATTAAATTGAACGCCGATCCGTCTTTGCAAAGCTTGATATTGTTCTTTATCAATCATAAGGCTTCCCTCGGGATTCAGGCTCCTTCATACTTTTTTAGCAGAATGGTGGCATTGTGCCCTCCAAAGCCAAGAGAATTGGAGAGGGCGGCATTGATAACCCCTTTTCTTGCTTCATTAGGCACGTAATCAAGGTCACAATCAGGATCAGGAGTTTCATAGTTGATGGTAGGCGGCAAGATCTGATCCCTAATCGCTAGTGCGGTCACGATGGCTTCCACTCCACCTGCAGCACCCAACAGATGGCCTGTCATTGACTTTGTGGAGCTGACCGCCAATTGATAGGCATGTTGCCCAAATACCGTTTTGATGGCTGTCGTTTCATATTTGTCGTTATACGGCGTTGAGGTACCGTGGGCATTGATGTAATTTATATCTTCTGGTTTAAGCCCAGCATCTTTTATGGCCATGGCCATGGCTCGGGCTGCCCCTTCCCCTTCTGGCGCCGGTTGAGTGAGGTGATAGGCATCACCGGTTAAACCGTAACCGGCTACTTCGGCGATGATGGTGGCGCCACGTTTTAAAGCATGTTCCAGCTCTTCCAAGATGACGACCCCTGCTCCTTCACCCATCACAAATCCGTCTCTGTTCGCATCAAACGGCCGGCTTGCTTTTTCCGGTTCATCATTGCGGGTGGAAAGGGCGCGGCTAGCATTAAATCCGGCAAAAGCAAGCGGGGTGATGGTTGCCTCAGTACCTCCGGCGATCATCACATCGGCTTGTCCACGACGAATGATGTTAAACGCATCTCCAATGGCGTGCGTTCCTGTGGCGCAAGCGGAGATTGGTGCGCTGTTAGGCCCTTTTGCTCCTGTTTCAATAGAGATTACCCCTGAAGCCATATTGGCAATCATCATGGGGATAAAAAACGGGCTGACCCGACGCGGCCCTTTATTTAACATCACTTGGTATTGTTCTTCCCATGTATGTAATCCACCAATGCCGGAACCTACATAGACGCCGATTTGATGAGCATTTTCTGCTGTTATTTCCAACTTGGCATGTTCCAAGGCCAGTTTTGCTGCGGCGACACCAAATTGGACAAAGCGATCGGTCCGTTTAATATCTTTTTTATCCATATACTTTTCCGGATCAAAATCTTTTACTTCGGCAGCAATTTTGGTGGCATGTTCACTGGTATCAAAAGATTCGATAAAAGAGACCCCTGATTTCCCTTGCAATATGTTATTCCAAAATGTATCCAGATTTTGACCCAGGGAAGTTATGACGCCGCAACCCGTGATGACTACACGTCGATTCATCGCTTTCACCTCTATTGTCCACCGTTCGATCGGTTTCTTGGTTCAAGGTGTCTTAAAACCCAACTGGGCAGCCACCAAACACTTTGGCCGTGGCCGCCCAGTTAGGTGATTACATTTTGGATTCTATGTAGGCCACAGCATCCCCAACGGTGGTGATTTTTTCAGCATCTTCATCTGAAATTTCCATGTCAAATTCATCTTCCAATTCCATCACCAATTCCACCACATCCAGGGAATCTGCACCAAGGTCATCTTTAAAAGAGGCTTCGGGCGTAACTTTATCCTCGTCAACCTCCAAACGATCAACAATAATTTTTTTGACACGCTCAAATGTATCTGACATGATTTCACCTCCTCTCAAGGCCTCACTTCAGCCATTATATCATACCAAAAACAGGATCGTGTGTCGAAACCTTACATGTACATGCCGCCGTTGACATGGATGGTTTGGCCGGTAATATAGGCGGCCTCATCGGAGGCAAGAAACGCTGCCAATCGAGCTATATCTTCCGGCTCTCCTATTCTACCCATGGGAATCTGGTCTAATAATTGCTGCTTGTAACTGTCATCCAAGACATCGGTCATTTCGGTTTTTATGAAGCCGGGAGCAATGGCATTGACCGTAATGCCTCTGGAAGCCACTTCCCGAGCCGTTGTTTTGGTTAGAGCGATCAACCCGGCTTTGGAAGCGGCATAGTTGGCTTGTCCGGCCGTGCCAGTCATGCTGGAAATGGAACTAATGTTAATGATGCGTCCTTCTTTTTGGCGCATCATTTGCCTGAGCACTGCCTTGGTGCATAAAAATGCTCCTTTTAAATTTGTGTCAACCACCTGATCCCAGTCTTCTTCTTTCATCCTCATCAAGAGGTTGTCACGCGTAATGCCCGCATTATTAACCAATATATCAATCCGCCCAAACGCATCCAGCACTTTTTTTATCATTTCGTCAACGGCAGCCGAATTGGACACATCGGCCTGTACGGCCAGCCCTTGACGTCCCTTGGCTTCAATCTCTCCTACCACCTGTTGGGCAGCCTCTTCATTTCCTGCATAGTTGACGGCCACATTGGCCCCTCGACTGGCCAACTCTAAGGCAATGGCTCGTCCAATGCCTCTGGAGCCTCCCGTCACCAAGGCAACTTTTCCTTCTAAGCTCACTTTAATCCCTCCCAGGCCTGTTGTAAAGATTGATCATCATAGACGGAAATAATGGTGACGTCCCGACTGATTTTTTTGATCAGGCCGCTTAAGACTTGTCCAGGTCCAATTTCAACAAAGGTGTCCACCCCTGCCTCAATCATCCAGCGGACGGAATCTTCCCATAGCACCGGAGAGAAAACTTGCTCGATGAGGGCTTGTCTAATTTCTTCGGCGGGCATGATGGGGCGAGCATCCACGTTGACCACCACAGGAATTTGGGCTGACTTTAGGGAAACTTTCTCCAGCACTTGTGCCAACTTGCTGGCTGCCGGCTTCATCAATTCGGAGTGAAAGGGACCGCTAACTTCAAGCGGAATAACGCGCCGGGCCGCCTTCTCTTCCTTAATCACCTGAGCTGCTTTTTCCACCCCTGCCGTGGTTCCCGAAATAACCACCTGATCGGGACTGTTCATATTGGCCAGTTGTACGGCATCTCCAGCCAAGGTGATCCGCTCGCAAATTTTTTCCAACGCGTCCCGTTTTCCACCGATAACAGCAGCCATTGTTCCTTCGCCAGCTGGGACGGCCTCATCCATAAATTTTCCTCTTTGATGAACGGTTTTTACAGCATCAGCAAAGTTCATGGCTTCCGCCGCTACCAAGGCGGAATACTCTCCTAAGCTGTGGCCAGCCACGTAATCGGGCCGTGGCGCATGTTTTTTAAACACTTCATAAAGGGCTACGCTAACCGTTAAAATGGCCGGCTGAGTATGATAGGTTAGTTTTAACTCCTCTTCTGGTCCCTCAAAGCACAGCTTAGATAAAGGATAACCTAAATGTTGATCCGCTTGATCAAAGAGGGTCCTAGCTTCTTCAAACTGTTCATACAGCGTTTTGCCCATGCCCACCCGTTGGGCTCCTTGTCCGGGAAAAACAAAAGCCAGTTTACCCACGGCGATCCCCCCAAATCAATGTCCATATTTATGGCCCTGTCTAATCGATGGGACAGGTACAAATCTAAACATTAGATCTCCAAATTCCAGCGCATCGCACTGGCTCCCCAGGTTAGGCCTCCACCAAAACCGACGAAAACCACGTGATCGCCCTTTTTGAGGCGCTTTTGCTGAACCGCTTCATCAAGGGCAACAGGGATGGAGGCGGCAGACATGTTGCCATATTTGTCCACATTGACCATCACTTGATCTTCTCTTAGTCCAAGACGTTTGCGAGCCGAATCGATGATGCGGAAGTTCGCTTGGTGAGGGATCAGAATTTGAACCTCTTCTTTCTTTAATCCCGCTTTGTTTAAAGCAGCCAGAGAGGCTTGTTCCATAATTCTTACGGCAAATTTAAACACTTCGGGTCCATTCATTTGAATATAGTGCAACTGATCGTTAACCGTCTCTGCCGTTGCTGGACAGCGGGAACCGCCTCCTGGGAGCAGTAATAAATCACCCCCACTTCCATCTGAGCCCAGCTCAAAGGAGAGAAAACCGTAGCCCTCCTCAACGGGACCGACCACTACTGCCCCTGCTCCATCACCAAACAGTACGCAGGTTGAGCGATCATTCCAATTGGTAATGCGGGATAAACATTCCACCCCCACCACCAATACATAGCGGCAGCTGCCGCTTTTCACAAATTGATAGGCGGTGCTTAAGCCATACAAGAAACCGCTGCAGGCGGCCGAAATGTCCATGGCCCCCACAGTACGGGCCCCCAATTTATGCTGCAACAGGCAGGCCGTGGAAGGAAAAAACATATCAGGCGTAATCGTCGCCACCAAAATCATGTCCAGATCTTCTGCTGTAATGCCGGCCTGTTTTAATGCTTTCAGGCTGGCCTGGTAGGCTAAGTCGGATGAGGCTTCTCCATCACTGGCAATCCTTCGCTCACGGATTCCTGTTCTTGTTCTGATCCATTCATCACTGGTGTCCACCATCTTTTCCAGATCAAAATTGGTCAACACTTTATCAGGCAAATAGGAGCCTGTGCCCAAGATGCCGACCCCATTACCAACCATTTTCTTCACTCACTTTCTCAAATTCTTGTTGTATCTGTTGAGCCATATTTTGTTTAATACAGCTTCTGGCCTGATAAATGGCATTTTTGATGGCTGTGCCATTTGATGAACCGTGTGCCTTAATACACAAACCGTTCAAACCCAATAACGGTGCTCCACCATAATGGGTATAGTCGATTTTCTGACGATACTCCTCAAGGCCCGATTTTAACAGTAGAGCAGCCAATTTTCTGGTCATCGTCTTGTTTAACATCTGCTTAAACATCATCAATAGGGAGCCTGCCATGCCTTCTGACAACTTTAAAACCACGTTGCCGGTAAAACCATCGCAAACAACAACATCCACTATTCCATAGGGTATCTCCCTTGCTTCCACATTACCTACAAAATTAAAACCTTGCCCCTTTAACAAAGGAAAGGTACGCTTAACCAGCTGGTTTCCTTTCAGTTCTTCCAAGCCCACGTTAAGCAGACCGATTCGAGGCTCCTCAATGCCTAAAAGATTACGGGCATAAATATCTCCCATGATGGCATACTGCAGGAGATGATGAGGCTTAGCATCAATGTTGGCTCCCACATCAAGAACCAGGACTGGATCTCCGGTAACGGTGGGAAGCAACACCGCCAAAGCAGGCCGATCGATGCCAGTGGCCGTGCCTAATTCCAATAAGCCAGCCGCCATATAGGCGCCGGTATTGCCCGCAGAAATACAGGCATCCGCTCTTCCCTCTTTGACCAGTCGAACACAGGTGACCAGTGAAGAATGGGGTTTCTTGCGAACAGCTCGGACTGGCTGTTCCTCCGCACTGATCACTTCGTTGGAATGAATAATTTGCAAGCGATCAAGTTGTTCATCCAAATGAGGGATAATCTCATCTTCTTTACCAACCAATAATAAATGGATATCTTCCAATGATTTTAAAGCTAAAATAGCGCCCTTAATAATTTCAGCTGGTGCATGATCCCCCCCCATAACATCAATGGCAATATTCATTTATGTCAATTACCTCCTTGATGCTTTTCACTGTGGCGGTAAATGGTAAATTGACCTGAAAAAACCAGCTCATCTCCACTAAATGTATCCACCCTCACTTTGGTGCGTTCTTTTCCGGAATCAATCACCTTCGCTTTAGCCACAATCCGCTCCCCCACCATAACGGGACGAAGATAACGGATGGAGGCAGAAGCGGTCAAAGCCAATTCATCATCAATCAATGCAATGGCCAATGAATTCGCTTGGGCAAACAGGTGGTGTCCTCTGGCAATCCCGTTTCGGGCGAATACATGTTTACGCTCGATATCCAGGATGGAAATGGCACTGCGATCAAGTTCCAGATCAATAATCTCTCCAATCACTTCATCCTCCTGAAGGGAGCGAACCTCATCCAGTTTCTTTTTAGCGACAGATTTGATCCGTTCTCTTAGTTCGGGTATCGATCTTTCCAAACGATCCAGCCGAATCGTTTGGACACTGACCTTAAAATGAGCGGCCAATTCTTCGTCTGTTAAAAAAGGATTCTGATCAAGCAGTTGAATCAATTGTTCCTGACGCATTTTTTTTCCCAGTTTAGACACCCGTTGTCACCACCGCTCAATATAAATTAGTACTAGGTCATAATAGTAGTATATAATAGATGAGGTTTGTGGTGCAATCATATTTTTAAAACGAAAGGATCGGTTTAATCCAAAAGTTGTTGATGATCTTTCATCTGCATGGCCAGTTCTTCGCGGAGAGGGCGATACGCCTCATCTTTCCAGAAGGCCTCGCTATAATATAAGCGACGGGCATCCTGCCTGGCTACTTCCAACGCTTTTTCATCCAGAAGTAGGTCAGCCACCTTAAACTGAGGCAAGCCACTTTGTTTGGTTCCAAAAAAATCGCCAGGCCCCCGTAGAGATAGATCCCTTTTGGCCAATTGAAAACCGTTTGTCGTTTCACATAGGATTCTCATCCGTTCGTAACCCACTTCTGTTTTAGGATCGGCAATCAGGAAACAGTACGATTGATGCTCTCCTCGCCCTACCCGCCCCCGCAATTGGTGCAACTGGGCCAGGCCGAATCGCTCAGCATCATAAATCACCATCACAGTTGCATTGGGCACATTTACCCCCACTTCAATCACTGTGGTAGCGACCAAGATATGCAGGCGACCTGAGGCAAACTGTTCCATCACCTGTTCTTTTTCCGCTGTACTTAACCGCCCATGCAATAGTCCAATTTTAAAATGGGGATAGGTCTTTTTTAAAAGCGTGTACATATCTAGCACATTTTGGAGATCCAGTTTATCCGACTCTTCAATCAAGGGACAGACGACGTATGCTTGCCTCCCCAGCTTAATCTGTTTTTCCATAAACTTTAAAACATCGTTAAATCTCTCTTCTCGGTACCAACGGGTTTCAATTTTCTTTCGACCGGCCGGCAATTGGTCAATAATGCTCACATCAAGATCGCCATAGGCCGTGATGGCCAAGGTGCGGGGAATCGGGGTGGCGGTCATTAAAAGCACATCGGGTGCAGTCCCCTTTTGTCTCAGTTGACGCCTTTGTTCTACCCCAAAGCGATGCTGCTCATCCGTTATAATTAAACCTAGGTTTTTAAAATAAACATCCCGTTGAATTAAAGCGTGGGTGCCCACCACCACATCGATAGTGCCCAGCTGAAGGCCAGCTAAAATATCTTTTCGTTCCCGTTGACTTAAACTGCCGGTCAAGAGAGCCAGCTGTACGTTGTCACCTGCAAAAAATTGCTTTAAAGATAGATAATGTTGCTCGGCTAAAATTTCGGTGGGGGCCATAAACGAAGCTTGAAAGCCTGCGGTTACGGAAGCATAAATGGCGATGGCTGCCACCACCGTCTTTCCCGAACCCACATCTCCCAAAAGTAACCTGTTCATGCCATTCTCAGAGCGCATATCCTCCAATATTTGCTTGGTGACCCGCTTTTGGGCGTCGGTCAATTGAAAAGGTAAGGTGGCGATAAATTGGTTGATCTTGTCTTGATCAAACTGTTGGGCAACGCCTTTTACCTCTTGGCGATGCCTTTGTTTTATACTTTGCATTTTAAGCTGAAAAAGAAGAAACTCTTCATAAACAAAACGGCGCCTGGCCTGTTTTCCCTCCTGGGCATTGCGGGGAAAATGCATCTTGATTAAAGCCTCATGTCGGGGCAAAAGCTTATAAGCTTTTAAAAAGGATGGAGGCAATAATTCAGGGACATGTTCAGCATACTGCAAGGCTTGTTTGATCCATTTTCTCAGCTGGAGAACGCTGAGTGAACCGGAGGTGGAGTACACCGGAAGCAGAGTATCTTGATCCAAGGCTGCATCTTTTGATCCATTTAAACTTAACTTATAATAATAAACAGTGAGCTGCCAACGATGTTTATCCAATTTTCCGGCTAAATAGAGGGTTGATCCCACTTTAATCTGGTTCAGGGCGTACGGTCTATTAAAGATGACGGCGGTCAGGATATGCTGGTTCACCAGCACTTTAAAGCTAAGGCGCGACCGCTTCCCCCCATACCGCGTTAAGACCGGTTGACTGATCACCTTACCTGCCAAAGTAACCGTTTGATCATGTTCGGCTTCCCTTAGATCCCGGAGGCGAAAATCCTCGTAGCGATAGGGGAAATAAAAAAGGAGATCGCTAAGGGTATAGATGCCCAATTTGGCCAATTGTTCAGCTGATGCTGGCCCGATCCCTTTCAACAGTGTAACGGGTTCCTCCAGTATCGATTTCCGGTCTGTTGTATTCATAACGCTCGCTCCTTGTAAAACTATTCCAATTTTACACTATGTATTCCTCTTTTAAAATACCTGGCTTGTCCCATATTGCCTCATCTGCTAACTTGTGTTAAGATGGGTAAAGTTGGCGGCTTACTTTGAAGTAGGAGGTGGGCAAGTTGGCTCGTAAGTGTTATGTAACGGGGAAAAGACCCGGCTCAGGCAACAGACGCAGCCACGCCGAAAATAAAACAAAACGCAAATGGGGCGTCAATGTGCAGAAAGTGAGAATTTTGGTAGACGGTAAGCCAAAGCGCGTCTATGTAAGTGCCAGAGCTTTAAAATCCGGAAAAGTAAAACGGGCATAAAAAGCCTCTTTCTAACGAGAGAAAAGCACCTATGCGGTGCTTTTTATTTTTGGGCGCCTTTTTTAACTTATTAATGGATCAATAAACTTGCCTTACGATCGTTTAAATACGCCAATCACCATGCGGACAACGGCTCCTAAAAAGCGAGGCAGCTTAATGGTATAAAACTTCATCCATCCCCCTCCTTAGCCCTATCACCATAATATATTCACCCGCTCCCTACATGTTTCTATACACTGGTAAAAAATATAAATAAGTCAACAAGAGAAAAAGCAACCTGTAACAATGACGGTTGCTTATATTCCCCTTATGACATTAATATGTGCAACGATTAAAGTTAGAACTTTTTCTATACAGCACGTCGCAAACGGCCAATGGCCTCCTTCCGGTTTTTCTGGCCAAATATGGCTGAACCGGCAACCAACACTGTGGCCCCCGCTTCCCGGCAAAGGGATGCAGTTTCTGCATTTACTCCGCCGTCCACCTCATATTCAAGGTGATTCAAACCTTTTTCTTTGGCCCACTGACGACATTGCTTGATTTTAGGCAAAACGGATGGGATAAAGCGCTGGCCTCCAAAACCGGGGTTAACGGTCATAAATAAAATAAGATCCACATCGGCCAATATTTCGCGAATCAGTTCAGCAGGGGTAGCCGGGTTGATGGCTACCCCTGCTTTTAAACCGGCCTCTTTGATCTGATACACCGTCCGGTGCAAGTGGGGACAGGCCTCTTGATGAACCGTAAGGATGTCGGCTCCGCTAGAGGCAAAAGCAGCGATATAGCGCTCAGGTTGTTCAATCATTAAGTGAACATCTAGGGGGATGTTAGTCAAGGGACGTATGGCCTCCACCACGAGAGGGCCCATAGTGATGTTGGGCACAAAGTGGCCGTCCATCACATCGATGTGAATCCAGTCCGCCTCACCTTGAATCACATCGTTGATCTCTTGACCCAATTGTTTAAAATCAGCAGAAAGAATGGAGGGAGCGATCTTTACCATCTCAATACCTCTTTCTATCTCTACTCTGTTCAATCTCATTTAAAAATTGTAGATAGTGTTCATAGCGTTCCGCCCTTATTTGATTTTGGGTTAGTGCTTCTTTTACCGCACAGCCCGGCTCACTGCGATGCAGACAGCCTCTAAATTTACATTGGGATTCTAACCGTCTTATTTCGGGAAAAGTACTGCCCAGTGTCTCCTCGGTGATATGGGTAAAATCAAGTTGACTGAAGCCAGGCGTATCAGCCACCAATCCTGTTGAAGACAGCCTTAACAGCTCGACATGGCGGGTGGTATGTCTTCCGCGACCCAACTTTTTGGATACGGATCCCGTTTGGACTTCAGCATGAGGACATACCGTGTTGATGAGCGTCGATTTGCCTACACCGGAAGGACCGGCTAAAACCGTCACCTTTCCTTCCAAACACTTTATCACTTGATCAATTCCTTCACCGGTTAAGGGACTGGTGAACAACACCTGATAACCCACGTCCTTATAAATGTCAAGCTGTCTGTCTAACTCCTGCCAGTCGTCAACTAAATCCACTTTCGTAAAGCAAATGATAGGCACAATCTGATTATGTTCAACCAGCACCAGCATGCGGTCCAAAAGAAGAGGGTTAAAGGCAGGCTCTTTTGCTGCATGAACTAAAAGAGCCTGATCCACATTGGCGATAGGGGGCCTGTGTAAACTGTTTTTGCGCGGCAGGATCTCCGTAATCCACCCTTCTTCTTGACTCACTTGGTCAAACTTGACCCAATCTCCCACCAAAGGGTGTATGCCTTGATTTTTAAAGACGCCTCTAGCTCGACACGTCCACACTTCTTCCTGTTCGTTATCCAGTACATAGTAGTACCCGGCCAATGCTTTAATGATACGGCCTTCCATTAAAAATAACCCTCCGTTTGGTTGGATATGGCGCTAGCGTTATGCAGATTAATCATTAAAATGAACCTGTTCATCAAAGTAAAACTCTCCATTGACATAAACCGAAATGATGGCCGGCTGACTGGGGGTCACTTGTACTTCCACGGAGTAAGTTTTTGTTTTCCTGATTCTTTCATCATGCACGGTTCGTTCTCCGTTTATATCTTTAACCTTTATCTCCACATGAACCTCATTTCGTCCCTTGTTGCCCCTGCCTTTACCTGGATGGGGATGATCTTCATCCAATTGAACGGTGATTTTTCTTGTTTTTTGTTTAATCTCAGGCCCTTCACTGACCCAAACGTCAACTGCCTCTCCTTTTTCCACTATATCCCCTGGTTTATACGGCCATTGATCAAAAATTTTTCCCTGCTTATACTGATCCGAATAGCCTTGCTTAATTTCATTAATACCAAGTTGCATCTGGGATAACAGAGCTCTGGCCTCTTCCAACGTTTTTCCCGACAAATCGGGCATGCGATAGGTTTGTTTTCCTTTGCTCACCACTAAATGAACGGTGGTTTCATCGACGTTCACTTTTTCATGAGGTGCAGGCGATTGGGAGATCACATATCCATCCGGGAGGGTATCATGATACTGTTCCTCAGTGGTGATGACAAAGTCTTTCAGAATGGTGCGAGCTTGATCTATGCTTAAGTTGATAACGGAAGGCATTTGCACTTGAGGCTTACCCAAGCTGACGGTTAACCTAACCACTGATCCTTTGGGGATTTTGGTCCCCTCCACCGGATTTTGTCGAATCACATGTCCTTCTTCCACTTCATCGTGATAACGCTCCGAGCTAATCTCCACGGTTAATCCCAGCTTTTCCAACATGCTTGTTGCTTCCTCAACAGGCAGCTCCTGCACATTGGGCACTTCTACGTTTTGAGCTGCAAAATAGATTTTTAATCCCTGATATGAGCCAAATCCAACCAAAAAAATAATAAGTGCAGCTAAAAGAATACGAAACCATCGACTCCTTTTCCGCAAAAAAGAGCGCCTTTTTTGCGACTGATCTTCTTCTGCAGGAGCGTCGGAAGCCCCTTGTTCTTCATCAGCCTCATCCGCCACTAGGGGAATTACTTTCGTTTCAAACAGGTCATCATTAATGACAGGAACGATTTTGGTGGCTTGATCATCTTCCGCTGCTTGCCACGGGGCTTCATTGATGCGGTCAGGATCAAGACATGTTTTAAGATCGGCAATCAATTCCCGTGCTGAATGATAGCGCTGGTCTTGATCCTTAGCCAATGAACGAAGAATAATGTTTTCCAAACTTTGGGGGATGGCCGGATTAAGTTCCCTGGGAGGAACAAAGGCGTCTTGTAGATGTTTTAACGCAACGCTGACCGGGGAGTCCCCTGAAAAGGGGAGTTCCCCCGTTACCATTTCATATAAGACAACACCAAGAGAGTATATATCCGATTTAACATCGGTAAACCCGCCTCTGGCCTGCTCAGGAGAGAAATAATGTACAGAGCCCATTACCGCTCCGGTCATGGTAATGGTGGATGAGGTGGCTGCCCGAGCGATTCCAAAATCGGTCACTTTGATCCGATCATCAGGGCCGATGATAATATTATGCGGTTTAATGTCCCGATGGATAATGTTATTTTGGTGAGCATGGCTAAGGGCTTCGGCAATTTGAATTGTGAACTGGACTGCTTTTTCTATAGGCAAGGCTCCGTGTTGAGCAATATACTCTTTTAGAGTGGGCCCATTAATATATTCCATCACGATGAAGTATGTACTTTCCTCTTCACCCACATCGTAAATATTGACAATATTGGGATGGGACAAACTGGCTGCAGACTGGGCTTCTCGTCTAAACCGCTGCACAAAATCTTCATCTGAAGAAAATTCAGGCCGCAATATTTTAACAGCTACGCGTCTATTAAGCAGGAGATCTTTGGCCTTAAAAACAACGGCCATGCCGCCGCCACCAATTTGTTCAATCAGCTCATACCGGCCTAGTAATTTTCTGCCAATCACCTGCTTTCACCTCACTTTTTGCCACTTGCTTCAATCGGGGTACCAATTAAAACCAGGGTAATATTATCATCCCCTCCTGCATCCAAAGCCGCTTGAAGCAAGCGTGTTGCTTTTATATCAAGGGTTTCCTTTCCCGATAAGATCTTTTCGATTTCAATATCCGGCACAGCACTGGAGAGCCCATCTGAGCATAACATAATTTGCTCACCACCAACATAGGACAAACGATCCAGGTCCACTTGCACCTTCTCTTCCGTTCCTAAAGCGCGAGTGATCACATTGCGCTGAGGATGGGTTTCGGCATCCTCCGGGGCGAGTTGACCATAACGGACCAATTCGTTGACCAAGGAATGGTCATCGGTCAATTTTTGAAGCTGGCCGTTGAGGAGGCGATAGGCTCTGCTGTCACCCACATGGGCAATGAGATAGCAAGACTCCAAAAAGAGTGCAGCCACTAATGTGGTGCCCATCCCATAATGGTTGGGATGTTGGCGGGCATAGGAGAAGATGGCTTGATTCGCAATTTGAATGCTCTCTTCCAACCAAGCTTTCCATCCGTTTTCATTGGGAAAGGGATTCACTTTCCGAAACAGCTCGTCCAAAGTGTTTAAAGCCATTTGGCTGGCCACTTCCCCAGCCTGATGTCCCCCCATCCCATCAGCTACAGCTGCTAGCATGGGACCATCCTCGCGGCGAAACACACCGGCCCTGTCCTCATTGATTTCACGGATTAAACCCACATGGGTTTTTACGGCAGCCTCCATTTGAATCACCTCAAATCGGAGCTAACTTTACTCGGTTTTCCGTAATTTTGCCATAAAAAAGCCATCTGAATCAAAATCATAGGGGAAAATCGTCTCCATTTCACCATCCAGTTTAAAGTTGGGATGTTCGTTTAAGAAGCGCTCAATTTGGTTTTCATTTTCATCTTTATCGAGGGTACACGTGCTGTAAACCAATTTTCCACCTGTTTTTAACAGCTTGCTTGTGGTCCTAAGTAGCTCCCATTGCAGGCCAGCAAGTGCTTTTCCATCACCAGGCTGTTTGTTCCATTTTAAATCAGGTTTATGGCGAATAACGCCTAGGCCGCTGCAAGGTACATCCAACAGGATCCGGTCAAAAAGACCCCACTGTTGAACCGACATCTCTCTGGCATCTCCTTGTTGTACGGAAATGATGGTGATCCCTAAGCGTTGAGCCAAATCCTTAATCAATGTTAATTTGTGAGCATGTCGCTCATTGGCGATAACGGTGCCTTGGTTGTGCATCAATTCGGCCAGATGGGTTGCTTTACCACCAGGAGCAGCACAAGCGTCAAGCACTTTCATGCCCGGTTCGGGACTAAGCAGAGGCGCCACCAGCATGGAGCTTTCCGATTGAATGGTGAAAAAGCCCTGTTCATAGAGGGAAGTATCTGTGATTCCGGCTGGATTGGCAATGGTTAATCCAAAGGGAGAACGAACAGTCTCTTCCACCGTATACCCCGCCGTCTCTAGTCTTGCTCTTATCGTCTCTCTAGATCCTTTCAGTTGATTGATGCGAACGGTAAAGGGGGGGCGCCTGTTGTTAAACTCACACAGTTTGGCCGTTGTATCAAAGCCGTACTGATCCACCCAACGCTCAACCAGCCAGGTGGGATGGGAAGTTTGGACGGCTAAACGTTCCAGGGGGTCAACAATCTCCTCCAACGATCGCCAAGGATGGCGTAACAAGTTACGCAACACGCCATTAATCAGACCTTGTATGCCGCGGTGTCCCCTTTTTTTGGCCAGATTGACCGCCTCATTCACCACAGCATGAGGTGGAATACGTTTGAGGAAAACAAGCTGATAAACGCTCAAGCGCAACAGCTGTTTAACCCAAAGTTCCAGGTTACCTCTGTTTTTTTTCAACCGTGGCTCCAAATAAAAATCAAGGAGCCTTTGATGTTGAATGGTGCCGTAAACCAGTTCGGTCAGCAAATTTTTGTCCCGCTCATCCATACTTTTATATCTATTTAAAAGGGAATTAATCACCAGTTGACTATATGCTTTTTTCTGTTCAATGTGGACAAGGGCATCCAACGCCAATCCCCTAGGATTTGTCATCGGTTTTTCCTCCACAGGTTTACCCCAGACGCTCACCTATTTTCCAATTTTGACCAAGACCACGCAAAAAATCGGCTGCACCCATTCTTTTTTTGCCTGCCGGCTGCAATTCAGTAATGATGAGTCCCCTTCCGTCTCCACAAACCACACCGATTCCTTCCTTATCTAATCGGTACAAGGTGCCAGGTGGATCAGGAAGCAAAGACGCGTCACTTTCTATGGCGCGCCATAATTTGATGTTTTGTTCGCCAAACACCGTAAACGCCCCAGGATGGGGACGCAAACCTCTAATCTGATTGAAGATGGCCCTGGCCGGCTTGTTCCAGTCGATGCGTTCATCTTCACGGCGGATTAGCGGAGCGTAAGTGGCTTCCGCCTCATTTTGAGGCTGAGGTTGTATAGTTCCCGCTGATAATTTGCCCAATGTATGTATCAGCAGATCTGCACCAGCTTCACTTAATTTTGCCAACAAACTGCCAGCATCATCTTCATCTTGAATCGGCAAAGAAGCTTGGCTGAGGATGGGACCACTATCCAGTTTCTCTTCCATATACATGATGGTGACTCCCGTTTGACGTTCACCATTCATAATGGCCCGCTGAACTGGGGCGCCTCCCCGATACTTGGGCAACAAAGAGGCATGCACATTGACGGCCCCCAAGGGGGGGAAGTCCAGGATATGCTTGGGTAAAATTTGACCAAAGGCTGCTGTCACAATCAGATCTGGGGACCATTGGGTCACAACCTGGAACGCTTCCTCCGTTTTCATCGATTGGGGTTGATAAATCGGCAGCCCCAGTTTAAGAGCCGCCTGCTTGACGGGCGGTGCTTCCAAAATTTTTTTCCGTCCTTTGGGCCGATCAGGCTGGGTGATCACACCCTGGATGGCATACCCCTCACGGTAAAGCTTCATTAGGGAAGGCACAGCGAAATCAGGGGTACCCATAAAAACTATTTTCATTGATAGAGGGCTCCTTTCACTTTTGGGTATCCATCACGTTTCCTTTGATTGTTGGGTATAGATTTTTTCTGCCAGGTCAATAAAGAGCACCCCGTTGAGATGATCCAGCTCATGTTGGATCGCTCTGGCCAGATAATCCTCTGCTTCCAGTTCAAAGGGCTTTCCTTCCCGGTTTAAGGCACGCACTTTCACCTTTTTGGCTCTGCGAACTTCCCCGCTAATACCAGGAATGCTTAAGCAACCTTCCGGCCCCAATTGCTCCCCTTCTCTGGCGATGATTTCGGGATTGATAAATTCAAGTAAACCATGCTCATCGCCCACATCCACTACAAAGAGACGCTTGGAAACCCCCACTTGGGGTGCAGCCAGGCCAACCCCTTCAGCTTTATACATGGTTTCAGCCATATCGTCTAATAAATTTAACAACCGATCATTGATGCGTTTCACTGGCATTGCTTTTTCTCTCAGAATGGGGTCCGGATATTTCACAATGACGCGCTGGGCCACAATTGTTTACCTCCCTATTCCATTTACCTCTATAAAATCATTTGTGGTTCCATATCTATCGTCACTTGTAATTTTTCTCTATTGATCTCTTTTTGTAAGGCATACATCATTTCCATCAGATAGTGCTCAAGATGAGGTTCGTTTCTATATTTTATCATGCACTGGTAACGATATCTATCTTTAATCCGTGGGATGGGGGCCGCCACCGGTCCCATAAGGATACTTTCATTGGAAAGGCGCCTTTTTAACCATTGGGTGGCTCTCTCCGCCCACTTAATAACATAAGCCAGGTTCTCATGGGCAAATTGAATGAGGCAAAGAAAGTAAAAGGGAGGGTAGCCTTGCCGGTGCCGGTAGCGCATTTCTCGTTCGTAAAATTGTTGGTAATCATGCTGACTGGCAGCGCGAATGCTGTAATGATCGGGGGAAAAGGTTTGAACCACCACTTCCCCTGGCTTGCCATGACGGCCCGCTCGACCACTGACCTGGGTGAGCAATTGAAAGGTGCGTTCAGCTGAACGAAAATCAGGCAGATGAAGCATGCCGTCGGCCGCGATCACACCCACCAGCGTCACATTTTCGAAATCAAGCCCCTTGGCAATCATCTGTGTTCCCACCAAACAGTCGGCTTCATGTCGGCCAAATGCGGTGAGCAACTTTTCATGGGCGCCTTTGTTTCGAGTGGTGTCCACATCCATGCGGATCACCCGCATGCCTGGAAAAAGATGAGCCAGTGTCTCTTCCACTTTTTGCGTTCCGCTGCCAAAAAATCGAAGTTCTTCGCTTTGACATTGGCTACAGCGATTGGACAATGCTTCACTATAGCCGCAATAATGACAGCGGCCGGTGCGATCCACCTTATGGAAGGTCAGGGAGATCTCGCAGTGGGGACATTGAAGCACATGGCCACACTGTCTACACATCACCAATGTGGAAAACCCTCTGCGGTTTAAAAAAAGCACAATCTGTTCCTGTTTTCTAAGCCGCTCTTCAATTTTTTGATGCAGCGTCTGACTGAGCAGACTGCGGTTTCCCCTTTTTATCTCTTGACGCATATCAACGATTTCTACGGGGGGTAAAGAACGTCCTTGTACTCGTTCAGTTAAGGACAGAAGGGTGTAAACCTTTTTGCGTCCTCTGGAGTAGCTTTCCAGGCTGGGAGTCGCACTTCCTAAAATGACAGGACTAAAATGGTATCGTCCCCTAAACTGGGCGATTTCCCTGGCATGATAGCGCGGAGTTTCCTCCTGTTTATAGGCGCTTTCATGTTCTTCATCGAGGATGATCACTCCCAAGCGCCTAAAGGGAGCAAACAAAGCTGAACGAGCACCAATGGCTACCTTGGCTTCTCCATTTAATATTTTTTGCCAAGCATCATAACGTTCCCCTGTAGACAGACCGCTATGGAGGACTACCACCTGTTCACCAAACCGGCCTCTAAAGCGTTCAACCATCTGTAGGGTTAACGCGATCTCAGGCACAAGCACGATCGCTTCTTTCCCTTGTCTTAATGCTGCCTCAATCGACTGCAGATAAACTTCCGTTTTGCCGCTTCCCGTCACTCCATGCAGTAAAAATGTACGAAATTCACCTTGTTGTACGGCCGGAAGGATCGACTGTAATGCCTGCTTTTGCTCCTCCGTCAACGAATGGGGAGCATGTTTTAAAAAGGTGCGTCCTTGATAAGGGTCTCTGAACACTTCGTGCTCTTCTAATTGAAGCAGCCCTTTGTTAACCAGAGCTTGGACCGATGAATGTCCCGCTTGGCATTGGTGAAGCAGATCGGTTAGACGCACCCTTGTTTGATCCTTCATAAAGCTTAAGATGGCTTTCTGTTTAACGGCTTGTTTGGGCAATTCCTCAAGAAGGCGCTCCAGGTTTTCAGGCTGGTAACAGGGAACAACGTAGGTTTCCGTCCGCCTGGTAATTTGATCCTGCCATTTCCCATTTTTCTCCCCCTCTGAATTTCCTTTCCGTCTTTTGGCTCGATACGCATTGGGCAAGATGGTTTGGATGGCTGTGCTTAACGTACAGATATATTTGTGACTCATCCAGTGAGCCAATTCAATCAATTCTTCAGTTAAGGGGGGATGGGGGTCTAGAACCGCTTCGATCTCTTTTAAATCTTGATCAAGAGCTGAGGAGGAAACACCGATCTTAATTACGTAGGCTTGTACCTTGCGTGGACCAAAGGGCACTAAGACTCGGGCACCCACCTGTAATCTGCCTCTGAGCCGGGAGGGAACCCGGTAATCAAAAGGCTTGTTGGTGTTTAAAACAGGAACATCAACGATCACTTGGGCGACCAGCGGCTCAGACGAGAGCCTCAGCTGCTTCACCTCAGCGGCCTCCATAAGTCTCGGCAACCACCTTCAAAATATCATATGCCACCTCTCGTTTGGTCCGGCGAGGAATTACGCGCTTCTGTCCATAACGGGAAAAAAGGGTGACGGCATTGTCGTCGCTGTGAAAACCGATCCCTTCTTGACTCACATCATTGGCCACAATAAAATCCAAATTTTTTTGTTCCAATTTAGCCTGAGCATATTGTTCCAGATCATGGGTTTCCGCGGCAAAACCAATTAAAATTTGTTTATTTTTTAGCCGCCCCAGCTCTCCTAAAATATCGGGGGTTCGCTTCAGGCGAATCACCAGCTCCTTGTCTTTCTTTTTCAGCTTGTGTTCCGCCTGTTGAATCGGTTGGTAATCAGCAACGGCCGCTGCCTTGATGACCGCATCAACCTGTGGAAAATGCTGCAAAACAGCAGTGTACATCTCTTGTGCCGTTTTAATTTTGATTAAAGTGATCTTTTCATGTTCAGGTGCAGGTACGGCCGTGGGGCCAGCAATTAATACCACTTGGGCTCCTGCCTCAGCGAGGACGCTGGCCAGCGCATAGCCCATTTTTCCAGAAGAATGATTGCTGATGAAACGAACCGGATCAAGGGGTTCTTGCGTGGGTCCTGCTGTCACGAGCACCTTCTTGTCTTTCCACCAATACAGTGGTTGGGTCAAGTCTCCTTTAGAGATGGTTCTCGCCTCATTTTGGCCTGCAAAGTACTGTTCCACCTGCGCAATGATCTCTTCCGGTTCCGCCATGCGTCCTTGGCCAACATAACCACAGGCAAGCATGCCGGAGTCTGGATCGATCAGCTTAACGCCCCTCTCTTTAAGCCGCTTTAAATTGTGTTGAACGGCGGGATGAGCATACATATGGCCGTTCATGGCCGGTGCCAGCCAGACAGGTGCTTCCGTGGCAAGTAATGTGGTGGAAAGCATATCATCGGCAATGCCGTGAGCCAATTTGGCAATCACATTGGCAGTGGCTGGAGCCACAAGAATCAAATCCGCATGGTCCGCCAGGTCAATGTGGGAGACCACAGTAGGATCGGCATCCTCAAAAAGGTCAAGGTAGACATGATGACGGGACAGCGTCTGAAAGGTTAAGGGATGAACAAAGCGGGTGGCTGACTCCGTCATGATGACCCGCACTTTAGCCCCTTTTTGCTGCAATTGGCTACATATATGACAAGCTTTATAGGCGGCAATGCCGCCTGTAACCCCCAATACAATCAACTTACCCTGTACAGTCACCTAACACCCTCCTGTCTGTCTAAAGGACTGGATCAGAGGCCCATCTGAAAAATGTTTATCTAAAAAAATAACAACCGGAACGGTTGTTAGGAAACAGCATTATTTCGGTCCTTTCTGATTGGGGCGTTCAAATTGAATAGCGCCAGACACAATTTCTTCTAGAGCGATGCCCACATGTTTATGTGATTTGGGATTGGATATATAGGAAACACCAGTATCCCTGATCTCTCTCGCTCGCTTAGCGGCTACGGTGACCAACGTATACTTAGAATCTAATTTTTCAAGCAGATCATCGATGGAAGGATAAAGCATGCATCTATCACCCTTTCAAAGCATTGATATACTGGCTCATCATTCGTTCCCTTTTACAATGTTCGGCTAAAATGATGGCTTCAATACGGTCACAGGCTGCTTCCACATCATCATTAACGACAATATAATCATAATGCTGCATCATTTGTAATTCAACCTGGGCTGCATCTAAACGCTGGTGAATCGCGTCTGCCGACTCTGTTCCGCGCCCAATGATCCGTTCTTTTAAAGCCTCAAGACTGGGAGGCATCAGAAAGATAAAAACGCCTTGGGGATATTTCTTTTTAACCTGCATGGCCCCTTGCACTTCAATTTCCAGGAGCACATCTCGCCCTTGTCTGAGCTGTTCCTCCACAAATTGGCGTGGGGTGCCGTAATAGTGCTCAACATATTGCGCCCATTCTAACAATTCGTCTCGCTTAATCATCTCTTCAAATTCCGCTTTGGTTTTAAAAAAATAATTAACCCCATCCACCTCACCTTCCCGGGGGCGACGGGTTGTGGCTGAAACGGAGTAGACAAAGGAAACGTCCCGCTGGCGCAATGCGGCACATACCGTTCCTTTCCCCACCCCTGATGGGCCGGATAAAACAATCAAAAGTCCTTGTTCCTTTTCCGCCATAGATACCTCCACCAAACTATTCTTCGGTAATATCTTGAGCTGTGTATAAACGTTGAGCCACCGTTTCAGGCTGCACAGCGGATAAGATTACATGCTCACTATCCATAATGATCACGGCTCGCGTCCTTCTCCCATAGGTGGCGTCAATCAATGCTTCCCGATCTTTGGCTTGGTTAATGATGCGTTTTATGGGGGATGAGTCTGGACTGACAATGGAGATAATCCGGTTTGCATTCACAATGTTCCCAAATCCAATATTGATTAAATGAATGGGCATTGTTATACCTCCCGTCTATCCCAGGCCTTACTCCACATTTTGAATCTGTTGCCGAATTTTTTCCAGTTCACTTTTGATCTGGATCACCCATTGGCTGATTTCGACGGCGTGGGCTTTAGAGCCGATGGTATTGATCTCTCGTGTCATCTCCTGCACCAAAAATTCCAATTTTCTGCCCACTGGCTCCTCTTCTTCCAAGAACTGTTCAAATTGCTGGCAATGACTTTTTAGGCGCGTACATTCTTCACTGATATCAGCCTTTTCAGCCCAGATGGCAACCTCCTGCAAGAGGCGGGTTTCATCAATTTCCACTCTTTGGGATAAAAATTCCTCCACGCGTTGCTTAAGCCGCTCGCCGTAGTGGGCTTTCACATCTTCAGCCAGTGATTCGATCTGCTCAACGGTTTTTTTCACTCGTTCATTGCGCAGACGTAGATCATCCCCAAGGGCTCTCCCTTCCCGCTTGCGCATCTGAATCAGCTGATCCAGAGCTTGTTCAACCCCTTTAAGTAAAGGGACACGGAATGCATTGCTTTCATTCTGTTCCTCTAGGATGATAAGCTCTGGAAGGGTTAACAGATCTTGCAGGCTGATTGAGCCGTCAAGTTTAAAACGGTTTTTTAGCTCGTTGAGCAGTTGATAGTATGTATCAGCCAAGGCCCAGTCAATTTTAACCTCTTTCTTGGTCAATCCGCTAGAAAGGGTGATGACGACATCCACTTTGCCGCGATTGATGTGTTTACCAATCAGCTTTTTGATCTCTTCCTCAAAGGGTAGCACAGATTTGGGAGCACGAATGGTCACATCGCTAAAGCGATGGTTAAAAGACTTGATTTCAATCGTACACACATTCCCATTCAGTTCAATTTGGCTCCAACCGTATCCTGTCATGCTCCTCAATATTATCACTTCCAACTTTCATTCTAACTTAATTTTAACAAAGGTTACAAGCTAAAAAAAGAACGTTGTATCAACCTCTTTCACCATGATACTTGCTGGATCCGGAGTCATAACGGGTGAAAATCCTCCAAATCCTTCGACAATATGGATATCCCAAAATGAAATCGTCTCAAACAAAAAGCCTGTAGATTCCTCAATTGTTTAATCTACAGGCTTGGAAGCCTTCACAACGTCGTGGCCACGTATGCTATTAGCTCTTTTTAAAAATGTGGGTAAAGCTGAGGAGCACTGAGGGAATGGCAGCCATGCATAGAATAAAACCCCAATCTGCTCCATTTAATGGGGCCGTTTTAAAGATGGGCTGCAACACATCAATATAGATGACACTGACCAACATGGCGGTGGAAGCCAGCACGGCCAGCACCAACCATCTGTTTTCCAGAGGATTGCGGTGAAAGATGGAATGGTTGCTTCGACAGTCAAACACATGAATCAGCTGGGCCATGACCAATGTGGCAAAAGCGATGGTTTGGGATGTGACCAAATCATTTCCGAATCGATATAGAGAGAGCCAGAACGCAAGTAACGTCACCAAACCGATTAAAAATCCTCGGGAGATGATTTTCCAGCCCAGCCCTCGGGCAAAAATATTTTCTTTTCTGTCTCGGGGCGGCTCCTTTAGCACATCCCTTTCCGCCTGGTCCACCCCTAAAGCGATGGCGGGCAAGCCATCCGTAACCAGGTTCACCCATAAAATTTGGATGGGGACCAAGGGCAAAGGCATGGCCAGAAGCATGGCCATTAGCATCACCAGTATTTCTCCCACATTGGAAGCCAAAATATAACGAATAAACTTGCGAATGTTCTCATAAATGGTGCGTCCCTCTTCAATGGCCGCTTTGATGGTGGTAAAATTATCATCACTCAAAACAAGGGCGGCAGCTTCCTTGGCGGCATCCGTTCCGGTAACCCCCATGGCAATGCCGATATCGGCCGCTTTAATGGCCGGTGCATCATTCACTCCGTCCCCTGTCATGGCCACCACATGCCCTTTTTCTTGCCACGCTTTAACGATGCGCAGCTTATGTTCGGGTGAAACCCGGGCATAGACGGCAATCTGGTCCACGCAGTTAAGCAGTTCTTCATCGCTCAACTGGTTTAATTCCTTTCCGGAAATGACCCGTTCCTTATTCCCTAATAAACCCAATTGGCGGGCGATCGCTTCTGCTGTTTTTTGGTAATCTCCGGTGATCATCACCGTTTTGATACCCGCCTGTTTGCACTCTTCTATCGCGGCTTTAACCTCTTCTCGCGGCGGGTCCATCATGCCAAACATACCGGCAAATACCAGTCCCTGTTCCGCCTCTTCTTCACTGGTCACCTCTTCGTGGGAAGCCAGGCGCCGGTAGGCCAGGGCCAGGTTGCGCAAAGCCTGATCAGCTAAGTAGTCATTGGCCTCCAAAATTTTTTGTTTTAAATTTGGTGTCAGGGGCTGCTCCCTTCCGTTCCAAATCACCCGCTTGCAACGTTCGAGAACCATTTCTGGTGCCCCTTTTGTAATCACATATCGTTCGCCCCCCTTGTAACGGACAAGGACGGACATCATTTTGCGAACGGAGTCAAACGGAAACTCCTCTAAACGGGGGTAACGAGCCTCAAGCTCATGCTGCCAAGCATTGCTTTTAGCCCCCAAAACCACCAGAGCACCTTCAGTGGGATCTCCAGCTATATCCCAATATTTCCCCTTTTTAAACCGTCCTTCTTTTTCTTCCACTTGCTCTAAAGAGGCATTGGAACAAAGCACCCCCATCTCTACCAATTGGCGTACATTTAGCTTGCGATCCAGCTCTATGGGTTTGCCATCCACCAAAAACTGGCCATAAGGCTCGTAGCCCACTCCCGTCACTTCGATCTGCTGCTGATCGATCCAGAGGCGGGTCACCGTCATCTTATTTTGGGTAAGTGTCCCCGTTTTGTCGGAACAGATGACCGACGTGGAGCCTAAAGTTTCTACAGCCGGTAGCTGACGCACCACCGCCCGGCGTCGGATCATGCGTTGCACGCCTAGGGCCAGGGCGACCGTGACAATGGCGGGTAATCCCTCAGGAATGGCGGCCACCGCTAGGCTTACCCCGGCTAAAAACATGGTGTACACATCATGGCCATGCCAAATACCAGCCAAAACAACCAGGGCTGTTAGCGCTACAGCCACGGAGATGAGGACTTTGCCCAATTGGGCTAGGCGCAACTGCAAGGGCGTTTGAACCGCATCAGTTGATGAGATTAAGGCCGCAATCTGCCCCATTTGCGTGTTCATCCCCGTAGCCACCACGATGCCCTGGCCTGACCCGCGGGTGACCAAAGTGCCCATAAAGGCCATATTGAGCTGATCCCCTAAACCTACCTCTTCATCCGCAGGGAGCACCGTCTCTTCTTTTAAAACTGGGTGAGATTCGCCCGTTAAGGCCGATTCTTCAATATAAAGCCCTTTGGTTTCAAACAATCTTAAATCGGCTGGCACCCGATCGCCTTCCTCAATGTAGACGATATCCCCAGGTACAAGCTGGTTGGCTGGAAGCTGAAGCAGTTCTCCATGCCGGATCACATGGGCAACTGGGGCTGTCAGCTTCTTTAAGGCCTGCAATGATTTTTCCGCCCGATATTCCTGTATAAACCCTAAACAAGCATTTAAGACAATGATAGCCATGATGGTGATGGCATCGGTATATTCGCCCAGCAAACCGGAAATGAGTGTGGCCACCACCAATACCATTACCATAAAATCTTTAAATTGGCCTAGCAACAGGGCAAACGCCGAAATTTTTTCCCCTTCTTCCAGCTGGTTTAAGCCCGCTTCCTCCAATCGTCTCGCGGCTTCTTGTTCACTTAAACCCTGCTCTCGATCGGTAGCCAAGGCATGTTCAACTGATTGGGCTGACATTTGATGCCAGTTCAATTCCCCCACCCCTGTAACCGTAATGTTTGTCCTATTCCATGTTTATTACAAAAAGAGAGAAAGATGATTAAAAGTTGTCCACTCGGTTAAAGGGTGAGGTTTGCTCCGGAGCTACTGGCAGTGGTACGATAAAGATAGTTTTTTAAGTTTCGGAGGGTGAAACCATGGCACTAGACGGCATGTTTCTTTATGCGCTTATAAAAGAATTGCAGCCATTAACAGGAGGAAGAATCACAAAAATTTACCAGCCTTTTGAACGGGATATCGTTTTACATATTCGATCCAAAGGGGAAGGGTATCGTCTGCTAATATCAGCAGACCCCACTTACCCTCGCCTCCACTTAAGTCATGAACAGCTGCCCAATCCGGAAAAACCCCCCCTGTTTTGCATGGTGTTGCGCAAACACTTGGAAGGGGGAATTATTGATCAGTTTGAACTGGCTGAGCCTGGGGAGCGCATCATCCATATCAAGGTCCGCTCCCGGGATGAGCTGGATAATACCGTTCATAAGCAGCTGATTGTTGAGATTATGGGGAAACACAGTAACATTATTCTGGTGGATCACCAAACTGGAAAAATTATTGACAGCATCCGGCACGTTTCGGCGGAAATGAGCCAATACCGCACCGTCTGGCCGGGGCATCCTTATATTTCACCACCAGACCAAGGTAAGCTGAATCCCTTTAACGTGGATCAAGAGACGTTTTTAAAGAAAATAAATTTTAACCAAGGTAGGTTGGATCAGCAGCTGGTGCAACAGTTTAACGGAATCAGTCCCCTTTTGGCCAAAGAGATTTTGCACCGGGCTGGACTTCCTGAACGGCATAACGTGTGGGAAAGTTTTCAAAACATGATGGCCGCTATTCAAAATGGCCCTTACGAGCCCTGCATAATGATCGGAAAAGAGCGCACCCATTTTTACCTGTTCCCATTAAAACATGTGGCCAGCACAAAAAGCGTTTCCTACCAACAGCTGAGCCCCATGCTGGAAGAATACTTTCAGACCAAAACCAGACAAAGTCGTTTAAAACAAATGGCTAGCGACTTAACCAGGCTTTTAAACAGAACATTAGATAAGAACAAAAAGAAACTGACCCTTTTGCACCAAACATTGGAAGAAAGTAAGAAGGCGGATCACTACCGCCTGTATGGAGAGTTGGTGACAGCCAATCTTCATCGCCTCAGGCGGGGAGATAAAGAGCTGGAGGCGGTGAACTACTACGATGAAGAGCAAAAAACTATCACGATTCAATTGGAACCTGACCTTTCCCCCAGTGAAAATGCCCAGCGTTTTTTCAAAACCTACAACAAGTTAAAAACGGCTCAAGAAAAAGCGCGTCAACAGATTGAGCACACCCAGCAGGAAATTTATTACTTGGAAACCTTACTTCATCAACTGGAGCAAGCCTCCTGGAGCGATATTGAGGAGATTAGGCAGGAATTGATGGAGCAGGGCTATTTGCGCCGTCAGACCAAACCTCAAAAAAAGAAAGAAAATCCACCTCAACCTAAACAATTTTATTCTTCCGAAGGGGTACCCATTTTGGTGGGTGGAAACAATAAACAGAATGATTACTTAACCATGCATCTTGCTTCTAACCATGATACCTGGCTCCATACTAAAGATATCCCTGGTTCCCATGTGGTGATCAGAAGCCGTCATGTTTCAGAAACCACCTTGTGGGAAGCGGCTAATCTGGCCGCCTATTTTAGCAAGGCGCGTCATTCCAGCCAAGTACCGGTTGATTATACGCTGATCAAACATGTTCGTAAACCAAAGGGGGCCAAACCCGGATTTGTTACATACGACCACCATAAAACAATCTATGTGACCCCTGATCAGGCCCTAGTGGACAAAATACTGAACACCAAATAAGCCTTTATGAATCCCGTCCATCCCCATCGAACCGGGACGAAAATATTCCAGTTTTGAAAAATTGGGTGGGGGAAACACTATAAAAAATCTAAATTTCGGTTTATAAAAGGAGCCGTTAGAATGCATACCATTTGGAAAGGTTCCATCAGCTTTGGACTGGTCAATATCCCCATCAAACTGTATGCTGCAACGGAAAGCAAACAGATTCAGCTGCGCCAGCTTCATAAGAAATGTCACTCCCCCATCAACTACCAAAAAGTATGCCCTGTTTGTGAAGAGAACGTTTCCCTGGACGAAATGGTGAAGGGCTATGAATACGATAAAAATCAATTTGTGGTGCTGGATGAGGACGATTTGGCCCCCCTTGCTGCCGCCAAAAGTAAAGCCATTGAAATTATCGATTTTATTCAGTTGGAAGAGATTGACCCCATTTTCTTTAATCGTTCCTACTACCTGGGCCCCGCTGAACACGGGGAGAAAGCCTACGCCTTGTTAAAACAGGCCATGGCGGAAACCAACAAGGCCGCTATTGCTAAATTTGTGCTGAGGGCTAAGGAACATCTGGCTGCCATTCGCATTTACCAGGATGCAATGGTGCTGGAAACCATTTTTTACCCCGATGAAGTGCGCCCGGCCCAACATGTTCCAGGTCTTGCGTCCGTAGAAGTAAGTGACAAGGAACTTGCCATGGCCAAACAGTTGATTGAGCAGTTAACCGTTCCCTTTGAACCCGACAAGTATCACGATGAATACCGGGAAAAAATGAATCAGTTGATTGAAAGCAAACTGGAAGGAAAAGAAATTAAAATTGCCCCTGCCGTTCCTCAAACAGATATTAAAAACCTGATCGATGCGTTGCAAGAAAGCATTGAACAGAGTAAGAAAAAAACCAAACGGCGCCGCGCCACCAAAAAGACAACTCAAAAAACCTCATAACCCTCTCAATCATAAACCAAACGGCCTCAAATGACAGGAGGGGCTTGCCTTGTCACTTTCCCCCGTAACCCCCTTTGAACCCGTTTCCACGGAGATGATCCCCCAAGGGGACAACTGGATCGCCCAGATAAAGTGGGATGGGGTTCGTCTGCTAACATACTGTGATGGCCGTCAAGTTAAATTGTATAACCGCCACCAAAATGAAAGAACACTGCATTATCCGGAACTGACGGCCATTAACGCTTATTGCTCCGCCCACTCCGTTATTTTGGACGGTGAAGTGATCGCCTTGGAAAAGGGCAAACCTTCCTTTTACCAAGTGATGAAACGAGACAGCTTGCGTCACCCTGAAAGAATAGAGACAGTGCGGCAAAAGATCCCCATCATTTACATGATTTTTGACCTTCTCTATCTTAACGGTGAATGGGTGATTGATCGTCCCCTGATGGAAAGGGAGCAAATGTTAAAAGAGATTATTACGCCTCAAGAACACATTCAATTGGTCTCCAGCGTCGATGATCCTCACGCACTCCTGGATGCCGTTGAGCAGCATCAACTGGAAGGCATCGTGATCAAAGACCGCACGAGCCGCTATTCTTTAGGGGGCAAAGACAGGCGCTGGCAAAAGAAAAAGAGGTACCGGGACCTTTATGCTGTGGTGGGCGGTGTCACTTTCCGGCAAAATCGGGTCAATGCTTTACTGTTGGGTTTGTATGATGACGAGGGACAACTTTGGTACGTAGGTCATGCAGGAGCAGGACGCCTGACGCAACAAGATTGGATGATGTTGACCGAGCTGGTCCCCACCCTTAAACAAAAGGAGCGTCCCTTTGTCAATCGACCAGAGCGACATCAGGACGCCATTTGGTTACAACCTACATTGGTTGTCAAAATTAATTTTTTAGAATGGACTCCTTCGAAAACATTGCGACAGCCCAGCATCCAATCTTTTGTTGAAGGGGATGCTTCAGCTTGTACCTTTAACCAGTAAACCCTCTTTATCTTTCCTGGATCTCTTCTGGACTGCCCAGACGGGGTTTAATGGGGACAAAGGCATCGATTATCCCGATGATGGCGGCAGCAATAAGTGAACCTACAACAGTGGCTTGATAATCGGCCACCAAGTATTGGGTCACATAAATCACGACGGCACTGACCAAAAAGCCGATGATGCCTCGGCTATAGGGTGAAATTTTGGGGCCAAGCAAAGCTTCAATACCCCAACCAATGGCCGCAATCACCACCGCTGCCACCAATGCAGTCCAAAACCCCTCAACGTTAAATCCTGGTACAATCCAAGAAATAATAAGCAAAACAATCGCTGCAACAATAAAGCGAATGAGATGACGGATAATAGTCATAGGTCTACCTCCTTTATTTACTTACTTTTAATTATCCCCAACTCCGCTTCATTTTATGGTTTAGGAGGCTTACAAATGGGTCAACATGAACAGAAGGTGCAAACCGTTACCATCGAAGGACATGTGGTGAAACTCACCCACTTGGATAAAATGATTTGGCCCCAACCAGGAATTACCAAATCCCATTATTTACATTATTTAACACAAGTGTCCGGCCGACTTCTTCCCTTCCTGAAGGACCGTCATCTCACCGTTATCCGCTTCCCAGATGGGATAGAAGGCTCTTCTTTTTTTCAAAAAAATTGTCCGGACTACGCGCCTCATTTTGTGCCCACCGATACCGTTGACGACACCCGCTACATCGTTTGTTCCAACTTAGCCACCCTGATTTGGCTGGGAAATCAGCTGGCCTTAGAATTTCATATTCCCTTTCAGCAAGTGGGACAAACCCATCCATCTGAAATTGTTTTTGATCTGGACCCTCCCGACAGAAGTCACTTTCAGCTGGCCGTGACAGCAGCCAATGCTATGAAAGAATTGTTTGATCGACTTTCGTTACACTCTTTTGTTAAGACCTCTGGCAATACGGGCTTACAAATTTACCTTCCCTTGCCAAAAAATCGATTCACCTATCAGGAAACACGATTGTTTACGTCCTTTATTGCCCGCTATCTCCTGGAAAAATCTCCCCAGCTTTTTACTATTGAACGTTTGAAAAAAAACAGGAAAGACCGCCTCTATATAGATTATGTTCAACATGCCCCTGGCAAAACGATCGTTGCTCCCTACTCTCCTCGAGCCACTCCCTTAGGAACCGTGGCCACACCCCTTGAATGGTCTGAAGTGAACGAGTCGCTTAGGCCAGAACAATTTACCATGCAATCCATCCTCCATCGTCTTAAGCAAAAAAAATGCCCCTTTCTTGCCTATGAGCAAGTTAGGGAACAACAACCATTAGATGAGATCTTGTTATGGCTTCAAAAAAACAGCCATCGTTTTTCCACGTAAAACACACTGGCCATTTTATTCCCGTTCAGATGACGATTCGTTTAGTTCAGCCACCTGACCGGCTTCCTCAAGCAGCCGCTGTTTAAGTTCCCATAGTTGGAGAGAAAGATCCACATGGTAGACATGAGGATTGATTAACCGGCGCACCTCAGGGGCAAAACGATCCTTTTCCGCTTTGGCAAAACGTTGTATTTCCTGCAGAGTGGGGAAAGAGTAAACCACTTCCCCATTAACAATAACAGGTTGTAATAACGGTTTGGCAATAAAATTTTCCACCCTTTTCCTTTTCCAGGTGTTGACGGGATCAAAGGCGATAAACGGACCGGTTGGAATTTCCTCTTCTTCCAACATGATGAGATCAACGATAGCCTGCTGAGTATCTTTGTCGTAAAAACGGACTACTTTTTTGTAACCGGGGTTGGTAATCTTTTCGGGATTTTCACTCACTTTGATTTTGGGGACCAAAATCCCGTTATTTTCCTCTGCTGCCAGTTTATAGACGCCGCCCAGTGCCGGACAATCTTTGGAGGTAATCAGGTTGGTCCCCACTCCCCACGCATCCACCTGGGCCCCTTGGCTATTGAGATCACTGATTAAAAATTCGTCAAGATCACTTGAGGCCACTATGATCGCCTCACTGAAACCGGCCTCGTCCAACATTTTTCTGGCCTGTTTTGAAAAATAGGCCAAATCACCACTATCTAAGCGGATGCCAAAATTGACAAATCGCTCCCCTAGCTCCTCTTTCATCTTGTTAAATACCTTTATAGCATTAGGCACTCCGCTGTTTAAGGTATCATAAGTGTCCACCAGCAAGATGCAATTGTCAGGAAAAGTGCGTGCAAAATCTAGAAAAGCTTCATATTCGGATGGATAGCTTTGCACAAAAGCGTGGGAATGCGTTCCTTTTACTGGAATGCCAAACATCTGTCCGGCCAGAACATTGGAGGTGGCTTGTACCCCGCCAATGTAGGCTGCTCGAGCGCCATACAGGCCAGCATCACTGCCTTGGGCACGACGCAAGCCAAATTCCATCACCATCCGTTCCCCCGCCGCTTCCATGATTCGGGCCGCCTTGGTTGCAATTAAAGTCTGGTGATTAACGATATTAAGGAGCGCCGTCTCAATGAGCTGGGCCTGTCCAATTGGTGCTTTCACCCTGATGAGCGGTTCATGGGGAAAAACCACCGTTCCTTCTGGAACGGCATACAATTCACCGGTAAAACGAAAAGATTTTAGGTAGTTTAAAAAATCATCATCATAGGAACCGACTGATCGTAAATATTGAAGGTCATCGTCACTAAACTTTAGATTAACAATGTAATCCACGGCTTGTTCCAGTCCGGCCGCTATGGCATACCCACTTTGTCCCGGGTTTTTCCGGAAATAGAGATCAAAGACGGTCTCCTGGTTAATTTTTCCGTTTTTAAAGTGGGAGTACATCATATTGATCTGATAAAAATCAGTGAGAAGCGTTTTATTCATGGGTCGTATAATCCCCTTCAATGACAACCAATTTTATTTTTTACTTTACACCAATCTAAACCAAAATGCCAGATTTATCATTTAGATGTAATGATTCACCTTGAAACCTAGTGGGGCTTGGCTTATAATATTTGAATGTGACCCGATGTGGAGGAGTACCCAAGGGGCTGAAGGGGGCGGTCTCGAAAACCGCTAGGGCGTCGTTTGGCGTCGCGAGGGTTCAAATCCCTCCTCCTCCGCCATCATGTGGACAGGAACTACATGATCCATCATTTTTTGGTAACGTTCGGCTAAAACATCATAATCGGCCTCACTGAGAGCCGGGTAAGTCCGCAATTCTAAAAGACGATTCATGGGAATCACTTGATAGTGGCGTCTACCTTCAAGCTCATAACGATGAACATATGTGGGAATGAAATTGACAGAATTGATAGACCGTTCTGATTCCGTTTTGGTTAGGGTGATATCTAAAATGCCGCCAATATCCCTGGGCTCATCTCTTTGATTAGAAATAAAGTTGCCCAGAGAAAAAATGACCAAACCTTCCCCCCGTTCTTCCTCGTTCTCCCAGGTACGATGTTCAAGGGGCTGTAAAACATGGGGATGACTCCCAAAAATAAGATCAGCTCCCCAATCAAACAGTTGATCCACCCAGCGCCTCTGTTCCTCATTAGGTTCCACCTGATATTCCGCTCCAAAATGAATGGCCACAGAAACAAAATCAGCCTTTTTCTTCGCCTGCTCAATATCTGCCTTGATTAACGACTGATCCAACAGATTAACCAGATATTCTTTTCCATCGGGGATAGGAATACCGTTGGTCCCATAGGTATAAGCTAAAATGGCTATGGTGATCCCATTTTTTGTAACGGTTAAAATGGTGTCCCGTTCCTCTTGGGAACGAAATGTACCTGTACGCAATAAGCCAACCGCTTCCAGTTGGTCGATGGTGCGCAACAAGCCTTTTTCCCCTGTATCCAGAGAGTGATTATTGGCCGTAGTAATCACATCAAACCCTGCATCTTTAAGAGCATGGGCCAAGGCATCAGGAGCCGAAAACAACGGATAACCGCTATACCCCCGTTCAGGCCCTCCAAAAGTGGTTTCCAAATTGCCCATCACCAGGTCCGCTTCTTTAAACAGGGGAGCCACTTCTTCAAAAAATGGGGAAAAATCATATTTTTCTCCTGTAAATCCGGCTTCAATTTGGGGCATATGCATCATAATATCCCCCACCACCATCATCCGGAGCTCCTTTTCTTCTAGTTTGTCATCTGCTTCATTTGCCAACTGTTCGTCGGTGATTGGGTCCTCTTCAGCACGCTCTTCTCCTTCTTTGACAGCGGATGATGGAGGTAGTGCTTCCCCAGCTTGATCGGAACGCTCTTCCAGATCAGGCTGGGGGCCGTCAGTCTCAGTACAGCCCCCTAACAATCCTCCCAGAAATAATAACAAGATCACGCTAAGCCATTTTACCTTGCTTTCCATACTTCTCCCCTGCCTTTATCGTGTTAATTCGACGTGGGGTAATTCAGGTTGCCACTCTCTGAGTTTACATAATTCTTCTTTCGTTAACTTCCCTTCCTGGTAGGCCACCTCAATTAAAGTGGGATAATCGCTTAAACAGACATAGGTTAGGCCGGCTTGACGAAAAGCTTCAGTGGCTTGCGGCAGTTGATAAGAAAAAATGGCGGCCACGCCTAACACTTCAGCCCCAGCTTGGCGGATCCCATGAGCAGCATTAAGAGCGCTCCCCCCTGTAGAGATTAAATCTTCAATTACCACCGCCTTATCTTCAGGGCTTAGCTTTCCTTCAATTTGATTCTGTTTACCATGTTTTTTGGGCTTGGAGCGAACATAGATCATGGGCAGCTCTAACAGGTCGGCCACCCAAGCGGCGTGGGGAATTCCCGCTGTCGCTGTTCCTGCAATGATCGTTGCTTGAGGATAGTGGGTTTGAATTAGATGAGCCAGTCCTTGGGCAATCTCTTTGCGTAAAGCGGGGTAGCTCAGGGTGAGCCGATTGTCACAGTAGATGGGCGCTTCTATTCCCGATGTCCAAACAAAGGGTCGATGAGGGCTTAATTCAACCGCCCCAATGGCAAGTAAACTTCTTGCTATCTGTTCTTTCATTTTAACCCTGCCTTTCTCATTTCATTCCAAATGGCCCCATAGGCTTGAGCCGGATCGTCCTGTTTAATGATGGGACGCCCCACCACTAAAAAATCACTGCCTGCCTTTAACGCATCGCTAGGGGTGCTTACCCTCACCTGATCATCATGACTGGAACCGGCAGGCCGTATCCCTGGTGTTACAGTGAGAAAAGAGGATCCGCAACTGGCTTTGATCAGGGGCACCTCTTGGACGGAGCAAACCACCCCATCTAGACCCGCTCGTTCCGCCAAACGGGCATAGTGAGAGACGGCCTGCTCTACGGACCCAGGGATCCCAATCTCTTCATTCAGCACCTTTTGGCTGGTGCTGGTTAGCTGTGTTACTCCCACGATTAAGGGTCTCCGGGCTGAAGCCCCTTCTTCTGCCCCATCTAGGGCCGCCTCCAACATGGCTGATCCACCGGCACAGTGAACGGTAATCATGCGGACTCCCAAAGCAGCCAGCTCTTTCACACCCTCTCGAACGGTATTGGGGATGTCATGCAATTTAAGATCAATAAATACATCAATTCCCTGACTGACCAATTTTTTGATCAAGGGAGGTCCTTCTGAGCAAAACAGTTTAAACCCCACTTTGACAAACAAATTGTCCTGACCCAAGCGCTCCACGATGGTTAAGGCCTCATCAGCCGTTGCCACGTCCAGGGCCACAATCAGGGGGCTAAGTGTGTGCCTTTGCATGGCGCCATCCCATCCCTTTCAATTCATCAATATTTTCCACACCCCATTGATCCAGGAGCTCCTCCAGTTGAGCAATTATGGTTGGACAGATATAGGGATCCACAAAGTTGGCTGTGCCTATGGCGACAGCCGAAGCGCCGGCTAAGAAAAATTCTAAAACATCTTCTGCGGACTGAATGCCCCCCATGCCAATAATGGGGATCTTGACCACTTGACTCACTTCATAAATCATGCGCAAGGCTATGGGCTTAATGGCTGGTCCAGACAGCCCGCCGCTTTCATTGGCCAAAACTGGCCGCTTGGTGGTCAAATCAATACGCATCCCCAACAGCGTATTAATCATGCTTAATCCATCGGCACCAGCTTCCTCCACCGCTTGGGCGATGGCCACTATATCGGTCACATTGGGAGACAGTTTCACAAAGAGGGGCACTTGGGCCACTTCTTTTACCGCTGCCGTCAGCTGAGCAGCAATGTCCGGGTCAGTGCCAAAGGTGATGCCCCCACATTTTACGTTGGGGCAGGAGATATTAAGTTCCAAGGCAGCCACATTGGGGGCGGTGCTCACTTTTTGGGCCACATACACATAATCCTCCACCGTGGTGCCGGCAATGTTGGCGATGATGGGCACATCAAACTGCTCCAACCAAGGCAACTCTTCCGCCATCACCTGATCCACCCCTGGATTTTGCAGGCCGATGGCATTTAGCATGCCAGCCGGCGTTTCGGCCACCCGAGGCGTGGGATTGCCGAAGCGCGGTTCCTTGGTAATAGCCTTAACCACGATAGCGCCCAAGCAGTTTAAGTCATAAAACTGGCTGTACTCCCGTCCAAATCCAAAACAACCGGAAGCAGGCATCACGGGGTTTTTCAGCTTAAGGGGGCCCAGTTGAACTTGTAAACGATGCTTCCCTGTACTCATAAATTGATCTCTCCCAACTGAAAGACAGGTCCATCGGTACATACTTTTTTATATGCGTACTCAGACTGGGGCGTGGAACAGACGCACGCTAAACAAGCGCCTACGCCGCAGCCCATGCGCTGTTCTAATGAGATAAATACTGTCGAGTCCGTTTCGTTATAAAGATTGGCCACTGCCTTTAACATGGGTAGCGGTCCGCAAGCATAGACATAAGAACAGTGCTTTTGTGGACCCCCAATCAGGTCGGTCACCACCCCTTGTTGCCCCAGGCTGCCATTCAGGGTGGTGATTAAAGTGGGGCCAAGCGCTTGAAACTCATCTAACAGAAAGCAATCCTCGGCTTGATTAAAGCCTAAGAGATGGGTTACCTTAACCCCATTTTCCCGCAAACATTTGGATAAATAATAGAGGGGGGGAATACCGATCCCACCGCCAATAAGAAGGGCCTCTTCCCCCTTTTGGCCATTGTTTACCGGAAATCCTGAGCCCAAGGGGCCCAGCACATCAACCTGGTCCCCGCTGCGTAACGAAGCGAAATAACGTGTCCCTTCCCCTTGAACTCGATACAGCAGAGTAACTTCCTCCTTGGCCGGATCAACATCACAAATGCTGATGGGTCTGCGCAACAGGGGGTATAGGGAGTTGCCGCAGCGAAGATGGACAAACTGCCCAGGCTGGATGGCTAGCCGAGCCAGCTCACCTGATAGGCGCATTTGCCAAATATTCCTGGCCACAGGCCGATTTTGAACTACAGTAAGGATAAAGACATCTTTCTTCTTTACAGGGGCGCTACTGGTGTGCATAAACAGGGGTCACGCCCTTTCCGTGAGTTAAATTTTGCGTAGGCATCGGCAGTGCTGTAAAAGAAATGGATTCAAGCACATCCAACATGGCCGCGGCGGTATCCAGCGATGTCACCACAACAACCCCGTTTTCCACCGCTTCCCTCCGTATGCGGAAACCGTCCCGTTCAGGAGCTTTCCCTTTGGTTAACGTGTTGATAATGAAGCTGACGTGCCCTTGCCTAATCAGGTCAAGGATGTCTGGGCTGCCTTCATTCACTTTGTTCACTTTGGTGACAGGCAACTGATTTTGCTGTAAATGGACGGCCGTTCCGGAGGTGGCTAACAGATGAAACCCTAAGCGGTGAAAGCGCTGGGCCAGCCGAACCGCCTCTTTCTTATCCTTATCGGCAATGGTAAACAAAACGGTTCCCTGGGCAGGGATGTTCATGCCAGCCGCTAAAAAGCCCTTATACAGTGCTTTTTCCAGATTAACGTCTCTGCCCATGACTTCCCCCGTTGACTTCATTTCTGGACCCAGGTGAATATCCACCCGGCGCAGTTTAGCAAAGGAAAAGACAGGCACTTTGACGGAAACCAATTTCTCTTCCGGCCAGTAGCCTCCTTCGTAACCTAATTGGGGAAGGGAAGC
>CALFAC010000005.1 GCA_937927935.1 uncultured Bacillaceae bacterium
TCTTTTGAAGCGACATCAAGTATCTTATCACGCTCATTCCCTTTTGTCAACACCTAAAATTAATTTTTTTAAAAAGGAAAAAGGGCTCATCCAGAGCCCTTTATCTGCCTATCCAAAAGTGGGCAGCACGCTTGGTTATTCCTTTTCATCCAGCTTTTTTTGAGCCTCTTCCGAAAGATGAACCTTGGTAACCGTTGCCACCTCTTCATCCTCTTCCAGACGAATCAGGCGAACGCCACGGGCATATCGGCTAAACTGGGATACCTCATGAACATGGATGCGGATAATTAAGCCGCCGGACGTGACCAGCATAAAGTCATCCTGATCCGAAACGGTTTTAAGTCCCACCACTTCCATTTGGGGATCGGTCACGTTAAAGGTTTTCAGCCCGATGCCGCCCCGGGCTTGCAAGCGGTATTCGTCAATGGGGGTGCGCTTGCCATAACCTGACCGGGAAACGATCATCACACTGTTTCCTTCCCGGACCACATCCATGCCGATCACTTCATCATCTTCTCTCAATGTAATGCCTTTCACTCCGGCAGCGGTCCGACCCATGGGGCGCACCTCTTCTTCAGAAAAGCGGATGGCCATCCCCTTTTTGGTGCCCATAATAATCTCTTTTTGTCCATTGGTGAGCCGAACAGCGATCAGCTCATCATCCTCTTTAAGCTGAATGGCAAACAACCCGGCTTTGCGCACGTTTTCAAAAGCATCCAAAGCGGTGCGCTTCACAATGCCCTGCCGGGTGGCAAAGAAGAGATAGCGATCAGGCTGATAACCGCTCACCTGGATCAAGGCGGTAATATATTCATTTTGCTCAATTTGAACCAGATTAATGACGGGTATCCCCCGAGCGGTGCGGCTCAATTCCGGAATCTCATACGCTTTTAAGCGATACACGCGCCCTTTATTGGTAAACAACAAGATGTAATCATGGGTGTGGGCCACAAAGAGATGTTCCACAAAGTCATCATCTTTGGTGCCCAAGCCCGTGATGCCTCGCCCGCCCCGACGCTGGCTGCGGTAGGTGGAGATGGGCAGCCGCTTAATATATCCTTTGTGGGTTAAAGTAATAATCACTTCTTCCTGAGGAATTAAATCTTCCTCCTCCAGCAGCTCTTCTTCCACACTGATCACGGTGCGCCGGGTATCGTTATACTTCTCTTTTATCTCATTTAATTCTTCTTTAATCACATTTAAAATTTTACCTTCATCAGCCAATATGGCCTTTAATTCAGCAATCTTGGCCAATAGCTCTTCGTATTCTTGATCAATTTTTTCCCGTTCAAGACCCGTTAAGCGCTGCAAGCGCATATCCAGAATGGCTTGGGCCTGCTCTTCACTCAGCCCAAAACGGCTGATTAAACCTGCCTTTGCTTCATCAGCCGTATGGGAAGAACGAATGAGGGTGATCACATCATCCAGATGATCCAGGGCAATGCGCAACCCCTCTAAAATGTGGGCTCTGGCTTCTGCCTTCTTTAAGTCGTATTCGGTCCGGCGGCGGATCACCTCTTTTTGATGATCCAAATAGTGAACTAGCACCTGCTTTAAATTGAGCACCCGGGGTTGTCCATCCACCAAGGCTAACATATTAATGCCGAAGGTGGTTTGCAAGGCGGTATGTTTATACAAATTGTTTAACATCACCCGGGCATTGACGTCGCGGCGCAGTTCAATCACAATGCGCATGCCATTTCGGTCTGATTCATCCCGGAGATCGGTAATGCCGTCCAACTTTTTCTCCCGAACCAGTTCGGCGATGCGCTCAATCAGCTTCGCTTTGTTCACCTGAAAGGGCAATTCGTCCACGATGATGCGCTGCCGTCCGCTCTGATCCGTTTCAATCTGCGCTTTAGCCCGAAGGGTGATGGTGCCCCGTCCAGTCTGGTAGGCCTGGCGGATGCCGCTGGTCCCCATGATGAGCGCCCCTGTTGGAAAATCGGGACCAGGTATATATTTCATTAAATCGGAGACGGACGCCGCAGGATGGTCAATCAGATAGTTTAAAGCATCGATCACTTCCCCTAATTGATGGGGAGGAACATTGGTGGCCATGCCCACAGCAATACCGGCCGATCCATTGACCAGAAATTGGGGAAAGCGGGCCGGCAGAACCATCGGCTCTTGTTCGGATCCATCATAGTTATCTTGAAAATCGACGGTTTCCTTATGAATGTCCCTAAGTAACTCCGTGGCAATCTTGGCCATTCTGGCTTCCGTGTAACGCATGGCTGCCGCCGCATCACCATCGATTGATCCAAAGTTACCGTGGCCATCAATCAGGGGATAGCGGATGGAAAAATCCTGGGCCATGCGCACCAATGTGTCGTAAACCGCCATATCTCCATGAGGATGATATTTAGCCAATACATTACCCACGATGTGGGCCGATTTTTTATAGGGCTTATCTGGAGTCATCCCCAGTTCATTCATGGCGTAAAGAATGCGCCGATGCACCGGTTTTAATCCATCTCTCACATCAGGCAATGCGCGGCTGACGATCACACTCATGGCGTAATCTAAAAAGGAGTTGCGCATTTCCTGGCCGATATTTACTTCCATGATGCGTTGTTCAGCCATTGATTAAATACCCTCCGTTTAAAAAATGTCCACCTATACCTTTCCGTCCCAAAATCTACAACAGATTTAATTGTATCATATTATAGCCGCCTCTGCCTGACAGGGGTGTATCCGATGATCCATGCGGCATGCAGCACTCATATGGTGCAGAAATTGGTATCTTTTCCAGGTGATTATTCCTTAAGAAACTTCTTTAAATTTAGTGTTCACCTTTTTGAAAAACCTTTAAACTAATTAGACCGCTCGATTGTTAAAAATTGAGGGATTAAAGGTAATTTAATAGGGCTGTGGCGATGGAAAAATAGATGAACAAACCCACAATATCATTGATGGTGGTAATAAACGGGCCGGAGGCCACCGCCGGATCAATTTTCAGCTTGTTAATCAAAAGGGGAATCACTGCACCGATGATGGTGGCGATGCTTAAGGCGGTGAGTAGTGAAATGGCGACTATGATGCCTAACATCATGTTTTGATAAAGAATAGGGATGACGATCAAAAGCAGGATGGAACAAATTAAACCTAACAAAATGCCTGTGCCCAGTTCTCGCTTTAATAGATGGTAAATACCGACCCGATCAATATCCCCTAAGGCCAGGCTGCGCACCACCACCGCCAACGTTTGGGTGCTGGTATTTCCTGCCGAACCCATGATCATGGGGGTAAAGATGGCTAAAATGGCCACCTGATCCAAAGTGGCCTCATAGCGGCTGAAGACGGCCGCAGTGAGTAACCCCAACAACATTAATAGCAGGATCCACGGCGCCCTTTTTTTAGCCGCTTCAAAGGAAGAAAGCTGCAGATCAACCGCGCCTCTAGTGGCCGACATCTCCCCAATATCGTCCGTCACTTCCTCTTCCACCACATCCATCACATCATCAACGGTCACAATTCCAACTAGGCGACCTTGTTCCGTCACCACCGGTAACGCCAAAAAATCATATTTTTGAATCAGATTGGCCACTTCTTCCTGATCTTCTAACACGGAAACATAAACGACCCGGGTGCTCATAATCTCTTCGATCCGCTCATGTTCAGCCGCTATAATCAAATCCCGGAGGGAGACCACACCCACCAGGTAACCCTTTTCATCCACCACATAAAGATAATAGATGGTCTCAGCGCTGGGAGCTAATTGTTTCAGGCGCTCCATCACCGTTTTCACCTGATCATGAGTGGTGACGGAAATAAACTCGGTGGTCATGATGGCGCCCGCCGTACGGGGAGGGTAAGTTAAGAGCCGCATCACCTCATGGCCCTCTTGCCCCATCACCTTGATCAACGTATCCACGTCCTCCTGGGGCAACTCCCCTAAAAAGTCAGCCAGATCATCGGCGGACATATGGGGCAACATCACGTAGCGGTAAGCTTCATCCAGCTCCTGAAAACATTCCTTCTGCTGCTCCAGCTCCAACTCCTGAAACACTATGGCAAATTCCTCTGGGGAAAGATAGCTATAAACCCGCATGCGCATCTGTGGGTTTAAACCGCCAAACAGTTCCACTTGATCCATGGGATGCAAATCTAAAAACAGTTGGCGAAACTGTTTTTCATCACCCATGGTTAAAGCATTAACCACCAGGTTGGTATACTCTTCCTTGTTGTGCTCATTAAGTTTAACCATCGCTGTCCCTCCTTTCCTGCAGCTCCCATACCTGGCATCATGATACAAATAAAAAAACACCTTCATTCAAACTGAAAGTGTTTGTCACCGAGGTAAGATTAAAAGCAGATGGACCGGAACAAACCTTCGTTTACCTTTAAAACATACCTGAATATAATATGCGTGTCAATCGATTTTTGCTCCCTTAAAAAGACAGAAAAAGCCCCTGCTTTAACCCAAAGTTGATGAAGCAGGGGCTTTTTCTCCATATTTTTCCACCTCAGCTCAACCTTTCTCTTTAATGGCACCATCTTTAACTGGTTTCGACTTCCTCTTGCCCGACAAGCCCGATTAAGCGCAGGCAATACAAAGCGGCTAAACCTACAATGACATAGATGATGCGGGCGAGAATGCTATCCATTCCCCCTAAAATGCCGCCCACGACATCCCATTGGAATAAGCCATAAACAAGCCAGTTTAATCCCCCAATAATCAGTAAAACAAGGGCAATCACATTTAATGTTCTCATTTTGCTTCCCTCACTCTTTAATAAGACTTGTGTTAATTTGTGCTGTATTTATGATTACCCGTGCCAACGGAATTATGCATCATGTGCTTGATCAAAATGGGCGGAAACAAAATGAAGCATATGGTTGACCACGTTGCGCTTCGCCTTGGAACGCAGGTATACGGCATAAAAGGGCCTTTCCAAAGGAAGCTCATCCAAGATGGTGATGCGCTCCGCTTGGGCTGCTTTTTGAGCGGCCAGATGAGAGACAAAGGAGTACCCTAAACCGGCTTCCACCATGGCGATCACTGACTCCGTGTGTTCCACTGTAGCCACCGAGCGGAGCTCTTTAAGGGAATAACCCCAGCGATTTAACCCTCTTTCCACCGCTTGCCATGTTCCTGAATGCTCGCTTCTAAAAATAAAGGGCTCATCTTTAACCTCTTCAAAACGGGTTACGGGGGAAGCCCCTTTGGGACCAATTAATACCAATTTATCTTTGGCGATCAGCTTGCGCTTTAAATGATCATGTTCAGCTGGTTGACTACCGATAAAACCTAGATCAATTTGATCCTGCAACACCATGTTTAAAACCTGCTCCGATTCATAAATGGATACCCGGATTTCAACATGGGGAAACTGATGCCAAAACTTTTCCAAAACGGGGGGAAGCAGATAGGTCCCGGGGATGGTGCTGGCCCCAATCTTGATTAAGCCGGTTAACTGACCGCCTAAAGACTGGCATTGATCATAGATCTCCTGCCATAACTCTAATAACTTACGCCCTTTTCTAACCAAGATTCGGCCGGCCTCCGTCGGTTCCAAGGTGTCCCGGTACAAAAGGGGGGTCCCTAAATCTTCCTCCAGCGCCTTAATTTGCTTGCTGACCGCCGGCTGACTGATGTTTAATAACTCGGCCACATGGGAAAAATTTTTATGCTCCACTGTCATGATAAACGTTTTGACCCGTTTTAAATTCATTTGACATCATCCCATTATCAAATTATAATCATTATAGAATAAAAATTATTATCCCCAGGGGTAATAATTGTTTTTTCTACACATTTTTGGTTAAAATAGTGTCAGGTATTCCTACAGGTATCCCTACCTGTAGATCTATAAAAAAGATGATTATAGGAGGTTAATAAAATGGCAGAACGTTTAGTGGGCAAGCCAGCTCCCAAGTTTGAAATGGATGCGGTGATGCCAAACAAGGAATTTGGCAAAGTATCTTTGGACGACATCATGAAGCAAGGCAAATGGACTGTTCTGTTCTTCTACCCCATGGACTTCACCTTCGTATGTCCAACTGAAATTATCGCCATCAGCGATCGCTACGATGAATTTGCCGATCTGGATGCTGAAGTGATCGGAGTCTCCACCGACACCATTCATACTCACTTAGCATGGATCAACACCCCCCGGGATAAAAATGGCTTGGGTGACCTGAAATATCCCCTGGCTGCAGACACTAACCACAAAGTATCCAGAGAGTATGGCGTTTTAATTGAAGAAGAAGGAATTGCTTTAAGAGGATTGTTCATCATCAACCCTGAGGGTGAACTGCAATATGCCGTTGTTCACCACAACAATATCGGCCGGGACGTAGACGAAGTGCTGCGCGTCCTGCAAGCCTTGCAAACCGGCGGACTCTGCCCCGCTAACTGGAAACCTGGTCAAGAAACCCTCAAAGTGTAAAGAAGCACTGGCAACAAAGGGGAGAAGGCGTAAAAAGCCTTCTCTTTTTCCCCTTGATAGAAGGAGGCAATACAAATGCGTCTGCGCACACCTATGCCAGAGCTGGATGGCGCCACTCAGTGGCTCAACGGTGAAGTGACCCGGGATCAGTTGGTGGGCGAAAAACCTACCTTGATCCATTTCTGGTCAGTGAGTTGCCACTTATGTAAAGAGGCGATGCCTCAAATCAATGCGTTTCGGGACGAATATAAAGATCGTCTCAACGTGGTCTCCATCCATATGCCCCGCTCTGAAGATGATCTGGATGTTGAAAAAGTAAAAGAAGTGGCCAAAGAATATAACATCACCCAACCCATCGGGGTGGATAACCAGCATAAAATTACAGATGCTTTTGAAAATCAGTATGTGCCCGCCTACTATGTCTTTGATAAAGAAGGAAAGCTGCGCCACTTCCAAGCTGGGGAAAGCGGTATGCAGCTTCTGACCAAGCGGGTCAACCGGGTTTTAGAGGAAGGGTAAACCTTCCTCTTTTTTTATGGTTAAACTAGAGTAAGTAAGGTGAAGGGGCCCCTGCCCCTTTTCCTTTTTTAAATGTCTAACTTAAATATATAAATATCTAATCTTACATATCCAATTAAATATCGAGGTTGCGGACAAAGCGGGCATGTTCCTGAATAAACTCCCGGCGGGGTTCCACTTTATCTCCCATCAGAGTTTCAAAAATGGCATCCGCCTCCACTGCATCGGTGAGACTCACTTGTAAAAGCGTGCGACTCTCTGGATCCATGGTGGTTTCCCACAGCTGGCTCGGATTCATCTCCCCCAACCCTTTATAACGCTGAATGGTGGGTTTGGGTTGGGCAGGAAGCTCTTTTAGCTTTTGGTCCAGCTCCCGATCGGAATAGGCATACAACACTTTCTTTCCCTGGGAAATTTTATACAGGGGAGGTTGGGCGATATAAACGTAGCCCCGTTCAATCAAAGGCCGCATATAGCGATAGAAAAAGGTGAGGAGCAGGGTGCGGATGTGCGCTCCGTCCACGTCGGCGTCGGTCATGATGATCACCTTATGGTAGCGGGCTTTCTCAATGTCGAAATCTTCCCCAATGCCTGTGCCCAAAGCCGTAACAATGGCCCTGATCTCATTGTTGGATAATATTTTATCCAAGCGCGCCTTTTCCACATTGATAATTTTTCCCCGTAAGGGAAGGATGGCTTGAAAGTGGCGGTCACGCCCCTGCTTAGCTGATCCGCCAGCGGAATCCCCCTCCACAATATACAGTTCGCTGATGGAAGCATCCCGACTGGAACAATCGGCCAGCTTCCCAGGCAAAGCGGAAACCTCCAAAGCATTTTTACGCCGGGTCAGCTCCCGAGCTCTTTTGGCTGCCTCCCGGGCCCGTTGAGCCATCAGCGCTTTTTCCATAATTTTTTTGGCCACAGCCGGGGTCTCTTCTAAATACGCGTAAAAATGCTTGGCAAAGAGATGCTCCGTTATCCCCCGCACCTCGCTGTTGCCCAGTTTGGTTTTGGTTTGCCCCTCAAATTGGGGATCGCGAATTTTAACGGAGACTACCGCGCTTAACCCTTCCCGGACATCATCCCCTAAGAGATTGCTTTCCGTCTCTTTCAACAGGCCATGCTTGCGGCCGTACTCATTGAGCACGCGGGTTAAAGCGCTTTTAAACCCTGCCTCATGAGAGCCACCCTCATAGGTATGGATATTGTTGGCAAAAGTAAAGATGTTGCTAGCAAAGCTATCATTATACTGGAGGGCAATCTCCACATAGACATCATCTTTTTCATCTTCAATGTAAATGGGGTCATGCAACACTTCCTTGGCCCGGTTGATATACTGGACAAAGGAAGCAATGCCCCCTTCATAGCAGAAGGTTTCCTCTTTGGGCTTCTCCTGCCGCTCATCCCGCAAAACAATAGACAATCCTTTGTTTAAAAAAGCGATCTCCCTCAGACGGTTGCGCAGCGTCTCATAATCAAATTGGTACGCCTCACCAAAAATGTCAGGGTCTGGCTTAAAAGTGGTGGTGGTGCCTGTATGTTCCGTCTCGCCGATCACTTTTAAATCCCCTTGAGGAACGCCTCGTTCATAACGCTGATAATAAATATGGCCATCCCGGTAAACTTTGACCTCCAGCCATTCTGATAAGGCGTTTACCACGGCTGCCCCCACGCCGTGCAATCCCCCTGATACTTTGTAGCCATCACCACCAAATTTTCCTCCGGCATGCAGAACGGTCATAATCACTTCAACAGCGGGACGACCTGTCTGAGCATGAACTCCAACCGGTATGCCACGCCCATTGTCGCTAACGGTGACGACCTCACCATCATGAACGGTCACCTTGATATCGGTGCAAAAGCCGGCCATTGCTTCATCCACACTGTTGTCAACGATCTCCCACACCATGTGGTGTAAGCCTTTACTGCTGGTTGAACCAATGTACATCCCCGGCCGTCTGCGGACCGCTTCCAGCCCTTCCAACACCTGTATCTGACTTTCATCATAGGTATGTTCCTGCGTTGCCAACCACAATCACCTCTCTTTTCCCTCGTGACGGTTAATTTTCCCTTACAATTTGTCCCTCTTTCACCCGGTACAGACGGGCTGACTGTAATAGCAAATGGTCTATACCTTCCAAGCTTGTCCCCGTTACAAATGTTTGTACTTTGCGGCCAATGGCATCTAAAAGATGGGTGCGCCGCTTATCATCCAACTCTGATAAAACATCATCTAAAAGAAGCACAGGATATTCTCCCGTTTCCTCTTTAATCAATTCAATTTCAGCCAGTTTCAAAGCTAAAGCGGCTGTCCTTTGCTGCCCTTGAGAACCAAAGGTTTGCACATCATGTCCGTTAACATGGATGGCCACATCATCCCGATGGGGGCCCGCCAGAGTGATCCCCTGCCGCAACTCCTTTACTTTTATACTAGCATAATGTTCGGCCAACGAAGCGGCTAGCTCAGCCGCCTCCATCTTTTCATCCAGCGGTGCTGTCGGTTGATACACCAACTGGATGGTCTCCTTTCCCTGGGAAATACTGCCATGAATTGCTTCAGCCCAGCGGCTCAGTTGCCGGAGAAAATGAAACCGCTTCTGGTAAATGGGCACAGCCAAATCAATTAATTGCTGGGTGAACACCGCATACATGGCTGGATCATGGGTGGGCGCTTCCTTTAGCAGCGCATTGCGTTGGGCAAGGACTTTCTGATATTGTCCCAGGTGATGAAGATAACTGGGACTAATCTGCCCCAACTCCAAATCAATAAAGCGGCGCCGGACGCGGGGGCTGCCTTTGATTAAATTTAAATCTTCAGGAGCAAAAATCACCACGTTAAACGCCCCTACATAGTCACTCAGCCGACGCCGTTCAATATGATTCAGCTTTGCTTTTTTGCCTTGGGAAGTGAAAAACAACTCCAAGATCAGTTTGCCGTGTTGTTTTTCGATCTCAGCTTCCAACCAGGCCTGGGAGTGATGCCACTGAATAAGTTCCCGGTCTTTGGCCGTGCGGTAGGAGCGGGATAAAGAGAGCACATAGAGGGCTTCCAACAGATTGGTTTTGCCTTGGGCGTTATCCCCGATAAAGAGATGAATGCCGGGCTGAAACGTAAGGGAGAGGGCTGCATAGTTTCGAAAATGTTTCATGCTTAACCGCTTTACATACACGCCCTTGCCCCCTATTCTGCCGATTCAACCTTTATTTGGCCAAAGCCGTCAATCTGGACGAGATCGCCCGGATACACCTTCTTCCCTCTTCTCATTTCCACCGTTCCGTTCAGGAGCACTTTTCCCTCTGCCAAAAATCCCTTGGCCTGGCCGCCGGTGGCAATCACACCGCACAGTTTTAAAAGCTGGCCCAATTTGATATACGGCGTGTCAATCTCAACCGTTTTCATGGAGCAGTCATTCCTTTGCCCAGATAAGTTTAGGTTCTGACTGGCACGATCAGTTGAAGCAGATCATCCTGATCAACTGGTTTAAGCATAAAAGGACTTAATGCTCCGGTGAAACCAATTTCGGCCCGGTCACTTTCCAGTGCCCTTAACGCCTCCAGCATATATTTGGCATTAAAGGCGATCTGGATCTCCTCTCCTTCATACCGAACCAGATCGATCTGTTCCACCACTTGGCCCACTTCGGGAGCCGTTGAATTGATTTCCAAACGGTCAGGCTGGCAGTTCAATTTTACCACATGCTTTCCGTCTCTAGCCAACAGGGAAGCCCGTTCCAAGGCGTTAATCATGGCTTGCGTCTCAACGGTTAACGTTCCTTTAAAACTGTCTGGGATGATGCGGTCAGTGTCGGGGTAAGTGCCATCCAACAGACGGGAAAAGAAAAGCAGATGGTCCGTTTTGACCAGAAGCTGATGGCTGGAAATGAGCACCTCGATGGTGGTCTCTTCCCCGTCTAGAAGACGCTGCAGTTCACTTAAGCTGCGGCTGGGTACGATCACCTGATCAAACTGAACAGACTCATCGGCTTCGGTCTGGGCCGTACGGCGAGAGAGGCGATGACTGTCGGTGGCCACCATGGTTAAGGTTTTATTTTCCAGTTTCATCAAGACACCGGTCAGTTGAGGGCGTGCTTCGCTTGTCGCGGCAGCAAAAGCGGTCTGTCTAATCATCGTTTTAAACAGCTGAGCTGAGAGGCGAAACATTTGATTTTCATTGATGGATGGCAGTTGGGGATATTCTTCAGCATCGATGCCGTTTAATTGAAAAACAGCACTGCCGGAACCAATCTTTACCACATTATGAGCGGTTAACTCCAACTCCAGCTGCTGGCCGGGAGCTTTTTTTACAATTTCTGTAAAATATTTGGCCGGAAGGATGATACTACCCAGTTTATCCACTTTAATCAATTCTTTATCATTTTCATGGGTGGGAATGGTCACTTGAATGGTCATATCCGAATCGCTGCCCGTCAAAACGCAGCCTTCACGGTTTACCTCCAATTTAATGCCGGTTAGAACGGGGATGGTGGTGCGGCTGGAAACAGCTTTGGCCACTTGATTCACTGCTTCCTGAAATCTGTTTTGCTCCACGACAATGTGCATTACGTCTACCTCCAAAAAATAGTTAGCATATGTTATTCATTTTAGCATAAATATATTAATTTAATGTCATATTAATTATAGTGCTTGTGAATTTGTGGATAAGGTGCCAAAAAAAGCAAAGGGACAAGCTTATGCACATGTGAATAACATGTTGGCAGGCTTGTCCCTTTATTCACAGCTGGAAAATTTATAACGGTTAAGAGGATGGCTCGTGTTTGATCAGGCTGATAAGCTGGTTTAAGGTCTTTTTAAAATCGCTATCTTGTTCAGCCAATTTTTTTATTTTTTCATGGGCATGAATGACGGTGGTATGGTCTCTTCCGCCAAATTCTTCCCCGATCTTAGGCAGGGAGGAATTGGTTAGCTCCCGGGAAAGGTACATGGCAATTTGTCGGGGATGGGCAATCGCTTTTGTTCTTTTTTTCGCTTTTAAGTCGTCGACAGAGAGGTTAAAATGTTCGGCCACCACCGCTTGAATGTGGGCGATAGTGAGGGCGGGTGGCTTTTTGTTGGGAATCATATCTTTAAGGGCTTCCACCGCCATCTCAGCGGTGATTTCCTGATTGGTCATGGCGCTATAGGCAATGACCCGGGTTAAAGCACCTTCCAGCTCCCGAATGTTGGTGTTGATCTGGCTGGCGATATAGGTGAGCACTTCCGTCGGTACATCCAAATTTTCCGCCTTCGCCTTTTTGCGTAAGATGGCGATGCGGGTCTCCAGGTCAGGCGGGGTGATATCGGTGATTAAACCCCATTCAAAGCGGGAGCGCAGCCGATCTTCCAAGGTAGGAATCTCCTTAGGCGGCCGATCGCTAGAAATCACAATCTGTTTCGACTCCTCATGTAAAGTATTAAAAGTATGGAAAAATTCCTCCTGGGTCTGTTCTTTTCCGGCCAAAAATTGAATATCATCGATCAGCAGTACATCTACGGTGCGGTAGAGGTTGCGAAATTCAGTCACTTTATTGTCCAAAATGGCGTTGATAAATTCATTGGTAAATTTCTCGGAGGTGGTATAAACCACCCGGGCTTGGGGATTGTTTTGCAGGACATAGTGGCCAATGGCTTGCATCAGGTGGGTTTTGCCTAAACCGACGCCTCCATAAATAAACAAGGGGTTGTAAGCTTCTGCCGGCGCTTCAGCCACAGCTAAAGAAGCGGCATGGGCAAATCGATTGCCGGCACCCACCACAAAGGATTCAAACGTGTATTTAGGATTTAACATGCCTTGCTGTTCAACTTGAGGCGCTTGTGGTTTCTTGGCGGACTTTGCTTTGGAAAAGGCGATGCTCATATCCACTTCTTCCACCGGATCATGCTTGGGCAGCGTAAATTTAATCGTGAGCTCCACCCCAGTCAGGTTGGTGACCGTTTCGCTGATCAGCGGCCGATAGTAGTTGTCCAGCCAGTCCAGGATAAATTCGTTGGGTGCTACGATGGTTAAGGTGTTGTTTTCAAGGGAAAGGGCTTCGGTTGAGGCCAGCCAGGTTTCAAAACTTGGTTTACTCACCTTTTGGGCAATTTCTTGGAGCACCTTATTCCAGAGATCATGCACGCTTTCCATAGAAAAGCTCCTTTGCACAGAAAATAAGACAAAATTTTTATCCCCAGGCTTATGCCCATTCTCGATGCTGAATTTTGTCGTCAAAGCGGCATTTTATCATTAAATAATGTGGATATTGGGATAAATATGGCTGAAATTGTCAACAGCTATGGATATTGTCCACAACTTTATCCACAACCTGTGTATAAATAACCCCAACTTTCCATTTATCCACAAGCTAAAAGCATGCTTATCATAACAAAGAATGTGTTTAAATTCAACGGGTTTTCTTTCTTTTATCCACATGTGCACAAATGGGAAAATCTACCCATTCACAGGGGTGGATGGTGTGTATCAACATGTGGAAAAGAGGGAAATAATGTCTAACGGCGCTCTTAATTATCCACATAATCTTTTATTGACTTTTTATGTAAATATCCTTATAATACACTAGACTTTATTGTCGCGGTGGTTGATGTACTGGGATACGGGGAGGTGTGGTCATTGAAACGCACATTTCAACCTAACAAGCGGAAACGTAAAAAAGTCCATGGTTTTAGGGCACGGATGAGCACTAAAAACGGACGTAAAGTTATTGCTCGCCGCCGCCGCAAAGGCAGAAAAGTATTATCCGCTTAACCAGGCCACTGCAACCAGTGGTCTTTTTCATCTTGTTGGGAAAAGAATTAGTCCTCTATTGCACCCCCTATCGGAAAACATGTACAATGGGCCTGAAAGGGTTATGACACTATGGAAAAAGAGTACCGATTGCGCAGGAAGGATGATTTTGCCCGGGTCTATCGCGAAGGGCGCTCTGTGGCCAACCGGGAGTTGGTCCTCTACTATTTGCCCAACGAAGGGGTCCCCCATTTTCGCCTGGGTGTTTCCATAGGCAAAAAAGTGGGACATGCTGTGTTGCGTAATCGGTTAAAACGTTTGGTGAAAGAAGCAGTCCGCAATCAGCGGGATTATATAAAGCCAGGTTATGACCTGGTGGTGATCGTCCGCCTGGGCGCTCGCCAGGCCGATTTTGAGCAAATGGTAAAAAGCATCCGCCATCTATTAAAGAAGGGACGTTTGTACCTGGACCAGGAGAAGGGGACGTAAGGGTGGTTAAAGGCGTACTCTACTTAATTCGTTTTTATCAAAAATGGATCTCCCCCCTTAAAGGGCCAACCTGTCGGTTTTATCCCTCTTGTTCCCACTATGCATATCAGGCCTTTTCGACTTATGGTTTATTAAAAGGTTTCTATTTAACGCTTAAGCGTCTTTTAAAATGCCATCCCTTTCACCCTGGTGGATTTGATCCGTTACCCTGACGGTGTGATGCTGGGGAAGGTGAGGAGGAATAATCTTGTCGTCAAAATGGAAAGCGGCTTTGGGAGCCTTGATACTGATTGTTTTGCTCACTGGATGCAGTTATGAACAGTTAGAACCCATTGATCCCGAAAATGGCATCTGGGATAAGTACTTTGTCTATCCGTTATCCTGGTCTCTGGATTATTTTGCCCGTTTATTTAACACCACCGGTGATCCTCAATATGATCGCTATGGATGGTCCATCGTGGTGGTCACCATCTTGCTTCGTTTGGTGATCCTGCCGCTGATGGTTAAGCAGATCAAGACCTCACGAATCATGCAGGAATTGCAGCCAGAAATGATTAAACTGCGGGAAAAATATCAAAAGGATCAGCAGCGACTGCAACAAGAAATGATGAAGCTGTTTCAAAAACATAACATCAATCCCATGGCTGGCTGTTTGCCTGTCTTGGTGCAGATGCCCATTCTGATTGCTTTTTATCATGCCATCATGCGCAATGAGCATATTGCTTCCCACTCCTTTTTATGGCTGGCAGATTTAGGTTCTCCTGATCCTTACTATATATTGCCGATCTTGGCGGGGCTAACCACTTATGTTCAACAAAAGGTGATGGGAGCCCAAACCAATCCTCAGATGCAAGTGGTGATGATCATCCTGCCGTTTATGATCGGGATTTTTGCCATCTATTTCCCGTCTGCCTTAGCCCTGTACTGGGTGATTGGTAACCTCTTTACCATCGTCCAGTCCTATCTGATGCGGGATATGTATAAATTAAAGCAGGAGGTTGCCAGCAAGTGAGAAAGGTAACCGTAAAGGGTCAAACGGTGGAGGAAGCGGTTCAAGAGGCGGCTCGTCAACTGGGGGTCACCCAAGATCAACTGCAGATTCGACTAATTCAAGAGCCGAGCAAGGGGTTTTTAGGTTTCCTTTCCAAGCCGGCTATTATTGAAGCGGAAATAAAAGAGGAAGAGTTACCAGCTGAAGTTCATCATGGTGATCCCAACCCGTTTTTTCCCAATGTGGAGAAAGGGGTTCAATTTTTAGAAGCGGTTTTGCCCAAAATGGGCCTATCCGAGGTTAAAGTGCATGTTAAGCAGGAAAAAGATCAGGTGCTGATCAATTTGGAGGGGAAAGAGCTGGGCTTAGCCATTGGCAAGAGGGGGCAAACCTTGGATGCCCTCCAATATTTAACCAATGTGGTGGCTAACCGAGGTCAAAAAGAACGGGTTCGTTTCATTGTTGATGCTGAAAATTATAGGGAACGGCGCCGCAAATCTTTGGAGCAGCTGGCTGACCGCCTGGCCAAAGAGGTGATCCGCACCCGGGAGAAGATCACTTTGGAACCGATGAGCGCTGCGGACCGGAAAATTATACATACCCATTTGCAGCATTATGCCGGGGTAAAAACCATTAGCGAAGGGGAAGAACCCAACCGTCGGGTGGTGTTGTGGCCCAAATAAGTGGTCAAAGCATGTTTAGCTTGTCGTGAAAAACTGCGGCAAAAGCAGATGGGAAGGAAGGATCAGTGATGCAGCAGGATACCATTGCCGCCATTGCCACCCCGCCGGGGGAGGCTGGAATTGCGGTTATCCGCATCAGCGGACCAGAGGCCATTGCTGTGGCCGATCGGGTATATCAAGGGAAAAACCGTTTAAAAGATGTGGACAGCCACACCATTCATTACGGCTACATCGTTGATCCCACCAGTGGGGAACGCCTGGATGAGGTGTTGGTTACCGTGATGAAGGCGCCGCGCACCTACACCCGGGAAGATGTGGTGGAAGTTAATTGTCACGGCGGGTTGGTTGTGGTGAAAAGGGTATTGCAAGCCCTGTTAAACCATGGTGCCCGATTGGCTGAACCGGGGGAATTTACCAAGCGGGCCTTTTTAAATGGCCGGCTTGATTTGTCTCAAGCTGAAGCGGTGATGGATTTGATCCGTTCTAAAACGGATCGGGCTCGGCAGATTGCCTTAAGGCAGGTGGAAGGGCGTCTTTCCAAGCGAATCGGAGAGCTGCGTCAGATCCTGATTGAAACGTTAGCCCATATTGAGGTCACCATCGATTATCCTGAACATGATGTGGAAGAGGTTACTCAAGCCCTTTTGCGGGAAAAATGTAAGCAGGTACAGGCGGGGATTGATGAACTTTTAAAATATGCCGAGGAAGGGAAAATTTTGCGGGAAGGCGTAAAAACCGCCATTATTGGACTGCCCAACGTGGGCAAGTCATCCCTTTTAAATGCCTTGGTCCGGGAAAACAGGGCCATCGTCACCGATATTCCTGGCACCACCCGGGATGTGATTGAAGAATATGTAAATATACGGGGCATTCCGTTGCAGCTGATAGACACGGCTGGCATCCGTCAGACGGAGGATGAAGTGGAACGCATCGGTGTGGAGCGTTCCCGTCAAGCTTTGGCTGAAGCGGATCTTATTTTGTTCGTCTTAAACCAGGCTGAACCCCTCAGGGATGATGAGGTGGCCCTGTTGGAACAGGTAAAAGAGATGAACGTTATTCTGGTGATCAATAAAGCTGATCTAGAGCCTGTATTGGATATTGATGAGGTGCGCAAGCGGTATCCTCAGCTGCCGCTGGTGCACATTTCCGTCAAGGAAGAACGGGGCTTAGATCAATTGGAAGAGCAAATCGTTGAGCAGGTATTTAGCGGCCAGATGGATGGAGATGACTTAACCTATGTGAGCAATAGCCGGCACATCGCTTTGCTTCATGAAGCTAGGCAAGCCTTGGAGGATGCGCTCAAAGCCATTGAAGCGGGATGGCCGGTGGATATGGTTCAAATCGATATTCAGCGGGCTTGGGAGCGGTTGGGGGAAATTGTGGGGGATACTGTGAGTGAAACTTTGATCGATCAGCTCTTTGCCCAGTTTTGTTTAGGAAAATAAGCAGCAACCCATTTGATGAAAGGAGGGTGTTTTATGGATCAGCAAACCGAACACTATGACGTGATCGTGGTGGGAGCCGGTCATGCTGGCGTGGAGGCCGCCTTGGCCGCCGCTCGAATGGGCTGTCAGACCCTTTGTTTAACCCTCAATTTGGATACCGTGGCCCTTATGCCCTGCAACCCTTCCATCGGGGGGCCAGCTAAAGGACATGTGGTGAGGGAGATTGACGCTTTAGGCGGTGAAATGGCTAAAACGATTGATAAAACCTACATTCAGATCAGAATGTTAAACACGGGCAAGGGACCAGCGGTTCAGGCGCTTCGAGCCCAGGCCGATAAATGGTTGTATCAGCAAACCATGAAGGAAACGTTGGAAAACACCCCCAATCTCACCTTGCGGCAAGCCATGGTGGAAGCGTTAGTGGTGGAAGATGGTGTTTGTAAGGGGGTTATCACCCGTACGGGGCAAACCTTTTATTCAAAAACGGTGGTACTCACCACAGGCACCTATCTTCGGGGGAAAATCATTTTAGGGGAATTGGAATATGAAAGCGGCCCTAACAACCAACAGCCGGCCATCGGCCTTTCGGAAAATTTACAAAAACTAGGCTTTAAACTGGTACGCTTTAAAACGGGTACAACGCCCCGGGTGCACAGCGATTCCATCGATTACAGCAAAACGGAGATCCAACCCGGTGATGAAGAATTTCGAGCTTTTTCTTATGAAACCACTGAGCGAAATCCCAATCAGCTGCCTTGTTGGCTCACCTATACCACCGAAGAGACCCACAAGATCATTATGGACAATCTGCACCGGGCCCCCATGTATACCGGGGCGATAAAAGGAACGGGAACCCGTTACTGCCCATCCATCGAGGATAAAGTGGTTCGCTTTAGCGATAGGCCCCGCCATCAGATTTTTTTGGAACCGGAAGGGCGCCACACCAAAGAGGTGTATGTGCAAGGATTATCCACCAGCATGCCGGAAGAAATTCAGATCAAAATGGTGCGCTCCGTGCCTGGTTTAGAGAAGGCCCGCATTATGCGCCCTGGGTATGCGATTGAATATGATGTGATCGTTCCTGATCAGCTGTGGCCTTCCCTGGAAACAAAGCTGGTGGCCAACTTGTTTACTGCCGGCCAAATTAATGGGACCAGTGGCTATGAAGAGGCGGCTGGCCAAGGTTTGATGGCCGGAATTAATGCTGCGCGCAAAGTGCAGGGAAAAGACCCCATCATTCTGGACCGTTCCCAGGCATATATTGGGGTTTTAATCGATGATTTGGTCACCAAAGGGACCAATGAGCCTTACCGCCTTCTCACCTCTCGAGCGGAGTACCGCCTGCTGCTTCGCCACGACAATGCTGATTTACGCTTGACTGAGCTGGGTTATGAAATAGGGCTCATTTCTGAAGAACGCTATCAGCGTTTCAAGCGGAAAAAGAGGATGATTGAGGAGGAACTGAAGCGCTTAAAAGAGGAGAAGGCTCGTCCTGATGAAACCACCCAAGCCATCCTGAAGGAAGCGGGTACCGCTCCCATTAACAACGCTGTGTCTTTGGCCGTCTTGCTCCGCCGTCCCGAGCTTAGCTATGCCCATATTGAACGCATCTCTCCCCCTCCTGAACCATTGCCCCGGGAAGTGATTGAGCAGGTGGAGATTCAGATCAAATATGAGGGGTATATTGAGAAGCAGATCCAACAGGTGGAGCGGATGAAAAGCTTGCAAAGCAAAAAACTTTCCCCTGATCTTGATTACCACTCCATTAAAGGACTCTCTTATGAAGCGCGGGAAAAACTGTCCAAAGTGCGCCCTCTAAACATTGCCCAGGCCTCCCGCATTTCCGGAGTCAGTCCGGCTGATATCTCCATCTTGTTAATCTATTTAGAACAGATGAACCCTGCTCGCAAAAATGCTTGAGAAGGATGTTTCCCCATGGATCTCAATCAATTTGAGCGCTTACTTTTTGACCAAAAACTCACTTTGACGGAAAGGCAACGGGAGCAATTTGAAGGCTACTATCAGTTGTTGGTCGAATGGAACAAAAAAATAAACTTAACGGCACTTACCGGGCGAGAAGAAGTTTTTCTTAAACATTTTTACGACTCTCTCTCCCCGGCTTTCTATTTTAATTTTGAAAAGATCAGCAGGGTGGCGGATATTGGTTCGGGAGCCGGTTTTCCCGGGCTCCCCTTAAAAATTTGTTTTCCTCACCTTCAACTGACCATCATCGATGCCTTAAAAAAACGGATTCTTTTCTTGGAGCATCTGGTGGATCGCCTTAATCTTAAAGGAGTCACCTTGCTGCATGACCGGGCAGAAACGGCAGGGCATAAACCAGAACATCGACAGCAGTACGATCTAGTTTTGGCCAGAGCGGTTGCCCAGCTGCCGGTATTAGCCGAGTTGTGCCTGCCTTTTGCCAAAGTGGGCGGATCTTTTATCGCCATGAAAGGTTCTAAGGGGCTGGCTGAAGTGGAACAATCTAAGCGGGCTTTGGCCACCCTGGGGGGAGCCCTAGAGGTGGTTCATCGCTTTGAATTGCCTGAAGATGCCGGCCAGCGCCAGCTTATCGTGATTAGAAAAGAGAAACCGACACCGAAAAAGTATCCTCGCCAACCTGGCTTGCCTGCTAAAAAACCATTGGGCTAGTTTAATTGTCTGGGCGCCAATCTGCCCTTTTAGAAATGTTTCACGTGAAACATTTTTTTGATTCCCTTTTTCCGGCAGGAAAGTGGTCCGTAAAGGGAGAATCTTATATGTAGACAAATATTGGATGGTTTAGGTGGTGTCAGATTAAGATGAGGGAGCACTTATCTCGTTTTTTTGGTATGGCAGAAAAATCGGAAGGTGAAGAGATTAAGGCCATTCCTCTCCATAAAATTATCCCCAACCGTTACCAGCCCCGCTCCGTTTTTGATGAAAGTAAAATTGATGAACTCTGCCAAACCATCAAAACCCATGGGGTCATCCAGCCGGTCATTTTACGGAAATATGGCGAGGATCAGTATGAACTGATTGCCGGAGAACGGCGCTGGCGGGCCTGTACCAAATTGGGACTTAAAACCATACCGGCCATCGTCAAAGAGATGAATGACACGCAGGCGGCATCCGTGGCCTTGATTGAAAATTTGCAGCGGGAAGGGTTAACCCCGATTGAAGAAGCCCTGGCCTACCAAAAGTTAATTGAGCTGCATGGCCTCACGCAAGAAAGTTTGGCACAGCGCTTGGGAAAAGGGCAGTCCACCATTGCCAATAAGCTGCGCCTGTTACACCTGCCGGAAGAGTGCCATGATGCGTTGCGAGAACGGCTGATCAGCGAACGGCACGCCCGCGCCTTGTTGGCTCTAAAAGATAAGGAACTGCAGAAACAGTTTTTGAAACAGATTATTGAGCAGGGACTTAATGTAAAACAAACGGAAGCCCTGGTGGAAAAATATTTAAACCAGACCCCGACCAAGAAAAAGAGAAAGCCGATTCGCAAAGCGTATTCCAAAGATACACGCATCGCCTTAAACACCATTCGCCATTCTGTCGAAATGGTTTTGAAAAGCGGTTTAAATGTGGAAACGGTTGAACAAGAGCATGATGATTATTATGAATTTACCATCCGCATTCCCAAGTAGTGGCGACCCGTTTGGCTAATTTTTAACTGGTTTTACTGACCAAGGGGGTCTATATTTGGCAAAAGAGGTGAACTAGATGGGAAAAGTGATTGCCATTGCCAATCAGAAAGGTGGTGTGGGCAAAACCACTTCTTCGATCAACTTGGGCGCCTGCTTGGCTACTTTGGGTCAAAAGGTGCTATTGATTGATATCGATCCCCAAGGTAATACCACCAGTGGCATTGGAATTAATAAGGCGGATATCCGTTACTGCATTTATGATATTTTAATCAACGATGCTCATCCTCAGGAAGTGATTCAAAAGACGGCCATTGACGGGCTGGACATTATACCGGCCACCATTCAACTGGCCGGAGCCGAAATTGAATTGGTACCCACCATTTCCAGGGAAGTGCGCTTAAAAAAGGCGTTGCAGCTGGTCCGGGATGATTACGATTTCATTTTAATTGACTGTCCGCCTTCTTTGGGAATTTTAACCATCAATTCTTTAACGGCGGCCGATTCGGTCATCATTCCCATTCAATGTGAATACTACGCCTTGGAAGGGTTAAGCCAGCTGTTAAATACCATTCGACTGGTTCAGCGCCATTTGAATAAACAGCTGAGCATCGAAGGCGTTTTGTTAACGATGCTTGATGCCCGCACCAATTTGGGGCTTCAGGTGATTGAAGAAGTGAAAAAATATTTTAAAGAAAAGGTCTATCAAACCATTGTTCCCCGCAATGTTCGCCTAAGTGAAGCACCTAGCCATGGAAAAGCAATTATTGAATATGATCCTCGCTCAAAGGGGGCGGAAGTGTATATGGAATTGGCTAAGGAGGTGCTTAGCCTATGTCTAAAAGGTTAGGCAAAGGTTTAGATGCCCTTTTTCAGCAAATTGAGCTTGACGATGACGATCAGGTGGTTCAGCTTAAATTAAGTGAATTGCGGCCCAATCCCTATCAGCCCCGGAAGACGTTTGATCCCGAAACGATTAAAGAGCTATGCCAATCTATCAAAGAGCACGGGGTGATTCAACCCATCATCGTGCGGAAAAGTATTAAAGGGTATGACATTGTGGCCGGAGAGCGGCGTTACCGGGCCTCTCTGGAGGCCGGTCTAGAGACCATTCCGGCTGTGATCAAAAAATTATCCGATGAACAGATGATGGAGATCGCCTTAATTGAAAATTTGCAACGGGAAGATTTAAATGCTTTGGAAACAGCGATGGCTTACAAGCGATTGATCGATACGTTCAATTTAACGCAGGATGAATTGGCTGTAAAAGTGGGCAAAAGTCGTCCCCATGTGGCCAATTTTTTGCGTTTGCTTCAACTGCCGGCTAACGTGCAGCAATATATATCCAGCGGAGCGTTAACCATGGGGCATGCCCGAGCTTTGCTCGGGCTTAAAAAGAAACAGGAGATCAGCCGCTTAGCCAAAAGAACGGTTGAGGAACAGCTAAGTGTCCGCCAGCTGGAGGAGCTGGTTAAAAAGAGTAATATGGATGTTTCACGTGAAACATCGGTCAAAAGGGAAACGAAGCAACCTGATCGGTATATTATCCGCTATGAAGAGCAGCTCAAAAGCAAGTTGGGGACGGCTGTCAAAATAAAGGTGGGTCAAAGGAAAGGAAAAATTGAGATTGAATTTTTTTCAGATGAAGATTTGCAACGCTTGGTTGATTTAATCAGCTGTTAGTCAGCATAAAATTAAGGGAAAGGGATTGAGTGATGATCTACTTTGATCAGGCGGCATCCTCTTGGCCAAAACCAGCTGGTGTAGCGGAAGCGATGCAAGAGATGGTGCTTCATTTTGCTGCCAATCCGGGACGGGGTAGTCACCAACTGGCGGCCAAGGCAGCCGAAGTGGTAGCAGAAACCCGCACCAACTTAGCCAAACTGTTTGGCATCAAACAGCCAAAAAACCTTATCTTTTTCCACAATGCCACCTCCGCTTTAAACCAGGCGATCAAAGGGTTTGAGTGGCAGGAAGGAGATCATGTGCTAGCCACTCTGTTTGAGCATAATTCGGTTCGGCGTCCGCTCTGCTTTATACGGGATCGCTATGGCGTCAAGATCACTTGGCTGAAACCTGATCATAACGGCTGTATTGATTTCGACCAGGTTAAACAAGCCATCACTCCCCAAACCAAGCTGATTGCAGCCACCCATATGTCCAATGTGACAGGCGCTATTTTACCGATTCGAAAAATGGGGCAAATCGCTCAAGAACATAATATCCCCTTTTTGGTGGATGCCTCCCAGTCCGCGGGGCTTTTGCCCATTGATGTGGAAGAAGATGGCATCGACCTGCTGGCTTTTCCAGGACATAAAGGACTATACGGTCCCCAGGGCACTGGGGGCCTGTATATCGCCCCCCATCTTAACCTGACTCCTTTGTATCATGGGGGAACAGGCAGCTTTTCAGAACTGGAATCCCAGCCAGAAGAACGGCCAGCCCGCTATGAATCTGGAACCTTAAATACACCTGGTTTAGCTGGATTAAATGCGGGTGTTCGCTTTGTGCTGGATACGGGTGTGGAGGCGATCAAAGGGAAGGAAGAACGGTTAACCCGCTACTGCTTAAAGGGATTGCAAACGGTGGAAGGACTGGAAGTGTACGGTCCAGATCTAGAGGTGCCCCGGGGACCCGTGATCCCCTTTAATTTAAAGGGGATCAATCCCCATGAGGTGGCCACCATTCTGGATCAGTATTACGGGATTGCAGTCCGGGCGGGATTACACTGCGCTCCCCTTGCTCATCAAAGCATCAATACGGCTACGGAAGGAACAGTGCGCATTAGTTTCGGCTATTTTAACCAGGAAAAAGAGGTGGACCGACTGATCGAAGCCTTGCAAGAAATTAAAGCCGGCTTGTCAGCTTGAAGCTGATCAGCCGGCTTCTTAGTTTTTAAACAGAGGGGTCGGTGAAGACTGCGAAAAGGGGTGTTGGGCAGGCTGTTGATGAAGAGTACAACAGGCCAGGTAGATGGCATCCGCAATTTTGGTGGCCATCTGCATGACAATGGATAAGCGGGTGTTTTGCAAAACAAAATATTCCATAAAGCCCCCTACATTCACAATGCCCGTAATGTGCATATCGCCGACGGCGGGTAAATTTTTTTGTACAGCAGCCCCCGGTTTTAAAGGACCGTGGCCGACGCTAATTTGTCCCACGTGTTCATATTTTCCCAAACAGGCATCGATGGCGATGATGAAGGGATGATGATGATCAAGGTGAATGGCCGTTACGGTTTTGGCGAGATTGAGGGCGTGGACCGGTTCGTCCAAAGTTCCATAGATATGGAGAGCGGGCACTTTTTTTTGTTTTAAAATGGTGCCCACCAAGGGACCTAGAGCATCACCGGTGGAACGGTCGGTGCCCACACAGAGCAGGATGAAGTCATATTTGCTCCATTTGGGTAATAAGGTGAGATATAAAGAATGGGCAAGCTTAACGTCGAAATCTTCTGTCAGGTATGACTGACAGAAAACGGGGTCCGGAGAAGACCTAGTGCTTTTCATCCGCTCAGCTCCTTCTCCCCATCAATATGGTGTTAAGAGGGGTTATTAGCATTATAGGAGCATCTTTCTATTTTTATACATTCCATTGGCCATAAAAGGGGGAGTCGGCATGAATCAGTCTTCCATCTTAACGGGAATCAAGGTGGCCTGGTTAATCATCGGCACCACCATAGGGGCAGGGTATGCCTCCGGCAGGGAGCTGTGGGAATTTTTTGGCTCCTATGGACAAAAGAGTCAATGGGCCTTGCTTTTGGCCGTCGCGCTGTTTTCCATCAGCTGCTACATCATTATGGAAGTGGGGAGAAGGCTTAAAGCGGTTAACTACCGTCTTGTTTTAGAAGCGATTATTGGCCGCCGTTTAGCCCGTTTATATGACGGCCTTATTTTTGTTTATCTTTTGTCCACCACAGTGGTGATGTTGGCCGGCAGTGGAGCCGCCCTAAACCATTGGGACTTTCCTTTTTGGTTGGGTGTGACGTTAACGGGGTTTTTGGTCTTTATCGTTTTTTTACGGGAAACCAATGGGATTCTGTTATTAAATAGCGTTTTAAATCCGGTGATGCTGCTCTTTTTAGGATTGGCGTGTCTTCTCTTCCTTTTAAAAGAGGCCGACGCCCCCCTGCCCCTCTCCCCTGGGATGCCCCAGGCGATCGCTTCCGCGATGGCCTTTACAGCCCTTAATATTCTGCCTTTGGTGGCGGTGTTGTCGGTATTAGGCAACAAATTGGACAAAACGGCGGCGCTGGTGTCGGCCATTTTTAGCGGCGCCTGCTTGGCCCTGTTATCCCTTTTATACAATCAGGCGCTCCTTTCCATCAGTTCAACCATACAGCAGGTGGAGGTTCCCCTTTTAGCCTTGTTTCAAAATTTTGGCCTGAAATGGCTTTTTGCCGTTTCCGTGGTCCTTTGGCTGGCTGTTTACACCACAGCGGTGAGCAATCTGTTTGGATTGATTGGACGGATTCAATCATGGCTGCCCGTCTCGGGGTGGCTGATCGCCCTTATTTTAATTCTGGCGATGCTTCCCCTCACCAGCTTCGGTTTCACCAAGTTGATCCAGGTGCTGTATCCCCTCTATGGTGTTCTCAATTTGTTTTTGCTCACCATGATCCTTCTATATCCCTTAACCAAACAGAACTAGCTGGAAGTAAAGCCCATCTTTCCCTTTTCACATTTGGGCCATGCCGCTTGTGACAGGCGGGAAGATAATGTACTATAATGGAATCAGTCAGATCGCTACGGGCAGGTATAAGGGAGGATGGGCCATGGAACGGAAAACGTTCCAATTGGAAGATATTGTGGAAATGAAAAAACCGCATCCCTGTGGAACCAACCGGTGGAAAGTGATCCGCATGGGGATGGATATCCGCATCAAATGTCAGGGCTGCGATCATAGCGTGCTGATGCCTCGCCGCAAATTTGAGCGCAAATTAAAACGGGTGATTCAATCGGCGGCCAACTCCGAATAAGCGCGAATTGACGCGCCCGTTAGGATCGCTTATGATCAGAAAAGGTTATTGTTGTGGAAAAAGATATTGTTTTGGGCTAGAAGAGAAAAGGGGTAGAGTGAAGTGTTAAGAGCAGGCATCGTCGGTTTACCCAATGTAGGAAAATCTACGTTGTTTAACGCCATTACCAAAGCGGGAGCGGAAGCGGCCAATTATCCCTTTTGCACCATCGATCCCAATGTGGGCATCGTGGAGGTTCCTGACGGGCGTTTGGACAAGCTGGCCGAGTTGGCCAAAAGCCAGCGCATTGTGCCCACCGCTTATGAGTTTGTGGATATTGCCGGCCTGGTGAAAGGGGCCAGCCGCGGAGAGGGGTTGGGCAACAAATTTTTGGCCAACATTAGAGAAGTGGATGCCATCGTCCATGTGGTCCGCTGCTTTAGAGATGACGAAATCACCCATGTGGCCGGTCAGGTGGACCCCGTGGCAGATATGGAAACGATTAATTTAGAATTGATACTAGCCGATTTGGAAGTGGTGGAAAAACGCTTGACGCGGGTTCAAAAAGCAGCCAAAGCGGGAGAGAAGCAGGCGGTCAAAGAAGCGGCCATACTGGAAAAATTAAAGGAAACGTTTGAGCGGGGGGAACCGGCCCGGTCGATTACTTTTTCCTCTGATGAACTGGAACTTTTAAGACCCTTTAATCTATTAACCCTTAAACCGGTGGTTTATGTGGCCAATGTCAGCGAAGAGGATGTTGAGGCGCCCCAGCATAACGAGTATGTGCTGCAGGTCCAAAAGAGAGCGGAAGCAGAACAAGCGGAGCTGGTCGTCATTTGCGCCAAGGTGGAAGAGGAGATTGCCCAACTGGATGACGATGAAAAAGAGCTTTTTTTAACTGAATTGGGCATTGCTGAAAGCGGCTTAGACCAGCTGATCAAAGCCACTTATCGCAAGTTGGGGCTGATCACCTATTTTACCGCGGGTGAAAAAGAGGTGCGGGCCTGGACCATTACAGAGGGCACTAAAGCTCCTCAGGCGGCCGGCAAGATCCATACGGATTTTGAAAAGGGCTTTATCCGGGCGGAAGTGATTCATTACGATGACTTGATTAAGGCGGGTTCTATGGCAGAAGCGAGGGAGCAAGGACTGTTGCGCTTGGAAGGCAAAGAGTATGTGGTCCAAGATGGCGATGTGATTTATTTCCGGTTTAATGTGTGAAGGGACTTGGCGGATGGACAACTTAAAAAGGCGACGCTTTTCAATGAATTTTAGAGGAAAATGAAGGGGAAACGGCAAAAAATAGGTTGAGTTCCCCTTCCCTTTTTGCTAGAATGGCTTTATGCAAGCAGCATATGTTCTGCTCCTTGTCCCTTTTTGGGACCGTTAGTCCAGAAGGAGGTGAAGGCGATGCGTGCCTATGAACTGATGTACATCGTGCGCCCTGACCTTGATGAAGAGACGGTAAAATCGGTTAATGACCGCGTGGTGGCCATCATTACCGACAATGGCGGCCAGGTGGAAAAAACCGATTTGATGGGCAAGCGCAGATTGGCCTATGAAATTAAAGGATATACTGAAGGCGTATATACCGTTATTCAGTTTCAGGCCGGACCTGATCTCATTCGGGAACTGGAACGTCAATTGCGCATTAACGACAGTGTGCTCCGTCACCTGGTGGTTCGGGAAGACGAGTAGTTTTTTATAAGGGAGAGGGTATCTCGTGTTAAACCGGATTGTATTGATTGGCCGTCTCACCCGTGATCCAGAGCTGCGCTATACACCCAGCGGTGTAGCCGTCACCACCTTTACCTTAGCCGTTTCCCGTCCTTACGTAAATCAACAAGGAGAACGGGAAGCCGATTTTATCAACATCGTCACCTGGCGCGGCTTGGCCGAAACCTGCGCCAACTATTTAAAAAAGGGACGCTTAACAGCGGTGGAAGGACGTTTGCAAACCCGCAATTATGAAAATAGCGAGGGGCGTCGTGTTTATGTCACCGAAGTGGTGGCTGATAACGTCCGGTTTTTAGAAGGGCCCCGCGATGCAGCTCCCCCTGGATCAGACCCCTTAGGTGGCCGTGAGAACCGGTTTGACGATGATCCCTTTGCAGGTGATGGAGAGCCCATTGACATTTCGGAAGATGACTTGCCTTTTTAAAGGGAAAAAGGAGGGAGTACGATGGCGCGCAAAGGCCGTGGCAAACGGCGGAAGGTCTGTTATTTTACCGTGAATAAAATTGAGAAGATCGATTACAAAGACGTTGATTTGCTCAAAAAATTTATTAGCGAGCGAGGCAAGATTTTACCCCGCCGTGTAACGGGAACATCAGCCAAATATCAACGTCAACTGACCAGAGCGATCAAACGTGCCCGTCAAATGGCGTTGTTACCCTATACAATTGATTAACTGCGGATTAAAACAGGAATTCCCTACATGGTCTGGGGATTCCTGTTTTTGCTTTATCCGCCAAGTTAGCTTATAATGGTAAAGCGTTTTAGTCGGGGTCAAGTTCGCTTATAAACTGGAGGAGAAATATGGAAAATTTTGGACCCAAACGGAAGCTGGTGGAAGGGACGGCCATCATTATCATCTATCTGATCATTTTGGCCATCACCGTTTATCTCCCTCTAGTGGGCTTACTCGCCTTTATCTTATTGCCCCTGCCATACATCTATCAAACGGTGAGGATGGGCCTAAGACAAGCCATACTGTTAGGTGTGCTATGCAGCGGGTTGTCTCTCTTATTCATTCCGGTCCAATTGGTCTGGCTCACCGTTTTAGCCACCAGTGTGGGGGCGGTGATGGGTTGGTATTACAAATTGAAAGCCGGCCCGTTTATTCCCGTTTTAACGGGAGTGTTAACCTATCTGATTAACTTTGCACTCTATATTTTTCTGGCGTATTTCCTGTTCCAATTTAATATTTTTGAATACTTTGAGCAGACCATGAAACAGCATATGGCGGCCAATTCCAATGTGTTGTTGGCTCAACCTGGCAGCGGCAATGTGGAGGAGATGACGGAGCAGGTTGTCCAACTCTTAACCCAGCTGATTCCAGGCTGGATCATTTTGTTTTCCACCGTCCTTGCTTTTTTAAACCATTTTGCTGCTCGCCGCATTTTTCAGGCGATGGGGGTGGAGGTAAATCCCCTTGTCCCTTTTAGGCAATGGAATTTTCCCAAAGCGATCCTCTATTACTATCTGATTGCCCTCTTCATTTTATTGGTGAAGCTGGTTGATCAAGAGAGCAAGCTCTATATGCCCGTCATTAATTTACACTTTGTCTTGGAAATTCTGCTGTTGATTCAGGGTCTTACCCTCATTGCCCACTTTTTTTATCTTAAAGGGATTCACCGTGCGCTGGTGGTTATCCTGGCCGGCCTTTCCTTCATACCCTTTATCGCCAGTTTGATCAGGATCGTGGGCATTATCGATTTGGGATTCAATTTAAAAGAACGCCTTAATCATGCCTTAAGGAGCTGAGAGAATGCCCAGGTTTATCCATCGTTTTCTGAAAGGATACCACCGGTATGCCCTTCCCCTCTTTGGGCTGTACACCCTCGCTCTATTAGCCTGGCATGTATGGTATCTGGCTCTCATCAATTTAGTGGTGCTGGCTGCCATTTTGCATTGGCAGCGCCGAACGGAAGAGCAGTTTACCAAAGATTTTGAAGGTTATATTTCCACGTTACGTCATCGGGTGCGCAAAACGGGTCACGATGTGATCACCAAGCTTCCGGTGGCCATCGTTTTATATAATGAAGATTGGTCTGTTGAATGGCACAATGCGTATGCGGCCCGCCTATTTAATACCGATGAGACCCTGGTGGGCCAAAATCTATTGGAGCTATGGCCCTCCTTGGAAGGCTGGCTGATTAAGGAGCAGAAAGAGGGTCCCTTGCGCTTTAATGAGCAGGTGTTTGAGGTGTATAGTTATCCGGAGGAACGGCTGCTCTATTTCTTTGATAATACCGCTTATCATCACCTCCGCAAAAAATACCAGCTGGAGCAGGTGGTTCTTCTTCACCTCCATTTGGATAACTTGGAAGAGGCGACGCAGGAGTTGGAAGAACAGCGGCGGGCTGTTTTAACCAGTCGGGTGACCAATACCATCAGCCGTTGGGCCCAGGAGCACGGCATGTATTTAAGGCGCACCGCAGCCGACAAATTTTTTGGTGTCCTCAATGAAGAAAGCTTGCGTCAAATGATTGAAACCAAATTTGATATTTTAGACAAGGTGCGCGATTTAACCCGTCACAACAAGATTCCCATCACCTTAAGCATCGGAGTGGGGGCAGGGAGTCCCTCTTTGATTGAGCTGGGCGAATTGGCCCAGTCCAGCCTCGATCTGGCTTTAGGCCGGGGCGGTGACCAGGTGGCGGTCAAACGCTACCCGGATAAAGTCACCTTTTACGGGGGGAAAACCAATGCGGTGGAGAAACGGACCCGGGTGAGGGCCCGGGTGATTGCCCATGCCCTTAGGGACATGATCAAAGAGAGCGATGTTGTTTTTATCATGGGGCATAAAGATCCCGATATGGATGCCATTGGCGCCGCCATTGGCATGTTAAAGGCGGTAGAGATGAATCAGACGGAAGGGTATATTGTCCTTGATGACGACGATTATCCAGCTGTGGCCAACCTGCTGGCTGAGATCAGGCGGGATCGGGATTTGAGAGCCAAATTGATCTCCAGCTCAGAGGCTTTTGACCGGCTGACGGCCAAAAGTTTACTAATTATAGTGGATGTACATAAACCCTCTTTAGTGCTAGCCCCTAGCTTGCTCGATCATTTTGAACGGAAAGTGATTATTGATCATCACCGTCGGGGAGAGGAATTTATTGAAGATCCCCTTTTGGTCTACATCGAGCCTTACGCTTCTTCCACCAGTGAACTGGTGGCTGAACTGTTGGAGTATCAGCAGGAGCCGGTGAAATTAAGCCGTTTGGAAGCCACCTCTATGCTGGCCGGCATCATGGTGGATACCAACCATTTTTCTGTGCGGACCGGCTCCCGCACCTTTGATGCGGCCGCTTTTTTAAAGCGGCACGGGGCGGATACCACCTTGATCAAAAAACTGCTTCAGGAAGAGAAGGATCACTTTATTTTACGCAGCCGTGTGGTGGAAGGAGCGGAACTTTACCGCGGCCAGATTGCCATCGCGGTGGCTGAAGGCGAGCAGCGCCTGGATAAGCTGCTTTTGGCCCAGACAGCGGATACCCTGCTCTCTTTAAATAACGTGGTGGCCTCATTTGTGGTAAGCGAAGGGGAGGATGGACGGGTCAGCATCAGCGCCCGCTCCTACGGTGATATCAATGTACAGGTGATCATGGAGAAAATGAACGGCGGCGGCCATCTGACCAATGCGGCCACCCAACTGGAAGACATTACGGTAACCGATGCGGTACAATGGTTAAAAGAGGTTATTGATGAATATTTAGAAGGGGGCGAGGCATCATGAAGGTGATTTTAAAAAGCGATGTCAAAGGCGTGGGTAAAAAAGGAGAAGTGAAAGAGGTGGCGACCGGTTATGCCGTCAATTTCTTGTTGAAAAAAAACCTGGCGGTGGAGGCAACGCCGGCCAACTTAAAAGCCCTGCAAAGGGAGCAGGAAGCCGCCAAAAAGGAAGCCGAAGAGAAGCTGCGCCAGGCTCAAGAATTGGCGGCCCAGCTGGAAAAGGAATCCATTCAGCTCAAGGCCAAGGCGGGGGAAGGAGGCCGTCTGTTTGGCGCCATAACAAATAAGCAGATTGCCGACTTGTTAAAGGAAAAGAACTATCCCATTGATAAGCGAAAAATTGTGCTGGACGAACCGATCCGCACCTTAGGGGTGCATCCCGTTGTGGTGAAACTTCATCCTGAAGTGACAGCCACGGTCAACATTCACGTGGTGGAGGAATCATGAGCGAGCTGTTTCTAGATCGGACGCCGCCCCATAACATTGAGGCGGAACAGGCAGTCCTGGGGGCTATTTTTCTCGATCCGGAGGTTTTGTACCGGGTGATGGAACTCATCACCCCTCAAGATTTTTATAAGACAAGCCATCAGCGCATTTATCAGGCGATGGTGGACCTCTCCGCTCTAGGGGAGCCGGTCGATATTGTGACGGTGACCGCAGAACTAAACAAGCGGAAATGGCTGGAGGAGGCGGGAGGGGTCAGCTATTTAAGCGACCTGGCCAATGCGGTTCCCACCGCGGCCAACGTGGAGTACTATGCCCGGATTGTGGAAGAGAAAGCGATCTTGCGTCGCTTGATCAAAACGGCCACCCAGATTGTCACCACCGGTTACACATCGGCTGACGATGTGGAAGAGATTTTAAGCGAGGCGGAGAAAAGCATATTGGAAATCAGGGATGCCCGCTCACGGGACGGGTTTACCCATATTAAAGATGTTTTGCGCTCCGCCTACGAACGGATCGAAGCTTTGCACGCCTCAGGCCAAGAGGTGACCGGCATCCCTTCCGGCTATAAGGATTTAGATCGGTTAACATCCGGTTTCCAGCCTTCGGACTTGGTGATTGTGGCCGCTCGTCCCTCAGTGGGCAAAACCGCCTTTGCCCTTAATGTGGCTCAAAATGTGGCTGTACGGGGTGGCCAGACGGTGGCCATCTTTTCTTTGGAAATGTCGGCGGCCCAACTGGTGCAGCGCATGCTGTGCGCTGAGGGCAATATTGATGCCAACCGGATGCGGACCGGCACCTTTAGGGATGAGGACTGGGAAAAGCTCACCATGGCGATCGCTTCCCTCTCTCAGGCCCAGCTTTATATTGATGACACGCCGGGCATTCATATCAATCAGATTCGGGCTAAAGCCCGTCGCCTCAAAGCGGAGCAAGGCTTAGGCCTGGTGGTGATCGATTACCTGCAATTGATTCAAGGCCATTTTCGGGAAAACCGTCAGCAGGAGATTTCCGCCATCTCCCGCTCCTTAAAGGCGATGGCCCGGGAGCTGAACTGTACGGTCCTCGCCCTTTCCCAGTTGAGCCGGGCGGTGGAGCAACGTCAGGATAAACGGCCCATGCTATCCGATTTGAGAGAATCAGGCTCCATCGAGCAGGATGCGGATGTGGTGGCCTTTTTATACCGGGAAGATTACTATGATGACCAGACGGAAAACCAGAACATCGTGGAGATTATCGTGGCCAAACAGCGCAATGGCCCGGTGGGCAAAGTGGAGCTTGCTTTTCTAAAGGAGTATAATAAATTTGTTAATCTCAGCCGCCATGATGAATCGATGGCTTCCGGTGCATAAAAGAAGGCCCCCATCAGGCAGGCTGAACACGGAGGTGTGTGTTATGCCAAGCGTGGTTGTGGTGGGTACCCAATGGGGAGACGAAGGAAAAGGAAAAATAACCGACTTTCTATCGGAAAAGGCGGAGGTGGTGGCCCGCTACCAAGGGGGAAACAATGCGGGTCACACCATCGTTTTTGAAGGGAAAAAATATAAATTGCATCTGATCCCTTCCGGCATTTTTTATGAAGATAAAATTTGCGTCATCGGCAACGGCATGGTGGTCAACCCGGTCGCACTGGTGGAGGAGCTGAACTATCTCCATGAACACGGGATCTCCACTAAAAATTTAAAGATTAGCAACCGGGCCCATGTGATTATGCCCTATCATATTAAACTGGATGGAATGGAAGAGGCCAGCAAAGGGGCCAATAAAATTGGCACCACCGGCAAAGGCATTGGGCCAGCCTATATGGATAAAGCGGCCAGAATCGGCATCCGCATGGCCGATCTTTTGGATGCGGAGCTGTTTAAGGAAAAACTGAAGCGCAATTTAGAGGAGAAAAATCGCCTGCTGGAAAAAGTGTACAACAGTGAGGGTTTCTCCTTTGAGGAGATCTATGAAGAGTATCGGGCCTGCGCCGATGTGATCCGCCCCTATGTGACGGACACCTCTGTCGTCTTAAACGATGCTTTGGATGCGGGTCAACGGGTGCTCTTTGAAGGGGCCCAGGGCGTCATGCTGGATATTGACCAGGGCACCTATCCCTTTGTCACCTCCTCCAACCCCATCGCCGGCGGTGTCTGTATTGGTGCTGGGGTAGGCCCCACCAAAATTAACCGCGTGGTGGGGGTGGCCAAAGCGTATACCACGCGGGTGGGGGATGGCCCCTTTCCCACAGAAATTAAGGACGCCATTGGGGATCGCATCCGAGAGGTGGGCAATGAATATGGCACCACCACCGGTCGTCCCCGCCGGGTGGGCTGGTTTGACAGCGTCGTGGTGCGCCATGCTCGCCGCGTCAGCGGCATCACGGATCTGTCGGTCAACTGTCTCGACGTGTTGACGGGGTTGGAGACTGTCAAAATATGCACGGCCTATGAATATGAGGGGCAGGTGTTGGAGGAGTTTCCAGCCAACTTGAGGGTGTTAAGCCACTGTCGCCCCATCTATGAGGAGCTGCCGGGCTGGAAGGAAGATATTACCGGGGTGCGCTCCTTAGATGAACTGCCTGACAATGCCCGTCACTACTTGGAACGGATTGCCCAGTTGAGCGGCATTCCCCTCACCATCTTTTCCGTGGGACCGGGTCGAGAGCAGACCAACTTGGTGCGGGGCATTTACGCCTAGGGCATTTAACGCATAAGGAAGATATCCATCGAAAAAAGCTGTCCAGACCAATCTGGACAGCTTTGTTACTGACGGCCCATTACAGTTGCTGACGCAGGCGGATGAGCCGGGTGATGGTTTGCCCATGGCTGATGAAGGCCAAAATGATGAGGGTGAGGGGAATCAGATTAAAAACTCCCCCTAGCATGATGATAAACAGGCGCCCATCCCGGTTGGCCGGCAGATAATGGAACAAGCCATCATCCCGCTCAGGGATAAAGGTGCGGCCCGTTAAATTTTTAAACTTTTCCTTGATCATCATGGATAGAGGCTGGCCGCTTAAGGCGAGTAAGCTGACCACAAGGGCCCCAACAAGCTGCTCCGTGTTGAGGCACCACCACAAGGCCATCCCCCCCACCAGGAAGAAATCGGCGTAGCGGTCCAAGATGGAATCAAACAGTTCCCCGTAAGCCGATTGCATCCATTTGAGCCGGGCCAGCTCTCCATCCACCCCATCCATAATGGAGCTCAACTGGGCTAAAAGACCGGCAGCCCAAGGGAGCCCTAAAGCGAATAGGATGGCGGCAACCACGCAGAGCAGAAAGGAGAACACGGTAACCTGGTTGGGCGTCAGGGAAGTTTTGGCCAGCTGGCGGGTGATGGCCAGGGAAAATTTGCGGTTAATGTGACGGGAAATAAAGCCGTCTTTTTCATGGATCAAAGAAGAGAGGAACAGCTTTTCCGCCACTTCAACACTTGGCGCATCATCCACATCCACCCAGAAATGGTGCACAGGGCTTAGTTTCACCCGACCTTTTTCTGCCAGCCGATTGACGGCTTGGGTGAGCTGATGTTCTCCTCTAAGAGCGGCTTCCTCCAAGGCGGCCAAGAGGGCAGGAGTGCCCAAAAATAGACCGCAGTCCACCGCATTATATGTTGTTAAGCCTTTGCCCAAGAGGCGAGCCACATCCCCGTCGGCGTCAATTTTGGTGCATTCGTCCAGATCATGCACCTCGTTTAAGCGAAAGTCAGCAGCCAGCAATACTTCCGTTTCATCCACCTGATCGGCTTGGGCTAAAAAAGCCTTAAACGCTTGGGGATGAAATTGGTGATCCGCCATCAGGAGGATAAATTTTTCATCAGGCTGAACCACCTGTTTTAGAGCCAAAGCGCTGGAGCCGTTACCCAGCTGCCAGTTCTCATTATGCACATAGGTGATGGCCACCCCCCATTTCCGTCCATCCCCTAAGTAAGACTCCAGCTCCTCTTTATAGCAGCCCGTCACAATGATAAACTCGTTAATTCCACTCGCTTTAAGGGCCAGCAGGTTGCGTACAATGAGAGGGATCCCCAATAAAGGAAAAAGCGGTTTAGGCCCATTAAAATAGGGCCTTAACCGGCTTCCTTCTCCGGCTGCTAACAAAGCAGCCCGCATTAACGTTCCCTCCTGCCTGCAATAAACTCCTCCACCATTTGTTTACATTCGGTATCGGTGTATTGTACGGGCGGAGACTTCATGGTGTAGGCGGAGATGGAGGTGAGGACACCGCCGATTTTACGGTCTAAAGCCAGTTTCATGCAGCGGATGGCATCAATGATTACCCCGCCAGAGTTGGGAGAATCTTGAACAGACAGTTTCAGCTCCAAAGTGAGCGGCACGTGACCAAAGCCTCTACCTTCCATGCGGATATAGGCGATCTTGTTATCATCAAGCCAGGGGATATAATCGCTGGGGCCGATATGAATGTTGTGCGGATCTAAGGGCTTCTCCAGTTCGGCCTGCACCGCCTGGGTTTTTGATTTTTTCTTGGTGGCTAGCCTGTTTTGGTTCACCATGTTTAGGAAGTCCGTATTACCACCAAAGTTGATTTGATAAGTGCGGTCTAAGATCACACCCCGGTTTTCAAACAGTTTGGTTAAGGTGCGGTGCACGATGGTTGCGCCCACTTGGCTTTTGACATCGTCGCCAATGATGGGGATATTCTTTTCCTCAAACTTGCGGGCCCAGGTTTCATCAGAGGCGATGAAGACAGGCATCGCGTTGATAAAGCCGACACCGGCGTCAAGGCATGCTTGCGCATAATGGCGCACCGCCTCTTCAGAACCGACAGGCAGGTAGCAGACCAGCATGTCAGCCCCGCTTTCTTTCAGCACTTGGGCCACGTCCACGGGGTCTTCGTCGGCCGTGATAAACATTTTCTCTTTGTCGTAGTCGGCCATATGGTCAGACACCCCATCCAGGACAGGGCCCATTTGTACTTTGACGGGATAGTCCGGCAACTTATCATAAAACACTTTGGCGCAGTTGGGTTGGGCCAGCACCGCTTCTTTCAAGCCTTTACCCACTTTGCGCTTATCCACGTCAAAGGCGGCCACAACGTTTATATCTCCCGGTTTGTATCCGCCAAGATCATAGTGCATCAAGCCGATGGGTTCCACATCTTCTTGTTTGTAAAATTCAATGCCTTGAAGTAATGCACTAGCACAGCTCCCAACACCTGCAATAGCAATATTGATTTTACCCATAGGAATACCTCCTCAATCAATATTGTTAACTATTGTAAGTGTGTGAACTGCGTCTTTTGTTGTCCCCCCTTTCGCCTTAAATAAAAAACTCCCAACAATGAAGCGGGAGTGGTTTAACATCGGTTTATCAATCCTCAGTAGGAAAGACCCTCCCCATTTAAAACGGCAGCGGGTGCCATGTTTAGAGTTTCTTTCCACATGGAGTGATTGAACTTCGATGCGCTTTATCCTGGTGTCTTGTTAGCACTCGCTACCCTTTGCTGCTAACACTTGTTATTATACTCTCTTTGTGGCCCATTTGGCAAGTCTCTATTTAATCTTTTCCTTTAACCTTGCCCAATCTTGTCTATTTATGGTACATTAAAAAAGAAATTCGTCTATTTAATAGGTACTAAATAATAGGCTAAATGGTAGATTGATAGGAAAATAATGGGAAAAAAGGAGAAACGAGACGTTTTTGGTCGGATAAAGAGTAGGATGGGGATAGCATGGGTTTATGGCAAAAAGGGCGCCAAACATGGCGGGCCCTGAAGCAGAGGTTGGTAACTGCTCAAGCAGGCCAGCGATGGGCTGGCAAAAAAATAAACAAAAGCCTGGTTGTGTTGGGTATCGTGGCTGCTTGTCTCCTGGCTGGTTGGGCTTCAGGTTATACATACTATCAGAATAATGTGGAAACGGTGTATCGCGTCCTGGTTGATGGAAAACAAGCCGGTGTTGTGAAACAGCCCCATGCGGTGGAAAGCTGGCTTGATCAATACATAGAGGAAGCGCGCCAGCAGCATGGCGCCATCGACGTGCAGGTGGGAGAGCAGATTGAGTTTGTCCCTGAGGAGCGGTATCATCCCTACACCAATTTGCGAGCCACGCTCAATCGTCTGGAAGAGGCGATCCACGTTCAGGCTGAGGCTGTCAAAGTGATGCTGGACGGAAAGCTGGTCGGCTATGCGCCGGATGAGGAAACGGTGGCCGATGTGGTGAGGCAGGTTAAGTTAAACTATGTGGATCAGGAGGTTCTATTCGCCCTGGAGAGAGGCCAGAAAGCCCAAGTTACGGTGGCTTCGGCCAGAAATGGGAATCAGGCAGGGACCCATGAGACAACGGCTGTCCGCTTGAAGGAGTCGCTGGTCATGGAGGAAGCCCTGGTCCACCCTGAAAAAGTGTTGGAGCGGGATGAGCTCTTAAGCCGCTTAACGCAGCCTAAACAGGTTAAGCAAACCTATACGGTGCAAGAAGGGGACGTCTTAGGCACCATTGCCCAGCGCTTTGATTTAAGCGTAGCCCAATTGTTAGCTTTAAATCCGGGTTTAACCGCCGATTCCATCTTGCAAATTGGTGATGAGCTAACCATTCAGCAGGAGGAAGCACAGCTGACGGTGGTGGAGGAGCAGCACACCATCGCGGAAGAGGAGATCCCCTTTGAGACAAAAGTGGTGGAGGATCCCAACCTGTATAAGGGAAACAGCCGGGTTGTCCAGGAAGGGAAAAAGGGGAAAAAACGGGTGGAATATAAGCTGATCAAAGAAAATGGCCGGGAGGTATCCCGCCAAGTGATCAATGAGGAAGTGTTGACGCCGCCCGTGGACAAGGTTGTTCGGCGGGGGACCAAAGTGGTCCCTTCCCGGGGGTCAGGACAGTTTATCTGGCCAACCCGGGGCGGTTATCTCAGCAGCGGATATGGGCAGCGATGGGGACGGTTTCATGCCGGGATCGACATAGCTGGTGCAGGCGACCGTACCATTGTGGCTGCCGATCATGGTAAAGTGATCAGGGCGGGATGGCACAGCGGGGGGTATGGCAATTACGTGGTGATTGACCATGGTAACGGCTATCGTACCTTATATGCCCACCTTGCTTCCATCCGCGTCAAAGCGGGCGCCACGGTGCAGCGGGGGGACGCCATTGGTGTCATGGGTAGCACCGGCCATTCCACGGGGGTCCATCTTCATTTTGAAGTGCATCAGCACGGCCGACCGGTCAACCCCTTACCCTTTGTCCGCTAGTCGGTGAGACATGGGTGATAAATGGATGATCAAATGGAGGGTCAAAGGGCCCTCTGTTTTTTTTAACCCATTTCCACTAAAATAGTAGAAAAAGAGAAAGCTTTATTCATCACCATTTTGAATAAGGCTAAGCAGGGCTGCGGTCGTTTTAGAGGGGGTTTTTAATGGCTTATAAAATTTTAGTGGTGGATGATGAAAAACCGATTGTGGATATTTTGCAATTTAATTTAGAACGGGAAGGGTATCAGGTGATCACCGCCATTGATGGAGAGGAAGCGGTGTTTAAAGCGGAAGTTGAAAAACCCGATTTAATTTTATTAGATATTATGCTTCCCAAAAAGGATGGGTTTTCGGTCTGTCAGGAGATCCGCGCCAAAAGCCAGGTGCCCATCATCATGCTGACGGCTAAAGATGAAGAGGTGGACAAAGTGTTAGGCTTGGAATTGGGAGCCGACGATTATGTGACCAAGCCGTTTAGCACCCGGGAACTCTTGGCAAGGATAAAAGCCAATTTGCGCCGTCAGTGGGAACAGGACGGTCACAGCCACGCGCAAAACACCTGGCAGGTAGGGGAACTGGTGATCAATCCCGAGGCCTACACCGTCTACAAAGGGGATCAGCCCTTAGATTTAACCCACCGTGAGTATGAGCTGTTGGTCTATCTCGTTAAACATAAAGGACAGGTTTTAACACGGGAAAACTTGCTGGCTACCGTGTGGGGATACGATTATTACGGCGACGTGCGCACGGTGGATGTGACGGTGCGTCGCTTGCGCGAGAAAGTGGAAAATGACCCCAGCCGTCCCCAATATATTTTAACGAAGCGGGGGATCGGGTACATGTTGCAGGAGCCAATGGGTAAAGGAAAATGAGGGATGAAACTGCTTTCCATCTTTAAAGGCATCCATTTTAAATTGATTTTGATTTTACTGTTGGTGGTTATGCTGGCGGTGCAGGTGTTTGGAGCCTATTTTATTCGGGCTTTGGAAACCCATCTATTAAATAACTTTACCCGCATGTTGGACCAACAGGCCACGCTTCTCGCCTACAGCATTCAGCAGCAGTTGGCCCAGCCTACCTTGCAGGAAGATGGGGAAGAAGAGCAGCTCCAACTCTTAATTGAGAACATGTTTGCCTCTGTTCCCCATGCTGAGATTCAAATCTTGGATCGTCATGGAGTGGTGATCAGCACCAATTTTGAAAACCAGTCCATCATTGGCCAGCGTAACACCCAGATTGAGGTGCAGCGGGCCTTAATGGGAACCCGGGATGAAGAGGTGCGTCTCCATCCCAAAACGGGTCATCGTATGAAAATTTTGTCTATTCCGGTTAAACACAACCAGGAAGTGGTGGGTGCCGTTTACCTGATGGCATCCATGGAGGAGACCTATCAAACGGTGGAAGAGATCAATAAGCTTTTGCTGAGGGGCAGCAGCATCGCCCTGGGCTTAACCGTGGTGATAGCGCTCGCTTTGGCCCGCACCATCACCTCCCCCATCAAGGAGATGACGCAGCAAACTAAAGCATTGGCCGCCGGTGATTTTTCCAAACAGGTGAAGGTATACAGCCAAGATGAGATCGGTCAGTTGGCCCAGGGCATTAACCATATGTCGAAGCGTCTCAGTAAAGCGTTGGAAGAGATTGAAGAGGAAAAAAACAAACTGGAAAGCATTTTGATTCACATGAGTGACGGTTTGATCGCCACTGACCGCAAGGGGGCCATCATTTTGATCAACCCTCAGGCGGAAGAGATGTTAAACTGCTCCCAGGAGGAAGTGCTGGGAAAAAAATTAAGCGACGTCCTTGATATTCCTGATGCGGTGCCCCAAGACTCTCTGCTGATGAGAGACGGCCGTTTTCTCCTTAATCTGCAGGGCAAAGATCAGCCCTTGGTGGTTCAAATCACCATTCGTCCCTTGATGCGCCAGGAGGAAGTGCAGGGACTTATTGCTGTGGTGCAAGATGTGACAGAACGGGAGCAGCTGGAGAGGGACCGAAAAGCGTTTGTGGCCAATGTCTCCCATGAATTGCGGACACCTTTGGCCACCATGAAAAGCTATCTAGAAACCCTTGAGGATGAGACGGTGCAGGATGAGGCCATTCGCCGCCGTTTTTTGCGGGTATTAAGCCATGAAACGGAGCGGATGATCAGGCTGGTGAATGAACTGCTGCAGCTTTCCCGCTTTGACAGCAAACGCTTCTCATTAAAGTTAAGATCCATTGATCTAGGGGAATTAATTCAGTCTGTGGTGCAGCGTTTTTCGTTTCAGCTGAAAGAACAGGGCCTTCACGTTCACTTGGACATAGAGCCTGACTTGCCGCCTATTGAGGCGGATAAAGATATGTTAATCCAAGTTTTGGACAACATTTTATCCAATGCCATTAAATATTCACTAGCCGGTGGGTGGATCAGGATTCGCCTCAATCAGGAAGAAGATCATCTCAAACTGGTTGTCCAAGATGAAGGGGTAGGCATTCCCAAACAGGAGCTGAAACATATATTTAAACGGTTTTACCGCGTGGATAAAGCTCGTTCCCGGGATAAGGGCAGCGTGGGGCTCGGCCTGTCTATTACCAGGGAAATAATTCTTGCCCATCAAGGCAGCATTGAAATCGAAAGTGACGAGGGACAAGGGACCATGGTGATCATCCGTCTTCCCCTCAAGTTGATGGAACGGGAGGGGACATCCTAATGGAGCGCGTAAAAAATGTGGTCTTGGCCGGCTTAGTCTTACTCAGTCTGTTTCTGTCTTGGCAGCTGATGACTTATCAACCCCAATACGATTATTTGACTCAAGATCATTACGATCAATTGGAAGGTTTGGCTGAGAGCAAAGAGTGGCAGGAGCTGTTTAAACCCCATCTGGTGGTTTTCCATTTGGCTCAAGAAATCCGGGCGGCTCCTCCCTCTACCCATGCTCATCAGTATGTGGTGCGGCAGATGGGGCAGTGGGAATTGGAACCGTTAAAACCGGTGAGAGCCGATCGGCGTTCCGAATGGGAGGCGGCTCTTGGCCAAAGCGAAGGCATTGAGTTTCACTTTTGGCAGGAGCAGCCCCTGGAGATCGTTCTTCGTTTATTTAAAGTTCAGGATGAAGACGGAGTGGATTGGCCCCTCTTAGAGGGTGAGTCCAGCATGGTCACCGTGAGGCGAATCCTGCTTTTTCAAGATCCCCGTTTTGAAAATGAGGTTTCCCTGATCATGGTTCAAGCGGATGGGGAGCTGTTGGAAAGCCGGGTGGCCAACCTCAGTTGGCGGGAGCTCAATACATTAATTAAATTGGGAAAAGAGCAAGATCGGTACCTCTCTTTGGGAACGGAGGATGAAGCGTTACACGCTTCAGCCCATTATGTGCCTGACGGGCCCGTCATAATGGAAGAGATGCATTATCGCTACAAGCGCATTCCCATTCATCATATGCTTTCCTATCTGTTTGTGGATCCCTCCCTGGTCAGACGGATTGAGGAAAAAGGAAACACCATTTTATATTTGCACGGCCCAAGAGGTGTACAAGTGGATCGCAACTATACCACCATGAGCTATTTTCACCCCCCTTTAGATCAAGCTGATGACAGACAAGGCCAGGATACGGTGGACCCCGTTCGGGCGGTCCAGTTTGTTAATCAGCATAAGGGCTGGGATAGGGAGTTTCTGTTTGATCAGCTGCGCATCACCTACGGTGACCAGCTTGTTCAATTTCAATTTAGGGAATACTTGGGCACTTATCCTGTTTATTCTGAGTCCGGTGTGCGGTTGAGCACGCTCAATATCGATCTTAAACTGGGTCGTGTGGTGGGTTATTCCCGTTCCCTCTTACAGCGGGGGGAAATGATAGAGAGCTACACCCATGAGCTGCCATCCGGAGCAGAGGTGATGGATGCCCTCAAGGAGAACGGCATTAATCTCTCTCAAATCAGGTTGTTCAACTTGGGCTATAAACAGACGGTGGAAGGTTCCCTTCTAAAGTATGAACCTTGCTGGGTGATTGAATTAATGGATGGCAAGCGGTGGCTGATTACCGATGTCGCCCATCTGGGGAGGAATGCAGCGTGAACTGGGGCAGCACCAAATGGATGCTGATTGTCATGTTTTTGGTGCTCAACCTTTTTTTAGGCTTTCAATTGTGGCAAAAAACAAGCGCCCATCCTGAATTGGCCCATAGCTACGAATATACATTGGACGAGCTCCTTTATTTACATCGCATCACGTTAGATACAGAGCTGGACCCAGGGGAGAAATCATTGGCCCAATTGGAAGTAAGTTCCAGTTTAGGAAACGATGTTTATCAGTTTTTTGGGGAGGGGCAGAAAGTGCAGATCAAGGAGAATATGATCCTATCTGTTTTGTCCCCTCCCTATCAATGGGAAGGCTCCTTTGATTCAAAGGCATTTCGCGATCAATTTATTAACAAGTATATCTACCAAGGTGAGGCGTATCGCTTGGACAGCTTTGGCCCCTCTTTCATCCGGTATGTGCAGCATCATGGTGATTTGCCCATTTTTATCAGTGAACTGAAGCTGACGGTCAATGAGCAGGCTCAGCAAGTGACGGACTATCGACAGCTTTATTTTCGCGTTTTGGCGGAAGGGATAAAGCAGCCCATCATCTCTTCCTATTCCGGCCTATTGACCCTAATTGATCAGCAGGTGATTCCCCCTTATGCCACCATCGTTGACGTTACATTAGGCTATTACGGCCATCCCTATGATGCCCAGCAGCAGGTGCTGACCCCCACCTGGCGCATCACGTTTTTAGATGATGGCTTCACCAAAGTGAGTTATGTCAATGCCTACACAGGAGCAATCGAATTGGACCCTAACCAGACGGATGAGGTGATGCAGGATGAGCTTACACTATTCTATCCTGGCCAGCGGCAGCACGGGCAATGCCATCTATATTCGCACGGAACAGACGCGGCTTTTGGTTGATGCAGGCTTAACGGGTAAGAAACTGGAAGAGCTGCTGGGTCAAATCGGGCAGGATCCCCGGGATTTGGATGCCATCTTAATTACCCATGAACATGCGGATCATGTTAAGGGGCTGGGTGTGATGGCCCGCCGCTATAAAATTCCCGTCTATGCCAACGAGAAAACCTGGATGGAACTGGACAAGATTTGTGGACCCATCGATACGGATCAGAAGTTTCACTTTGAGCGGGGGCAGGTGTTAACCCTGGGCGATGTGGAGATTGAATCGTACGGTTTGTCCCATGATGCTGTCGAACCCATGTCCTTCTGCTTTTATCATCAGGGAAAGAAGCTGGGCGTTGCCACCGACTTGGGCTATGTCAGCTCCAAGATCAAGGCTCTTTTACGCGGCAGCGATGTTTTAATTTTTGAAGCCAACCACGATGTGGAGATGCTGCGCATGAGCCGCTATCCGTGGAGCATTAAGCGGCGTATTTTAAGTGATGTGGGCCACCTATCCAATGAAGACAGCGGAGAAGCGCTGGCTGAAATTATATCGGATGAGACCAGGCGGGTTTATCTGGCCCATCTCAGCCAGGATAACAACATGCGGGAGTTGGCCCGCATGACAGTGGAGCAGATACTGAAGGAAGCCGATATCGATGTGAACGGTCAGGTGGTGCTGCACGATACCTATCCTGATCAGCCCACTCCGCTAGTGGCTGTGTAATTGGCAATTGTTTTAACTTAAATTCCCTTGGACTAAAATGGTATAATGGAAGAAAAATGATAAAAACAGGTAAAGCTTGCGGCTTTTCATCCTTACCGGCAGGAGGTTGGTAAAACGATGGGTTTTTATGATGAGGGATTTGATCCAGAGCCTAGAAGGAGAAAAGAGCCCAGGGTATGGCTGTCATCCCTCATATCGGCTGTGATTGGTGGGATCATTGTTTTACTCCTGATGCCTGTGTTTGCCGACTGGGGGCTTTGGCCGGCTAGTGGAGGCAATTCATCACCAGATACCGCAAGTAGGATTGGAGATGCACCTGCCGAATATCAGCGAACCTCCATTGAAGTGAATACCGATATTACCGAAGTGGTGGAAAAAGTTTCTGAGGCCATTGTGGGTGTGGTCAATATTCAGCAAACCACCGATTTTTTCCAACAGGAGATTCAGGATGTGGAGCGGGGCACAGGCTCCGGCGTCATTTTTGAAAAGCGTGATGGCAAAGCGTATATTGTCACCAATTATCACGTGATCCAAGGGGCCAAAGCGGTGGAGATCTCCTTGGGCGATGGGGAGCGCGTTCGGGCTGAACTGGTGGGCGCTGACCCCTTATCTGATCTTGCTGTTTTAAGCATCGATGATAAAGGCGTAACCACGGTGGCTGAGTTTGGCGACTCTGATGCCATACGCACCGGGGAACCGGCCATTGCCATCGGCAACCCATTGGGTCTCGATTTTTCCAGAACGGTCACCATGGGCATCATCAGCGCCAAAGAACGTTCCATTGAAGTGGATGGCGGTTGGGAGTTGAACGTGATTCAGACCGATGCTGCCATCAATCCAGGTAACAGCGGTGGAGCCCTGGTTAATGTGGCCGGTCAGGTGATCGGCATTAACAGCCTGAAAATCGCTGAACATGGTTATCGGTCAGGGTTGTTCGGCTCGTCAGGCACGCCTGTGGAAGGGATGGGCTTTGCCATTCCCATCAATGATGCCATCCCCATCATTAAAGATTTAATGGCTTACGGCAAGGTGAAGCGTCCCTTTATGGGCATTGAATGGATGGATCTAACCAGCATTGACAGTTATCATTGGCAAAACACATTAAAATTGCCCAGCGATGTCAATCAAGGCATTGTGGTGACGCGGGTGATGCCCATGTCCCCAGCCGATAAGGCGGACCTTAAGGAGCGGGACGTAATTGTGGCCATCAATGGAGAACCGGTGAACAACGGCATCGCCTTGCGCAAGTTCCTTTACAACAGCACCAAGGTGGGGGATACCATCACGCTGAAAGTTTACCGGGATGGCCTTCCCCTGGAGGTTAAACTTACCTTGGAAGAAGCCAAGCAAGATCATTAAGGGGAAACTCAGGCGCGAGGTCCCATTAACAGTGCGCTCAGGATGGATGTTAATAGGCTGGCAGGCTTTAAGCGTAAGGCCTGCCCTTTTCATTGGTTAGATTTATTCACACCATTGTTCACAGTTTGTGGATAAACATGTGGATAAATTGATAATGGGGACTACAGTTGTTCACCAGGTAGTTGTTCATAAGGAAGGGAAGAGCATGCAGATCACGGTGCTTTGCGTGGGAAAAATAAAAGAAGCTTATTTAAAAGAGGGGATCGCCCACTTTGCCCAGCGCCTTAAACCCTACTGTTCCTTAACCATTCAGGAAGTGGCCGACCAGCCAGCCCCGGAACGTTTAAGTGAAGAAGAGCTGGACCGGGTGAAACAAAAGGAAGGGGAAGAGCTGCTGGCCCACCTTAAGCCGGATCAGTATGTGATCGCTTTAGATATAAGGGGAACGGCGTATAGCTCGGAGCAATTGGCCTCCAAGTTGAAGGAGCTGGCCCTGTACGGTCAGAGCAAAGTGGTTTTCGTCATTGGCGGTTCAAACGGTTTATCGAAAGAGGTGTTGAGTCGGGCCAACCTGCGGCTTTCCTTTTCCAAGCTCACCTTCCCCCACCAATTGATGCGTTTAATCCTGTTGGAGCAAATCTATCGCTCGTTTAAAATTAATCGGGGGGAACCTTACCACAAATAGGTGATGGGAATGTTTAAAATAAATAGCCCGCAGAAGGATAGAGGGCTTGTCGTGGATATGTAGTAACGGATCCCGAGGATCCGTTGGATCTTCAGGCATATAGACAATAAAGGAAAAGTGAACATTTTTCAAATGATATTTCGAAGCCTCGATCTTTTCGATGGAAGCCTGCAATAACTGTCTGAATTCCGTCGGTTCTAACTTTCGGGACAGTTCCAGGAAATCCGAGAGTTGAGAACGCACATGATCAATAGTAATGGTTTTCTTTTGCCACGGTTCAAAGGATCGATTGTTGTGTTGAATTGAGGCAAGGGCGTTTTTTATTTCTTCTATGCTTTTTCGGATTTCAGCCATCCGTTCATACGCTTCGGATTCAGTATCCTTTGGCTCGGTGAATTTGTTCCACTAAATTTAAGGAATCAGACAGTGAACGACTCAGACGAGACACTTTGTATGTGATTACCGCTTGTATTTTGCCTGCTTTGATGTCTTGCATCATGCGTTGTAAATTGGGTCTTTTGTCAGTATTTTTGCCGCTTTTTCCTTCGTCAGCATAGATTACCCAACGAACATCGGGACCAAAAATACGTTTGGCTAATGCAAGATTTTCTTCCTTTTGGGCATCAAGCGAATAACCTTCTTGGGCTTGTCGGTCAGTTGATACGCGAATATAAAATGCGACAAATTTATCGTTGTTCAACCATTTTTCCCTCCTCCTGTTCTTCAACGCTGGTAGTAGGTTTTTTATACAAAGATTGATAGAGAATAAAGGTGATTTGCTTAAGTTTTTCTTTATTAATCTCCATCGACTTAAGCTCCTGACTCTCCATTGTCTACCCCTCTTTGTAGTTATTTTTTGTTCTGCAGAACATCTGTTTCCTAGTATACGGATGTATAATTGTCTGTCTATATTTTAAGTGTTCGAGGTTTCATAGTTTAAAGCGTTAAAGTTTTCAGTTCTTCTTATAAGGGTTGTTTTGTTGTTTTCAGGTATTCAATACTGTCAGAACGATTATCGACTATCCTAGGCATTTCCCAAAGTTCCGTTTTCTTGCTCCCTTTCGTCCGAACTACTAATATTTTCCAATTTCGCAGACATGATTTATTTTCCCGCCCGTGATGCTCACGTTCTAATGGTTTGTTTGCTTGCCTTCATTGTCATGTGATAATATCATGCAGAAATAATGGGATGAAAACCATAAGATGATGCTCGGTTGCTCGCATGAAAGGTGCGATTACAATGGACTGTTGTGCTCCGACAAACCGTGAGGGAACGATGAAAACGAATTGCCCGAACTGCGGACAAAACGGAAGACGTGTGCCGCTGGTGACGCTGAAGTCTTTGCTAAAACCTGCGGCTTTGGCGACGCTTGAACCTGACCGTGATTAC
>CALFAC010000006.1 GCA_937927935.1 uncultured Bacillaceae bacterium
TTCAATTGGTGCCTAAAGGCACATTGCCGCGCTTTGAGATGAAAGCCAAGTTGGTAGAGGCCTTATATTAATGCGCAAATGCGCACCTGTTGTTTAAGAGAATGATAAACAGATAGTTACAGATCCTCTAGTCGATCTGACTAGGGGGTCTTATTTTTATTTTCACGTCATCCCGGTTCATATGGTTTGTAGGAATCCATCCCTAAGGGGGATGACCATTAGGTCAATACAGGATTTTATACCACGCGAGTCGCAATGTTTACACTTGAGAAAATGTGGGTTGAAAAGTAATCTAGCATCTGCTCGATGAGTAATACTTCTTAGGAATGACATGGACAAAACGTGCCAAACTTTTGTTCAAGTGGTTGAGGATGTGTTTGATGGAGCTGTCATTGCGGTGGGTGGGTTCTTTTAGATTTCAGTTGGTAACATGTTAGCTCTGCTTGTTTAGTCTGAAAGAGAAAACTAGGACCGTAATCGCATCCCCTTTAGCTTTTGGAGATGGGATTAGCGGTCCTCGCTTTTTTGGACCAAAATTTAGGTAAAATATGATCTATTTAATATAGCCCAGCTTCTCTGAAACGTTTTGACTTGCTTTAATCACCTCATGAATAAGGGTGGGGAAATCCGTCTCTTTCATGTGGTGCATTCGGCCAGTGGCGCTAATGGCAGCAATCACTTCTCCGGTATAATCATAGACGGGAGCTCCAATACTAAATCCCTCGAAATATTCATCAATACAGAGGGCATAGCCTTGTTGACGAATCTGTTTCAATTGATTTAAGAGTTGTTCTCCAGTGGATACAGTATTACGCCCATAGGGAACAAAACCTTGTTTTTCCAGTTTTTGAATCAACTTTATTTTTTCAGCCTCCTTTTGGAAGGCTAACATCACTTTCCCGCAGCCAGTACAATAGGAAGGATTGCGCTTACCTATAAATGAGTTAAGAGGGGTGGGCAGGGGGGTTTCAATAATATTTAAATAGACGATTTCCGTCCCTTCCAAGACGCCTAAGTGAACGGCTGCTTTCAATTTTTGGGCTAAATCTTTTAAGATGGGTTCAGCCTCTCGATGGATTTCCATGGTGGAGGTTACAACGTTGGCCAGGTGTATTAACTTATCGCCTAGCCTGTACCGCTTTGTTTTTTTATCGCGCCGTAGGTAGTCTTTCTGCTCCAGGGTGGCAAGAAGACGATGGGCTGTACTAATGTTAATTTTTAACACCGTGGAAATCTCGGTAAGGGTCCATTCCGGCTTATTTTTAGAAAACAATTTTAGAATCTGCAAGGCATTTTTTACCGTGTGGATTGTATACCGGTGTGTAGCCGAGTGCTTGATCATACCCATCATCCCACAAACTTTTTCGAAAAAATGTTCTATCGATAGCATCAATAGGTATTATTATTAATATCAATTGCAATAAGATTGATAATAAGCTATTTTTTAGTTAACTTTCCAATTCAATTAATATCCAATTAACCCTTTTGTTTTGTTAATTTTTTATATTGCACCTAGTAAGCATTGTAATTATGATTATACTATATACTGTTATTTTTTATGTAAAGATATATTTGTTTCAATTTAGTTAATTTTGTTAATTAAAATATTTATAATTTATAAAAATATGCGAAGGGGGAATGTAATGCAGCAATAAACGCGTTCATAAAACGATGTTTATCGAAGTAAACAGAAAGGGTTAAGTCGAAAAAACAATTACTCTAGGGGGTTAATTTAACAATGGGCAAGCGTTTATGGATGATGTTGATCTTATCGCTTTCATTGGTCCTCGTTCTGGCTGCTTGTGGGGGCACTCAGGAGAGTCAGTCTCCTGCTCCAGCAGAAGAGGGTGCTTCAGAACAAGAGGGTTCCAATAACGGAGATGGCGAAAGTGCAGAGAAAGATATCGATACAACCGTTGCCATTGGTACGCACGCTACTGGAAGCGGATATCATACGGTTGGAACAGGGTTTGCCAAAATTATCTCTGATTACACCGATATTTCTGCCAATGTACGTCCCATGGCTGGTCCACAAGCGTGGATGCCTGAATTAAAAACTGGCATGCTTGAGTTTGGTTTAATCGCTTCACCTGACGTCTATCTAGCCCGTACGGGTGGTCCTGGCTATGATGAACCAGTGGAAAACTTGCGTTTCGTATTTGGTGGAATGCCCATGTATAACACCGGTTATGGTGTTCGGGCAGACAGCGACATTAAAAGCCTGAAAGACCTGAAAGGTAAACGGGTCGCTACCGAATTTGGTGGCAACTATCTGATGGGTCAACAATCTAGAGCGCATCTTGCCTCTGTTGGATTAAGTTACGATGATGTGGTTCCAGTGCCTGTTCCAGAGTTTATGGCTTCCCTTGACGCTCTGCAGGATGGCAGTGTTGACGCTGGATATCCTGCCTCACCCGATGCGGCCAAAGCGATCGAAGTGGCCAATGCCATCGGAGGCATCCGTGTTTTACCTTTTGGGGACTTAAAACCGGAAGATATTGCTAATGGTATCCCTGAAGAGTTACAAGCTATTTTGGATGAGTATACGCCTGCGACCACATTGGCCGTTGTTCCTGCAGGAACTGGGATTCTGGAGGAAGATACCGTTCATTTGGCCTATTTTATGACCATGGTGACCACTACCCATGTCTCAGAAGATACTGTGTATGAAGTATTAAAGGCAATTTGGGAACATACGGAAGAGATGCATAATGTTTCCAGCTATACTTCTAAATTGAGCCCTGAAGATATGGCCATGGAATTTCCTCCTGCTCCCTATCACGAAGGAGCCAAAAAATTCTATCAAGAGATGGGTGTTTGGACAGAAAATCATGAAAAAGTATATGGCGAGGAGTAAAGCTACACCTGAGGCAGCATGATTCTGACTTGAGAGTGGGAGGAGGAAGCAGATGAGTAACGAGTATATCGTTCGCTATCGCACCCTAACAGGCGTAGGGCGCTGGGCTCGCAATACGGTAGCCCTATTGATCGTGGTGCTAGGGTTACTCTTTATCTTCAGAGTCCACAACAGATTTGGCATCCCGCTCTACACGGAACAATGGGTCGGTGTTTTCCTCAGTCTGTTCCTTTTTAACACGTTTTTATGTTTACCACCAAGCAAGCGATCCCCCTTGGATCGCTTGCCCTGGTACGATTGGATTTTGGCCTTCCTATCCTTACCCGCCGGCTTATGGTTAACCATCAATTATCCCACCATTGTGATCAGGCTGGGTGAAGTAACAAATGAGCGAATCATTTTTGGTGGACTGGCCATTTTGCTTCTTTTGGAAGCGGTCCGCCGGGTGATTGGGATTTCCTTGGTGATTATTGCCCTCATTTTTATTTTATACGCCAAGCTGTCCCATTACCTGCCAGGTGCATTAAAGGGAGCTGAAATGACCTGGGGGCAGATGATCAACTACATTTATGTGGATCCCAACAGCATTCTTAACCCTGGTTTTTCGGTCTGATTTTTAAGGTGAAGTAGTGGAGGAGTGGATGGCCTAGTCAAGTGTCTGTTATGACTAGGCCATATGCTATGGATGACCTAGTCATATCAAATCCATA
>CALFAC010000007.1 GCA_937927935.1 uncultured Bacillaceae bacterium
AAATGCCCCTTGTACCTGTTGGAAGATTTCAGTCAATTTACCAAATGCGGAGCTGTTGACGGGATTCCATAGAACGGCTAGAAGGACGACTGCCGCACAAGCCAACAATAGCCCTCTCGACCTGTACCGCCCTTTTCGTTGTTGATTGATCGCTCTTTTATTCTGTAATCTTTGATTTAACTGTTCCCAAGCTTCCGCTGTGGACAGCGCCGGAGCCGGACTGTTTTTTATCTCGGCCTTCACGACATCCTCTATTAATTGATCTATATTTAGCTCACTCATGATTAATCACATCCTTTTCATCAAGATTGTAATTTTTTAAGATGTGCTTTAGAGCGAGTCTGGCTCGATGGAGCCGAGATTTTACTGCACCGACGCTAAGGTCCAGAGCGTCAGCAATTTCGCTATCCTGCATTTCATATTCATATTTCAAAATAATCACTTGTCTATATTCCGGTTTCAGCGAAGCGATCTTTTGGCGAATTAAATTTTTTATAAAACGCTTTTCGATGGTTCGTTCCACCGATGAATACTCATAATTGTGGGGAGAGTCGTTTACGGCCATTTTTTCAGCTGTAAACCTGTATTTCTTCTCTTTTCGCAGGACATCAATGGCTGTTCGCGCAGCAATGGTTCCCAACCAGGACCCCAATTTACTTCCATCCTGAACTTTATGTATATTTTGAAAAGCTTTTAGGAATGTCTCCTGCACCACATCCTGAGCTAAATAACGGTCCTGCAAGATAAAGTATGCCGTATTAAAAACACGTTGATAAAACATCTCAAATATAACCCGTTCAGATTGATTTTCTGAGGGAACAGATTTCTCAATGTGACGTTTCTTAAACAATTTTTTCATGGTGACCCATCCCCTTAAGCAGGACAATCTAACCAACTCAAGCCTACCTGTCTTCTAATTATTCCTGCCCTAAATTAACTATAGCAAATTTTTCCTATTATTTCTATGAAACTATTTTGTCTCAGCATTTTTTTACTTTTACCGTCACAAAATAAAAGTGGAGCACTTGTTTATGTGCTCCTTACTCTACTTAACGAAATGTGTATCATATCCCTACATGGCATTCTCCAACTTCATTCCTAATGCCTTTAGGGCGTGGGTGACGGAAAGGTAGCTCCACTCTTCCCCAAATTTTTCCTTCCAACCGGCTCGATCTAAAAGATCTCGAACAGGTCCCTTTACACCTGCCAATACCATGCGCATTCCTCTAGACCTGTAATGAACCATCCATTCGGTCAACTGATCCAGGGCAACGGCATCAAGATCATTCACACCGGACATATCCAACACAACGGTGTGAATCTCTTCCCTCTGGCTGGTTAACTCGGCCAGTTTTTCTTCCAAAAAGCCCATGTTCGCAAAGTAAAGGCGGGCATCGATTCTTATGATCAATATGCCTGGAAAAGTTTTAGCTTGTGGAAAACGATTAACATTGCGGAACACACCCTTATCGGTTAAAAAACCTAGTTCAGCAATATGCGGATTGGCGCTACGCCAAATAAACACCACCAGGGAAAACAGCAGTCCTGCCACTATGCCCGTAACAATATCCATCAACAGGGTCACCACAAATGCAATCAGGGCGGACCACCCATCCGCCTGCTTTAAATGAAACAGGCGCTTTATTTCGGCAAAATTGATCAAACTGTAAACGGCCACTATGATGACGGCAGCCAAAACGGCCGTTGGCATCCCATAAAAAAGCGGTGTAAATAGCCATAGGGTGAGGGTGATTAACAGAAAGGTGAATAGCGAGGATAAGATGGTTTTACCCCCGTACTGGTAATTGGCAGCCGTTCGAGAATAACTTCCCGTCACCGGAATGCTTGAAAAGAAGGAACCGATCACGTTTGCCAGCCCTATCGCCCGCTCCTCCTGGTTGGGGTTTACTTTATATTTTTCTTTCCAAGCAATCACTTTGGCGATAGAAGTGGACTCCATAAAATTGACAAAGGCGATGGTCAAAGCGATGGGCAGCAGTTGGATGATGGCCTCAACTGTGACGGGAGGAATGGAAAAGGAAGGAAAGCCTTGTGGAATTTCTCCCACAATCCGTACCCCTGCCTGATCCAATTGAAAAAGATTAACGACCAGAATGGACAAGGCCACCACGATAATGGGTGCGGGTAAACGGGGCAGCCACCGGCGTAACACTACAAGGAGAACAATGCTGCCCAGGCCGATGGTTAACGTAAGCCAGTGCACCTGCGGAAGCTGGCGAATAATTTCATAGTACATTTGAAAGTTGTAATCATGGTAGCCCACAGCAATGCCCAGGAGATGGTTCAATTGGCTGGAAGCGATCACAAAAGCGGCTGCTGAAGTGAAGCCGGTGATAACGGCCCCAGATAAGAAGTTCACGAGAAAGCCTAAGCGAAGCAAGCCCACCATTAGTCGTAAAATGCCTACCATGAAGGTCAGGATAATGATATAGCTTACATAAGCATCACTTCCAGGCTCAGCCAGACTGGAAACGCCTGTAAAGGCAATGAGGGACCCCATGGCCACGGGTCCCACCGAAAGATGACGCGATGAAGCAAATAGGCAGTAGACCAATAATGGAATGGTGACCGCATATAAACCCATTACCGGATGAACACCGGTGAGCATGGCGTAAGCCATCCCTTGCGGAATGAGCATCACACCCACAATGACTCCAGCGCCAAGGTCCCCCGATAAATCTTTCCGCCTATAGTTCATGAGTTGGTTGAGACCGGGAAAGACCGACTTAAACACGATGATCACCTTTCTGTCTACGTGCAGTAGTAATAGTCAGGATGAGGTTTAAGGGGACGCATCATCCATAAGGGGCGGCGCAAATTATTGGGGCCCGGTGCTGGCCGTGTTAACCGTAACCAGCGCTGAAAGACCTGATGCGCTTTGTCCGTATCCACCTGTATATCAAAATAGGCATCCTGTTGCGCCGCTTTTTCCACCTTCACCTTTTGATGCCAGCAGTGCATGCCGCTAATGGGATCAGGCTGGACAGGGAAGATCATGTTTTGATGTACCCCGCCTTCTGTCCACCAAATGCGCTCCGAGTCAGGATCACTGCTCTTAAATGGCCCAGGCCCTTTTACCAGAACCATTTTCCAACGTCCCTCTTTTTGTTCCAGACGAACGATGGAGGAGTTCCAGCGATCGCTGCCGTGATCTTCCTTCAATCTCCACCGTCCCAGGTGATGGGAACAAGCCACCACTCCCGGCCGTATCCCTTCCGTCACCCATACTTTATCCACAAAATGGCCAATTTCCGTGCTCACTTTAACCAGGTCACCCGTGTTAACGCCAAGCCACTCCGCATCTTTCGGATTGATCCAAACGGGATTGGTATGGGAAATTTCATACAGCCATTTGGCCCCATTGGTTCGGGTATGAATCAGCGTCGGCAAGCGGAAAGTGGGCAGTAAAATAAACTCCCCGTTTTCTCTATTAATATTCTCGTGATGCACTTGACTCACAATATGCACCATCTTCTTCCGTTCCTCTGTGTTGCGGGGATAAATGGGAATGGCATACTCTGGCCATTTCCAATCCTTAAGGGTTTTCGAGTAAAACTCCAATTTTCCTGACGGAGTGGGAAACCCTTGGACAGGCTTGCCGTCCACAATGAGGCCCACTCTTACTTCATCATGCTGATTGGTAAAGGGGCCTGGATAAGGCCGATAGTTGGTTTTGGGGGGGGCCTTTTTCACCCATATGCCTGGCTGTTCCCCTCCAGTTTCATTAGAAGGCTCCTTCCCATCCGTCTCCTGCTCTTCACTTGTTCGCTCTTCTAAACTGGCCGCCACCTCTTCCGCTAGCTTTTTTGCGCATGGATCAGACGCCGAAGGGATGATGCGGGCCCCTTGAAGCCACTCACGGGGAACTTCTTTTTCATGTTGCTCATACACATCGGTGCTAACCAGAAATGTGCCATAGCGCCGCATATATTCCATGGGAGTGAGCCCTTCTTTAGCGGCGGCTGCCGGTAAGCCCGGCACTGAATGTTCAAAGATCCAGCGATAATATTCTTCAATGGTAATTTTTTCACCGGGGCGATAAGGGGATTCAAAATATTGCCGGATGCCCAGGGTGCCGTCAGGGTCAATCCGCCAAGAGAGCTCTATCCAAAATTCATTTTCTTCCCACACCTCTCCCGGGTTGGCTTCATACGTGAAGTGAATCTTTTCTCCATCTTCTTCTTTTTGGACCCGTAAAACCGGCTGGCGAAAGCCGATCCATTGCGCCGCATGGGTTTCATAACTGTGCAAATCATGCCGCTCCGTGGCCAAGCCCATTGGTAAAACATAGTCCGCATACTGGGCCGTTTCATTCCACGTAGGTGTCAAAGCCACATGAAGACCGATCCGGTTGGGATCTTTCAGCATCTCAATCCAGGAAAAGCCATCCGGGTTGGTCCAGACGGGATTGTATACCCGGGTAAAATAGACATCAATTTTTTTATCCCTGCTTTTTAACAGGTGCGGAAGCAAAAAGCTCATCTCAAAATAAGCCAGGGGAAATTCTTTGGGAAAATGGTTTTCATTCCAAAAGCGTACATTTTGAACCGGTTCTTTAAACGGAGCAGGCACAAACTTGACCCAGGCATTGGGGATAGTACTGCCCGGTTTTCCCACCGCCCCCATCAGCACATTGAGGAAAAAGAGAGCTCTGGCGATCATCCATCCTCCCCGGTGGCCAGCAGCCGCATTGCGCCAAATGTTAGAGGCAAAGGCGCTCCCAGCTCGGGCAATTTCATCAGCTACCGCTTTAAGCAACTCTCCTTTAACGCCCGTTTCCTGTTCAGCCCATTCAAACGTATAGGGGGCATAAATCTCTTTTAACAACTGGATGAAATCATCAAAGGTTTCGCCGGATGGAAGCTGAGCTATCACCTTGTTTTGCTGTAAAAATTGTAAGTATTCACGGTCAGCCAATAACTCATCCCAATTGACCCACTTGCGGACAAACGTTTTGTTAAACCGCTCCGTTTGAATTAAATCATTAGCGATGGCCAGAAGTAAGGCAGTCTCTGTTCCCGGCCAAGGGGAAAGCCAGTAATCGGCCTTTGATGCCGTGTTGGAGAGACGGGTATCGATGACGGCAATTTTGGTTCCCTTCTGTTTGGCTTCGATGATGCGCTGGGCATTGGGGTTAAAATAGTGACCCGACTCCAAATGGGCACTCATCATGAGGATAAACCGGGCATTGGCATAGTCGGGTGCCGGTCGATCCATCCCCATCCAAAAAGCATAACCGGTCCGGGCCCCTGACGAGCAGACGTTGGTATGGGAGTTATGACCATCCACTCCCCAAGCGGCCAAGACCCGCTCCGTATACATGTCTTCCCCGGGCCGCCCCACATGGTAAACCACTTCATCCTTCCTATTTTCTATGATAGCCTTTCGAATGCGGGCCGCCAAGTCATCCAATACCTCATCCCAACTGACCCGCTCCCATCTTCCTTCCCCCCGGGCCCCTGTGCGGCGCAAGGGGTATAAAATACGATCCGGATTGTTAACCTGGGCAACCGTGGCTGGCCCTTTGGCACAGTTTCGTCCTCGGCTGGCCGGATGAAGGGGGTGTCCTTCCAGTTTTCTAAGCTCTCCCGTTTCCTTGTCAATATAAGCAAGTAAGCCGCAGGCCGCTTCACAGTTAAAGCACACGGTTGGGATTAATCGGTAACGTTTGGCCACTTTGCGGGGCCAGGCTTTCACATCCCATTCTTCCCAATCATCCCATCGTTCAGGAGGAGGAAAGGAACTTAGCCCTCCGAATCGTTGAAACGGTTTATTCTGACCTGCCATATTCATCCCTCCCTAATGTGATGGCTTAAATCACTAACTTAACGGTACCGACTGTCCGGCTTGCATATAGGCATGTTCATACAGCATCAAACCGGCTAATGCAGCCAGTGAGGCCAGATGAATCACACCAACGCTCACCAACACAACAGGTAAAAGGCCACCTGCAATCAAACCGATCCAGTAAGACGAGCGGTACCGTCCCCATATCATCTGTTTGGCGGCTAAAGCGGCATCCGCCGTTACGTGAGGGATCACCATTTCACTCAGCACTAAAGCCAGATAAAGCAAGGCTGATATCAGCAAAGTGGTTTGCACGGTTACCAAAGCATTCTCAGGAAGAGGTAACAGGAGGGAGACAAGCACAACCGTGGCCGCTCCAGCAAGTATAGCCTGAACAAACATGTGAACGGGGAGAAGGGGATTTTGCCATAAATCACGTCCCTTGGAGCTGGACAGTAAGAACGCCGTATAGATGGCCGTCAAACCGGATAGGATGAGGCCAGGCCACCACAGAGCACGGGCCAATGCAGGCATGGATCCAACACCCGCTACAAACAAAAGAATTAAAACAAGAGCGTAGAACAAAATGATAAAGGCACCACGCACCAGCCATGACTTCCACTGGGGCCGGGTAAAAATGCGATAAAAACGCCAGGGATGGGACAATTTGGCAATCAACAGTAAACCCGTTAATGCTAAAAAGACGCCTCCCACTATAGAAACGGCGACACTCCAGGAGGAGCCAAGTTCATATCCCAACAGTCCCAAAAAAGCGAAAATAAGAAAAATACCCGAAGCAATTGATTTGGTCCATGTATAGAGAGATACTTTCCAGTCCCAAGCCACCCCTTTATGAGGCACTTCGTAATTAATGCGGGCCGCCGCCACACTTTTCACCGTAGATGGCTGATCTTCCACTGGATAACCTTCTTTTTGAACAGACCATAAGTGTGCCCCCTGATAGGACGCTAAAGTGGGTGACAGGGTGGCTGCATTGGCGCCTACATAAAACACCTTGGGGGAAGTCCCCTTTTCAGGCTTGCGCACATCCACCTTCTGGCGGGCAATGATGGTGGAAACTTCACTTTCCGGATCATTCAGGTTACCCACAATAATGGCTTCCTCAGGACAAACCACCACACAGGCTGGTTCTAAACCCTGGTCGATGCGGTGGGCACAAAAATTACATTTCTCGGCACTGCCTGATTCGGGGCTGATATGAATGGCATCATAGGGACAGGCAACCACACAGGCTTGACAGCCAATACACACGTCGGTGTCAAAATCAACGATGCCATCCTCTCTTTTGTACATGGCCGTCACGGGGCAGACGGGGACGCAGGGAGCATCGCTACATTGGTTGCAACGGGTCACCTGAAAGTGGCGACTGATCTCAGGATAAACCCCCACTTCCACCTGTTTCACATAGGTGCGATCTACTCCAAGGGGGACCAGATTTTCCGATTTGCACGCTGTCGTACAGGCGTGACAGCCAATGCACTTGGTTTGGTCAATCACTTTGCCCCATGTAATGGGAATATCCTCTTCTCTGTAATCTCCGCCAACCCTTTCTACCGTACCTAAGCCGGACATCCTCCTCACCTCTCCTTAGATGATCACCCTCAGGCCAAATGAACCGCTGCCTCCTTAATCCACCCTATCTTCACTATAGACCAGTCGCTCTTTTCTGGGAAATACCAATTTTTTATACGCTATAATCGCCATTATCTTAAGGAGAGGCAGACATATCTGGCTTAGATTGTGAGTAAAATAGCTATTTGGGTGCTGAAAACAAGGCGGAATGTTCATGAATCCACTCAATCAACTGCTTCACTCCTGGCCGGGGAAATCGACGGGGGACCTGAACCAACCACAAAGAGCGATGCATACTAAGCCCCTGCACAGCCACTTCCCTTAGCAAATCAAACTGCAGTTCCCGACTCACACTCATGCGAGATAAAAAAGCGACGCCCAACCCAGACTCTACCAATCCTTTAATCGCCTGTGTACTGCCAATTTCTAGATAATTATTTATTCTCTCCAAGACCCCCAGTTTTTCTAGCTCGTTTTCCACAATCATGCGTGTCCCGGAACCCGGCTCTCTCAAAATCAGCCGTTCCTCCACCAGCTCCTCCGGCGTAATCATGTCCCGGTTACTCCAGGGATGATCTTTGGAACAGACCAGAATTAACTCATCATGGGCAAAAGATTGGACTCGAAAGCCATCATCATCCACTTTTCCTTCCACCAAGGCCAGATCAATGGAATGCTCCACCAAGCTCTCCAAAATATGCTGGGTGTTATCGATCTGGATGGTCAGTTTTAATTCGGGAGCATGCTTTTTTAATGCCCTCAACAGGCGGGGTAATAAATACTCCCCAATGGTTA
>CALFAC010000008.1 GCA_937927935.1 uncultured Bacillaceae bacterium
TTTGTTTTGGTAAGCTTGTTGTTTGGTGTTTTTGCTTTCTTATATGTGACTAAAATTAGTCAAGCTGATAAGTCTGACACCGATAGCTTCAGCGCCTAAAAAAACAGTTAAATCGGTGGAATTATTCGTACCCTGCAAAGTTAAAAGGTATAATCAGTTATTTGCCTAGGAACTCTAAAATTAGTCTTGACTCCGCGCTCATCTGATATTAAAATATCTATAAAATTAAAGATTTTTCGGAAGTCAGGAGGATATCTAGGGTTCCGCTGTAAAAAGTCTTTTTTTTTTACAGGACTGGTCCAAGGGATATCACACCAACCTTGGGATTGGTGCACACCGTGAGGACAAAAGCCTCTGCGGATAGGTTCTGACGTAACAGCAGGCGTTATAACTTATTTGCAGGGTTTTTGTCTTTTTACATGAGAGAATATTGATATGCCACTCGTTGAGGCAATGATCTTCTTAAATGGCTGATTAGGGAGTGTAGTGGACGTGGAGCAGCAGCAATGGATCTATTTAAGTGGATCCTTTGTCACCAAGGATGAAGCTAAGATTTCCGTATACGATCATGGTTTCCTATATGGCGATGGCATCTTCGAGGGTGTTCGGGCTTATTCAGGCAATGTGTTTAAGCTAAAAGAGCACTTGGACCGCCTGTATATGTCCGCCAAGGCCATTATGCTAGAGATCCCGTGTACCAAGGAAGAAATGGAAGAGATCGTGTGTGAAACCTTGCGCAGAAACAAACTGGAAGATGCCTATATTCGCATTGTAGTCTCCAGAGGAAAGGGTAATCTGGGCCTTGATCCGTTTACGTGTACCAAGCCTGAAGTAATTGTGATTACTGAAGCCCTGGAGCTATACCCTAAAGAATTTTATGAAAAAGGCATGGAGATTGTGACAGTAGCAACGCGGCGTAACCGCCCCGATGTATTAAGCCCAAAAATCAAATCCCTCAACTATTTAAATAATATCTTGGCCAAAATTGAGGCGTACCAGGCCGGGGTTAAAGAAGCCCTCATGTTAAATTCCGAGGGTTACGTGACTGAATGTACAGGAGACAACATTTTTATCGTAAAGAATGGTGTGCTGTACACTCCCCCTACTTATTTAGGTGCCTTGGAAGGGATAACTCGGAACGCCATCATGGATATTGCTGAGGAACTGGGCTATGAAGTGAAAGAAGAACCGATCACCGTCTACGACGTATACACAGCAGATGAAGTGTTCTTAACGGGAACGGCGGCGGAAGTGATCGCTGTGGTGAAAGTGGATAGTCGGGTGATAGGAGATGGCCGACCGGGCCCGCACACGAAGAAGCTCCTTGATGCATTCCGTAAACTGGTGGTCCGTGACGGGGTGAAAATTTATCCGGATAGTAATATCCGTGTCTAATACACATTGGTCAACTGCTGCTGTTCATAAACATGCCGTGACAACAATTTTGTGACAACAATTAAATGATCGCCCAAAGCGTTGAAGGGGAAAAGTAATCTTGTGGCTGTGTATCTCCAGAGAGCCGGGGTAGCTGGGAACCGGTGATACACCCCAGGATGAACTCGCCCCTGAGTGTCCCGCTGAACGTATAGTAGGTGGGGCCGGGTGTTGTTCACTCGTTATCAAAACGGACGGATATAATCCGCCACGGATATGATCCGTCCCTGAGGCATTGCTCGCAAGGGCAATGTGAATAAGGGTGGTACCATGGAAAGAAAATCTTTTCATCCCTTAAAGACCGTTAGGTCTTGTAATGGGCATGAAAAGGTTTTTTTATTAGTAAAAAACTTTTTATAGAGGGGATGACAATGAGCACGAAAATGCAGACAGAGGCGACGGCTGCACCAAGTGGCAAGATAAATGGGGCCCATATTTTGGTAGAGGCATTGAAAGCGGAAGGCGTTGAGGTGATTTTTGGCTATCCGGGAGGAGCGGTGCTCACCATTTATGATGCATTGTATGATGCCGGGATCCGCCATGTGCTGACCCGTCACGAGCAAGGAGCCATTCATGCAGCGGAGGGTTACGCACGTGTTACGGGAAAAACCGGTGTGGTGATTGCCACCTCTGGTCCGGGGATTACCAATATGATTACTGGTTTAACCGATGCCATGATGGATTCTCTCCCCCTTGTGGTCATTTCGGGACAGGTGAACACCAATGTGATGGGAACGGACGCGTTTCAGGAAGCGCCCACGGTAGGTATCACCATGCCTATTACCAAGCACAATTATCAGGTGACCTCCACTCGTGACCTGCCCCGGATTATAAAGGAAGCCTTCCATATTGCTGGAACTGGCCGGCCGGGTCCTGTCTTGATCGATATTCCGAAAAACATCACCAATGAACTGGACACCTTTGAATATCCTGAAAAGGTCTTTTTAAGAGGGTATCAGCCCACAGTGGTGCCCAACCGTATGCAGATCCAAAAAATTGCTGAAGCCATCAAAGAGGCTAAAAAGCCGGTAATTTTGGCTGGAGCTGGCGTTTTGCATGCCAGGGCGCACCGGGAGTTGAAAGCATTTGTAGAACGGGTTAAGATACCGGTGGTAAACACCCTCCTTGGTTTGGGCTCATTTCCAGGTAGCCACCCGCTATTTTTAGGGATGGGGGGCATGCACGGCACCTATGCGGCCAATATGGCCCTATATGAAGCCGATCTGATCATCAATTTTGGAGCCCGTTTTGATGACCGTCTCACCGGTAATTTAGAGCATTTTGCCAAGTTTGCTAAAGTGGCTCACGTTGATATTGATCCCGCTGAAATTGGCAAAGTGGTGGATACCGATATTCCGGTGGTGGGTGACGCCAGGGAAGCGTTAAAGATGTTGCTTGAGGAAGAACTGGTTCCCGGCGATACCGCTGAATGGCTGAACCACCTTGAAGAGCTAAAACGCAATTATCCATTATGGTATAAAGAGGACGGCAAAACCCTTAAGCCGCAACGCCTGATGGAAATTATTTATGAATTGACCCAAGGTGATGCGGTGATCACCACCGACGTGGGTCAACATCAAATGTGGGCTGCCCAATACTATTCCTTTGAAGAACCCCATCGTTGGGTCACATCAGGCGGTCTTGGCACGATGGGCTTTGGCTTCCCCTCTGCCATCGGCGCTCAAATTGGGGCCCCGGATAAGATGGTTGTGGCTATCGTTGGTGATGCCGGCTTTCAAATGACCATGCAGGAGTTAGCCGTGCTGAAGGATTACAACCTGCCCATTAAAGTGGTGATTGTGAACAACCATGCCCTTGGGATGGTGAGACAGTGGCAGGAGCTCTTCTACAACCAGCGCTATTCTGAATCGCTCATCCCCAATCAGCCTGACTACGTTAAGCTGGCTGAGTCTTATGGCATTAAAGGTTTGACGGCTCAAAATGAAGAAGAGGCCCGCAAAGCTTTGACAGAAGCCTTTAGTACACCAGGCGCCGTGCTGGTGGATTGCCGGGTTACCCCGTTTGAAAACGTCTTCCCCATGGTTGCGCCAGGAAAAGGAATCCACGAGATGGAGGGTGTTAAACCATGAGACGTGTCATCAGCGTCATTGTAAACGACCAGATGGGAGTCTTAAATCGCATTACAGGCCTCTTTTTACGCCGGGGATTTAATATTGATAGCATCACCGTTGGGAAGACGGAAAAGCCAGGGTTGTCCCGGATCACCATTGTTGTTCACGTGGACGATGAGCGGACCAATGAACAGATTTTGAAACAGCTCCATAAACAAATCGACGTGATTAAAGTGGTGGACATTACCAACCACCCCTCCGTGGAACGGGAGCTGGCCATGATTAAAGTGCTCAGCCCTGTTCAACGCCGGGCGGAGCTCACCAACTTGATCGAGCCCTTTAGAGCCTCCATCATCGATGTGAGCTTGGAAAGTGTGACCATCCAGGCAACTGGAAATCCGGAAAAGATTGAGGCCCTGATCGAGCTGCTTCAACCTTACGGGATTAAAGAGTTGGTTCGCACCGGTGTGACCGCCATTACCCGGGGCAGCAGCGAGCGTGAGCGTGAGATGCGTCACAAACATGAATCCCTATCCGTGCTATAAGTGTTATAAGCGATATAAATGAAAAGGAGAGATAAACATGGCAAAAATGTTTTTTGATCAAGACGTTCAGTTAGATGCATTACAGGATAAAACAGTGGCCATCATCGGCTATGGTTCTCAGGGGCACGCCCATGCACAAAACTTAAGAGATAATGGCATCAAAGTGATCATTGGCCTTCGTCAAGGCAAGTCATGGCAGAAAGCGGAAGAAGATGGTTTTGAAGTTTATTCTGTGGCAGAAGCCACTCAGCGGGCAGACGTGGTGATGATCCTTCTGCCTGATGAGAAGCAGCCTCAAGTTTATAAAAATGAGATTGAACCCCATTTAAGAGAAGGGCAGGCTTTAGCTTTTGCCCACGGCTTTAACGTCCATTTTAATCAGGTGGTTCCCCCTTCTAACGTGGATGTGTTCCTGGCAGCTCCCAAAGGTCCAGGCCATCTGGTTCGGCGCGTTTTCCAAGAAGGCGGCGGTGTTCCTGGCTTAATTGCGGTATACCAGGATGTGACCGGTAAAGCCCATGATATCGCTTTAGCTTACAGCAAAGGCATCGGCTGCACTCGGGCTGCTGTGATTGAAACCACCTTTAAAGAAGAGACGGAAACAGACCTGTTTGGTGAGCAGGCTGTGCTGTGTGGTGGAACCACTGCCTTGATTAAAGCCGGTTTTGAAACCTTGGTTGAAGCGGGTTATCAGCCTGAAGTGGCCTATTTTGAATGTCTGCATGAATTAAAGCTGATTGTGGACCTGTTGTATGAAGGTGGCCTGGAAACGATGCGTTACTCCATTTCCGACACGGCCCAATGGGGTGACTTAACGGCAGGCCCTCGTATCATCAACGAACAGACCAAACAAGAAATGAAAAAGCTACTGGCGGAAATTCAATCTGGTGAATTTGCCAAAGGCTGGGTACTGGAAAACCAGGCTAACCGTCCCATGTTTAACGCTTTAACCCGCCGTGATAACGAGCACTTGATCGAGCAAGTGGGCCGTGAGCTTCGCGAAAAAATGCCCTTTATCAAAAAGAGTGTGGCAAAGGATGTGTGATAGGTGAAAAAAATTGACATCTTTGACACCACCTTGCGGGATGGGGAACAGTCAGCCGGCGTCAATCTCCATCTGAACGAAAAGTTGGAGATTGCCTTTCAACTGGAACGTTATGGGGTTAACGTAATGGAAGCCGGCTACCCCGCTTCCTCTGAAGGTGATTTTCAGGCGGTTAAACGAATCGCCCAGGAAATTAAAAACTGTTCCGTGACGGGCTTGGCCCGCTGTGTTAAAGGGGATATTGATGCCGCATGGGAGGCCCTCAAAGATGGAGTGGATCCCCGTTTGCATGTTTTTATTGCCACCTCTCCCATTCATATGAAATATAAATTGCGCCTGACAGAGGAAGAAACCATTGAAGCCGCTGTGGAAGCCGTTAAATATGCCAAACGTTTCTTCCCCAAGGTACAGTGGTCGGCGGAAGATGCCACCCGTAGTGACCGAGATTTTCTGGTGAAAATCATTACCAAAGTGATAGAAGCAGGCGCTTCGGTCATCAATCTGCCTGATACGGTGGGCTACATTTATCCGCAAGAATACGGGGAGTTGTTCCGCTATATTCGGGAGAATGTGCCCAATATTGATCAGGTGAAACTTTCAGCCCATTGTCACGATGATTTAGGGCTGGCTGTGGCCAATTCGCTGGCTGCCATTGAAAATGGCGTGCAGCAGATTGAGGGCACCATTAACGGCATTGGCGAGCGGGCCGGAAACGCGGCTTTGGAAGAGATCGGCGTTGCCCTCTACGTGCGCAAAGATTACTTCCAGGTAGAGACCACCCTTAATCTTTCGCAAACCATTCGCACCAGCCAACTGGTGAGCAAACTGACCGGCATGTCTGTCCAATCCAATAAAGCGGTGGTTGGTGCCAATGCATTGGCCCATGAATCCGGCATTCACCAGGATGGGGTGCTGAAACATAAGCAAACCTATGAAATTATTGAACCTGAACTGATTGGTCTTTCCTCCAACCGGATGGTTTTAGGAAAACACTCCGGACGCCATGCCTTTAGGGAAAAATGTAAAGAGATGGGTCTTAAATTGTCCGATGAGGCCTTTGAGAAGCTGTTTAAAGACTTTAAAGATCTCACGTCCAAGAAGAAAGAAGTTACTGAAGATGACATTTTAATGTTAGTGATGAATAACCATGCGGAAGCCAAAGAAAAGCAGTATGAACTGAAGTTTATCCAGGTGGCCTACGGTTCAAACGTTGTTCCCACAACAACCGTTGGCATCAAAGATCTGGATGGTCGAACGGTTCAAGAATCAGCCACAGGAAAAGGCAGTGTGGAATCTCTGTACAATGCCATTCAGCGCGTCCTGGATAGCGAAGTGAAACTGCTTGATTATCGCATCCAGTCGACCACCAGCGGGATTGATTCTCTGGCTGAAGTGTACGTGAAGGTGAACTATCATAATCAAACCTCCAGTGGCAGGGGCGTGGCCCACGATGTGCTGGAGGCATCCGCCAAAGCCTATCTTGATGCCGTCAACCGCGTTCTGTTCCGGGAACAGTATCTTCAAGCGCAAGGAGATTCCGAAACGTTTAAGGGAGTGAATGTCCTTTGAACAAGCAGATTGCCGTACTACCAGGAGATGGAATAGGAGCTGAAATTACCAAAGAGGCGGTTCAACTACTGGAAGAGGTGGCCCGCAAGTATGGCCACTCTTTCCAATTTCGTTGGGCTGAAATCGGGGGTTCCGCCATTGATAAAACCGGCAACCCCCTGCCCGATGAAACTTTGGACATTTGCCGGCAAAGCGATGCCGTCCTCCTTGGGGCTGTAGGAGGACCCAAGTGGGATAACCTTCCCGGGGACAAGAGGCCGGAAGCCGGTTTGTTAAAAATCCGCAAATCATTAGGACTGTATGCCAATTTACGCCATGTGACCGTCTTTCCCGCTTTGGCTGATGCCGCTCCGTTAAAGCGGGAATTGATTGAAGGCATCGATATTATGATTGTCAGAGAATTGACAGGGGGGCTTTATTTTGGGGAGCCCCGGGGCCGTAAAGAGACGGCTGATGGTGTGGCTGTCGTTGACACCCTGTATTATACGGAAGCAGAAATCGAACGGATCATTCGGAAAGCCTTTGAGATTGCTCGGGTGCGAAGAAAACATCTTGTTTCAGTGGACAAGGCTAACGTGCTGGAGAGCAGTCGGCTGTGGCGGGAAGTGGCTGAAAGGGTGGCCAAAGATTATCCGGATGTCACGTTGGAACATATGCTGGTGGATAATGCCGCCATGCAGCTGATCCGCAAACCGGCTCAGTTTGATGTTATTGTGACTGAAAATATGTTTGGTGACATTTTAAGTGATGAGGCCTCCATGTTGGGTGGCTCCTTAGGGATGCTGCCTTCTGCTAGCTTGAGTGATTCTGGGCCTAGCTTATATGAACCCGTTCATGGATCTGCACCCGATATTGCCGGTAAAAACATCGCCAATCCTTTGGCTACCTTCTTATCTGTGGCCATGATGTTGAAGTATTCTTTTGATCTGCATGAAGAAGCTCAAGCCGTTGAACAGGCCATTCACAAAGTGCTGGCTGACGGCTGGCGGACGGCCGATATTGCCGAAGAGGGATCAACCTCTTTAAGCACCACGGAGATGAGTGCAAAGGTTAGAGAATATCTTCAGCAATTATAATCGTTTTGATTTAATATTATTATCGACTTAATTTTACTGGCTTAATCGTTGTTTAATACAGGAACTGATTGAGATGAAAAGAGGTGTTGACGTAATGGCTCCCAAAACGTTGTTTGATAAAATTTGGGAACAGCACGTTGTCGTTGAAGAAGCAAACCAGCCCAGCTTGCTTTATATCGATTTACATTTGATTCATGAAGTAACCTCTCCTCAAGCATTTGAGGGTTTGCGTTTGTCCGGGCGTAAGGTGCGTCGACCCGAACTCACCTTTGCTACCATGGATCATAACGTGCCCACAGACGATCCCTTCTCAACCCGGGATGAGATCTCTGTGAAGCAGATGGAAACGTTGACCAAAAACTGTAAGGAATTTAATATACCGCTGGCTGACCTGCATAGTGATCAGCAGGGCATCGTCCATGTGATTGGGCCTGAACTGGGCTTAACATTGCCGGGGAAAACCATCGTTTGCGGGGATAGCCATACCTCCACCCACGGTGCCTTTGGCGCACTGGCCTTTGGCATTGGGACCAGTGAGGTGGAGCATGTGTTAGCGACCCAATGCCTGTGGCAAAAACGGCCCAAAACCATGCGCATCAACTTTGTGGGCAAGCGGGGCCTGGGCATTATGGCCAAAGATATTATTCTCGGTCTGATTGCCAAATATGGTGTCGATTTTGGTACAGGATATGTGGTTGAGTATGCAGGCCCGGTGATTGAAGAGTTAAGCATGGAAGAGCGGATGACCATCTGCAACATGTCCATTGAGTTTGGCGCTCGGGCCGGCTTAATTGCACCTGATGAAACCACCTTTAACTACCTGAAAGGACGGCCCTATGCTCCCAAAGGGGAAGCGTTTGATGAGGCTGTAAAAGAGTGGAAACAATTGTGCACGGATCCCGATGCGGTTTTTGACAAAGAAGTCACCTTTGACATCTCCGACCTGGAGCCGCAAGTAACCTGGGGAACCAACCCCGGCATGGGGACAGGCGTTACTGGTGTGGTGCCCGATCCCAACGATTTTGAGTCGGAAGTGGAACAGAAGGCTGCCCGTCAAGCTCTGGAATATATGGGCTTAGAACCGGGAACCAAAATTACCGATATTCCTGTTGATTACGTGTTTATCGGTTCCTGCACCAACTCCCGGATCGAAGACTTGCGGGAAGCGGCCCAAGTTGTGAAAGGGAAAAAAGTGGCCCCTGGTGTAACCGCTTTAGTTGTTCCTGGCTCCAAAGCGGTGAAAAAACAGGCTGAAAAAGAGGGCTTGGATAAAATCTTTATCGAAGCGGGTTTTGAGTGGCGCGGGGCAGGCTGCAGCATGTGTCTCAGCATGAACCCTGACGTCGTACCGCCAGGAAAGCGCTGTGCCTCCACGTCAAACCGCAACTTTGAGGGACGGCAGGGCAAAGGGGCCAGAACCCATCTGGTGAGCCCAGCCATGGCTGCCGCTGCTGCTATTCATGGTCATTTCGTGGACGTGCGTCAACTGGATGTAAGGAGGAGAGACACAGATGGAACCTCTTATTCGGCATAAAGGATTGGTCGCCCCGCTGGATAAAGTAAATGTGGATACCGACCAGATTATTCCCAAGCAATTTTTAAAGCGGATTGAACGGACCGGTTTCGGCCAGTTTCTGTTCTACGACTGGCGCTATTTGGATGATGGCAGTCCTAATCCTGACTTTACTTTAAATGAACCGCGCTACAAAGGAGCCAGCATTTTGCTGACCCGCCACAACTTCGGCTGCGGCTCATCCCGGGAACATGCACCTTGGGCCCTGCTCGATTACGGGTTTAAGGTGATTATTGCCCCCTCATTTGCCGATATCTTTTACAACAACTGCTTTAAAAACGGGATTCTGCCTGTTACCTTGGATGAAAACATCGTTGAAGAGTTGTTCCAGCGCACACTCGCCAACGAAGGATATACGCTAACCGTTGATCTGGAACAGCAAGTGATTAGCGACGAGCAGGGTTGGAGCACCACCTTTACCACCGATCCCTTCCGCAGAGAAATGCTGCTGAAAGGATTGGACGATATCGGCCGGACGGAGCTGTATGAAGATCAAATCAGCGCCTATGAACAAAACAGACGGAAAATATATCAGCTTGTTCATAAGCCATAAGATCGTTTCGCCTAAGATCTTGATATAGGAAAGAATCATTTGATTGACCCTGCCATTTAACAGTTGAAGAGAAAGATGTATAGACCGCCCCCTTACGCCATACACTAGGTAGAAAACGGAGTGAGGGGGCGGCCTTTTTGTTTCAAATCTTTTTTAGATCTGGAGGTTTGGATAATTCCTGGAAGGAGACGTGGAACTGGTTTGTGGTCGACATGCATCACACAGCGCAGTGGTTAAGGGAGTGGGGCTTTGCCATTGAGCTGAACTTTACGGAAGATCAATTGGTATTACAGTGTAAAGGCTATCCGAAAGAGCTCAGTGTAAAGGAAGCCAAGCAAATCTGGAACAATGTGTTAAGTTCAGCCCTGTCAGACTTTATAGTGGACAAACTGGAAGATAGACTGTTAGTTCATCTGCTTAGGCATACATATGGATATCAACAACTAGATGAGATTAAAAAGTTGTTTCTGTATTGTGAACAGGCACTCAATGAGAAAGATGAACCTTATGATGATCCAGACGATTGGTTTGATGAGGATAAAGTGGATCAGCGCAAACAGATCATTTATGAGCAGGTACATAACTATCTAAATGAAGCGAATGAATTTGATTTAAAAGGGTTTTATCTGTTCAGGTTAAAAGAATATCGGAAAATATTAGATGAAGCCATTATCCAGGCCATTGATGAATATGTTTTGGATCAAGAATATGAGCGTTTTATCCAGCTTTTACGCCTGTTTGTTGAATCGCAGACACCGAAATGCCCACTGCTTCATGTGGTCCATGTGAACGAGCGAGGTTTTTGCGTGTTTGATCAAACGGGAAAACAACTGGAACCGGAAGAGCTATTGGATAAGTGGGCTGAATGGGGGAGTTCAGTCACTAGTCACGATGAGCTGATTATCAGCGCCCTGATCCAACATCTCCCCAAACGTCTTATTTTACATACATCTGATCCTGAACAAGTGCTGGTACGTACCTTGAAACACATTTTTGGGCCACGTCTATTCCTCTGTACCAGCTGTGAGCAGTGTATGGATTGGAAGTTAACCACAGTTGGTCCTCGTTTTGTCCCCGAGGTGAAACAATGAAGGAGATCGATCATCCTATTTGTGTCTACTCCGAAATTGGCAAACTGAAAAAAGTGATTCTGCACCGGCCGGGTCATGAAGTGGAGCGGCTGGTGCCCCTTTATATGGATCGCATGTTGTTCGATGATATTCCCTTTTTAAAGAAGATGCAGGCTGAGCACGATGCTTTTGCCACCCTTTTACAAGAAAATGGGGTGGAGGTTTTATATCTAAAGGATCTTTTACTCCAATCCCTGACCGATTCTACTTTAGTGGCTCAGTTTGTTGAATATATTTTAGACAATGATACCTTCCGACAACATGTTAAGGCGATGTTGAAAAACCATCTGCTCCGTCTGCCTGTCCCTGAGATGATTGAAGCGATCATTGGGGGAATTGCCAAAAATGAGTTAACCCCAGCCAACCGCAACCATTTAGCCGATTATGTGAGCCAGCGGGAACCTTTTTACTTGACACCACTGCCCAACCTCTATTTTATGCGGGATGGGGTTTCTTTTATTGGTGATGGGGCATCCGTCAACCGTATGTTACAAAACATTCGAAAGCGAGAATCTTTATTATTAGACTGGGTGGTGACTCACCATCCCTGCTTTAGAAATGTTCATATTCCTCGCTGGTATGAGCAACATTTCCCTTTCCCCATTGAAGGGGGAGATATTTTGGTATTAAGCCCGGAAGTGGTGGCCGTCGGGATTAGTGAGCGAACCTGTGCGGAAGCTGTCGAACTTTTTGCTGAAAATTTATTAAACCGTTCCTCGTTTGAGCAGGTGATGGCCATTGAAATTCCCAAACAGCGGGCGTTTATGCATCTGGATACCGTCTTTACCATGGTGAATTTCAACCAGTTTACCATCTATCCAGGCATTGAAAGTAAGGACGGCCAGATCAATATCTTTCATTTATTTAAAGATAAGGTGGGCAACATATCCATTAAACATCGCACCCGCCTGCTCGATGCGTTAAAAGAGGTGCTTCATTTGTCGGAAATTGATCTGATTCCGTGTGGGGGAGGGGACCCAGTGGTTGCAGCTAGAGAGCAATGGAATGATGGTTCCAATACACTGGCCATTGCTCCTGGTGTGGTGGTCACCTATGATCGCAATGTGGTGACCAACGAAACGTTACGAAAGCATGGCCTTACGGTACTTGAAATCCCCAGTTCGGAGCTAGCTCGGGGCCGGGGAGGCCCCCGTTGCATGAGCATGCCTTTGGTGAGAGAAAGGGTCTCATTTTCCTGATTAAACCCAAACGCCATCTATACTGTGTGTACAGTGGGAACAGGAGACTACAAAAAATACAGGGAGCGGGGAGAACATCCCCGCTTTATTTCTTGAAATATGTCATGATTTGTCTGAATATTTACCTTTATTACATAAAACGATAAATATATAATAATAAACAAAAATCAAAATAGTAGGGAGGTAAATATATGTCTCAGTTTACCATCGATATAGATACGGGGGGGACGTTTACAGACGGATTTTTTTCAAGGGGACAGGAATATGTGACGGTCAAAGTGGATACCACGCCCCATGATTTAACGGTCTGCTTTAACCAGTGCATCAAGGAAGGGGCCAAAAAATTTGGCTATGACGATGTGGAAGCTTTTTTAAAACAGACCATGTTGATTCGTTTATCCACCACCATTGGCACCAACTCTCTCATTCAAAGAACAGGTCCAAAGCTGGGGTTAATCGTCACCAAAGGCTACGAAGAAACGTTATATCAGGATAACAATCCGGTCTTGGGCTTTGTTTTGGATCGCGAGTTGGTGATTGGCGTTGATGAAGCGGTGTCAGATCAGGGAGAAGTGTTGAAGCCAGTTGATGAAAAAGAGATTCGCCAGGCGGTTAAAAAGTTATTGGAGTCAGGGGCCAGAGGCTTTGTGGTCAGTTTAAAAAATGCCCATCTCAACAAGGCCAACGAGCAGAAAATCCGCAGCATCATTCAAGAAGATTTCCCCGTTCATTACTTAGGTGCCAAGCCGGTTTGGTTGGCCAGTGAAATCAGCAACCGGGCGGATGATGGCATCCGGACCAATGCCGGAGTGATCAACGCCTATCTTCATCGGGATATGGTGCGCTATTTATACAAAGCGGACGAACAGGTGAGACAACAAGGTTTTCCGCATAACTTACTGATTGCTCATTCCAATGGGGGCGTTGCTCGGGTCGCCAAGACGAAGGCGATGGATACATACAATTCTGGCCCTGCCGCCGGATTGATGGGGAGTGCCTATGTAGGCCGACTGTATGGGTTGGATAAGATCGTCACCTTGGATATAGGAGGGACCAGTACAGATGTGGGGCTGATCGTCAATGCTGAGCCCACCTATGATCTTCAGTCCACCATTGCCGGGGTGCCTGTCCATGTTCCGCTGATTCACGTCTTGTCTGTGGGTGGCGGTGGGGGTTCCATTGGCAAGGTGACTTCGGATGGAACCGTTGAAGTGGGCCCTGAAAGTGCTGGTGCCGTACCTGGACCGGCCTGTTTCAATTTGGGCGGGACACGGCCGGCGGTTACGGATGCAGCCCTGACGTTAAACTGGATTGATCCCGACTATTTTCTGGGTGGGGCTAAGAAGCTGGATCGTCAGAAAGCGGAGACGGCGATAGAACAGCACCTCTCCAACCCGCTTAATCTATCCAAGGAAGAAGCGGCTTTTAAAGTGGTTGACCGCTTAACGGATATCGGGGCCAATGCCTTAAAACAATTGGCTGCCGAAAGGGGTTATCACATTGAGGAATTTGCCCTGTTTTCCTTTGGTGGTGGAGGGGGATTGTTTAGTGCAGAAATTGCCCGCAAATGTGGCATAAAACAGGTATACACTTTTCCCTTTAGTTCAGTATTTAGTGCCTTCGGTTTATCCACCGTCGATGTGACCCACACCTATGAAACCCGACTGACCAACGGGGCCAGCAACTCATGGGAAACTTTAGCTGAGCAGGTGTACGCTCAGGTGGAACGGTTAAAAGAGGTCTCTTTCAGGGATATGAGGGGAGAAGGCTTTCAAGTGGATGATGTCCAATTTGAGCTGATCCTGGAAGGGAAAAAAGCGGATTACTATGAGACCTTTTCCCTCCGTTTAAATGGCGATGCTGCCCATCTTCACAGGGAGATTGAAAGCTGGCTGGCCGATTTAAACCGTGATGGTCAAGCTTTCCCATTTGAACTGTTACGGTTAAAAGCGTGGGTGCCCATCTCTCACTATCAGTTTCAGCCAGTTGATCAATCAGGCCAAGATTTGGAGCAGGCCATAAAAGCAGTCCGTACCATTGGGTGGAATGGTGAACAGCTTGAGGCCACCATTTATGATGCCTACCGCCTTCAACCTGGACATGGCTTTGAGGGGCCAGCGCTGATTGAAAGCGATGATACCACCATACTGGTTCCACCTTATGCCCGTTATCAAGTTGACCAATATGGAAACGGAATTTTGGAGGTGTAAACAATGCGCAAGCAAATTACCGAGTATCTCGATATCGATTTAATCAATGAAATGTGGGTGTGCCGGCGCTGTGACCATGCGCTCATTTCAGCCCATGAAAATTATAAAAAAGGTTGCTTGGTGTATGACCGGAACCCCCATGAAATTCAGCCGCCTGAAATTGAGGGGGAGTACACGTTTTCACCCGATCCAGACTGGATTCGATATGTGGAGTTTTACTGTCCAAGTTGCGGAACATTGATAGAGACGGAAGCGCTGCCCCCAGGCCATCCCATCACCCATGACATTGAACTGGACATTGAAAAACTGAAGGAGAAATATTTGTTAACAAAGGAGGACTGAGCGATGACGGAACAAAATCAACGCGTCACCATTGATCTTGATATTGGGGGAACATTTACCGACTGTTTTATCAATTATAAGGGGCAACCCATCATCTCCAAAAGTCAAACCACAGGGTATGACTTATCGGTCTGTTTTATGAAAGCGATTGAGAAAGGGGCCGATCAGCTGGGGCTGGATTTGGAAGAGCTTCTCTCGGAAACGGACGTTATCCGCTACTCCACTACCGTAGCTATGAATAAACTCATCGAACGTAAAGGACCCAAACTGGCTTTCATTACCACCGAGGGTTTTGAAGACATCACCTTTATCGGTAAAGGAAGTCAGTGGCAAGATGGCATCAGTCCCCATGAAGCCCGCAATTACGCCACTGTGGATAAACCCACCCCCCTTATCCCTAAGGAACTGGTGGTGGGGGTGAAAGAACGGATCAACTTTCGCGGGGAAGTGGAACGCCCCTTAGATGAAGATGACTTTCGTCAAAAGTTGCAATATTTGGTGGATAAAGGGGCCATGGGCTTTGTGGTCTGTCTCCTTTGGTCCTTTAAAAACCCTGTTCATGAGCAGCGGATCAAAGCGATTATCAATGAAGAATATCCAGAGTTTTATTTGGGTCATATGCCCGTTTTTCTGTCCAGTGAAGTCTTTCCTAAACGTTTTGAATATAGCCGGGCCAACGTTACCATCTTAAATGCTTATTTGCACCAGGTGATCTCGGAGGAGCTGGCCAGCATCGGGGATGAACTGAGGGATATGGGCTATAAACGATCACTCCTGATGGTACACAACACAGGAGGCATGGCCGAAGTATTCCGCACTTCAGCGGTTAACACCTATAACGGGGGCCCCGTTTCAGGCGTAATAGGCAGCCAGCGGATCGGTCAGCGGTATGGGTACAAAAACATTATCTTTACGGATATGGGCGGAACCAGTTTCGATTTAGGCATGGTGGTGGATGGCAGTACTCGTTTTTACCAGTTTAATCCGGTGATTGACCGCTGGTTGGTGGATTTAGCCATTTTGGAAACGAAATCCATCGGGGCGGGAGGCGGCTCCATTGCCTGGATTAACAAAACATTGGGCAACCGTTTGGAAGTGGGACCTCAAAGTGCCGGTTCATTCCCTGGTCCGGTCGCCTATGATCAAGGGGGAACTGAACCCACCGTCACCGATGCCGACATCGTTTTGGGTTACATTGATCCCGACTATTATCACGGCGGGGAAATGGTATTAGATGCGGATAAAGCGCGGGAGGCGATTCAGGAGAAGATAGCCGATCCTTTAGGCATCAGCGTGGTGGAGGCCGCCGCTTTGATTAAAAAAGTGGTGGACGGCAATATGGGCAACATCATTCATAAGGAAACAGCCCTAAAAGGCTACGACCCGAAAGATTTTGTTCTTTTTGCCATGGGAGGCGCTGGAGCCACCCACTGCTGCGGGTATGGCTTTCATGCAGGTGTGGAAAAAATACTGGTTTTAAATCAATCCCCAGTCTTTTGTGCCTTCAGTTCTTCCTTGATGGATGTGATGCATCTCTATGAGGAATCCCAGCATATCGTTCTGTTACAGCCAGGCACCAAAGAGTTTTTAACCGATTACGAATCATTCAATTCGGTGGTGCGTCGCCTGCAGCAGCAAGCTGTGCGGGATTTGGAAGGAGAAGGATTTAATCCGGACGAGATTGTATTTGAGCTGGAATTGGATATGAAATTTGGTGGTCAGCTCAACGTGAAACGGACTAAATCGCCTGTCCTGTTTCTTGAAAGTCCTGAAGATGTTCAAAAAGTATGGGATCAGTTTACCGAAGAGTATTCCAATGCGTATAGCGCCCTGGGCGTTTATCCTGAAGGCGGGGTGGAGATCGAAAACTTCGTTCTGCGAGCCATCGGTCTGCAGCCCAAATATGAGCTACCGGTGTATGAATATGAAGGGCCCGATCCCAGCCGTGCCCATAAAGGGTCTCGCCAGGCGTATTGGGAGGAGTACGGAGGGTTTCGGGAGACGGACGTGTATCAAATGGAACAATTGAGACCTGGCAACCGCATCGTGGGTCCCGCTTTGATTGAATCGGAACATACCACGGTGGTTTTACCGCCGGGAACCGTCTATACCGTTGATCAGTACATGAACGGTTTGATTGAAAAGGTGGGCAGTCAAACCAAGGGCACAGGGGAAGCAGCCGTTTATTCAATGGAAGGAGGGGAATAAGATGCCCGTTGATTTAGATCTCAATAAAAGGTATAAGCCGGAGCCCATTACCGATTATGAACGGGAATGTATCGCCAAGCTTAAGCCGGGTGAGTATGAAATTTACAGTGAAAAATTTAATAACATTGTTTTAGAGGCTAAAGAAATTGCCACCCGGATTGGCATCTCTGGTTTTTTTCATGCCGGCGATTTAATTGTGGGGATTTACACTGCCAATGGGGATCTGGCTTCGGCTTACTGCGGTGTCTATCTGCACACTGTCACTAGCCAACTGGCCATTAAATATATTTTGAAATACTTCAAAGACGATCCCACGGTGGGCATTAAAGAAGGGGATATCTTTTACGCCAATGAAGCGTTATACGGCGGTGTGCACAACCCCGATCAGGCCGCCATCATGCCCATTTTCTATGACGGAGAGCTGATCGCCTGGGCGGTAACGGCGGTGCACCAGCCGGAAACGGGGGCCATAGAACCGGGCGGCATGCCTGTAACCGCTCGAACCCGCTATGATGAGGGAATGAAGCTGCCCCCAATCAAGATAGGAGAAAACTATCAGATTCGCACCGATATGTTGGATATGATGGCCAACATGGTTTCCCGGGCCCCCCGCATGCAGATTGTGGATACGAAAGCCCGGGTGGCTGGCTGCGACCGGATTCGGGTGCGCGTACAGGAGTTGGCCCGAGAAAAGGGAAAAGAGCTGGTTGTTGGAGTCCTGCGCAGGATGGTGGATGCGGCTGAAGAAGCTGTTTCCAAACGCCTGGAGCAATGGGAAGATGGCACCTATCGGGCGGTGACCTTCTTCGACACCATCGGGACCCAGGACGCTCTGGTGCGCTGCTCCTTAACGTTGACCAAAAAAGGCAATCGCGTAACCTTTGATTTTTCGGGAAGCTCTCCTGAAAATGATGGCTCTTTTAACTCGTTCGACCACATTACCCGTTCCCATTCATCCATTTATCTGTTTGGTGTTCCTTTTGCCGATCTGCCCGCCTCTTCAGGAGTGTACGCCCCCCTTGATTTTGTCGTCCCCAAGGGGACATACCTTGATGCCAACTGGGATGCATCGGTGGCCAACTCCCCTGTAGCCAACTGTGCCACTGTGACCGCCATCAGCCTGGCTATGGCGAAATTGCTGTTTGCCAGCGGAGAGCATGATTTGGCCACAGCGGTATACAGCGCAACGGGTTGCAGCTTTCACGTGGCTGGCGTCAATCAATGGGGCGTTCTTTTTGCCGATATCCTGGCCAATGTGTTTAACGCTGAAGGGGGCGGAGCCCGCACCAACCGGGACGGCATTGATAGCTGGGGCTTTCCGTACGGTTGCTGGGGCAAAGGGCCTGACGTGGAGGATATGGAAAATGAGCAGCCCCACTTGCATCTCTTTTTTAAACATAGGCAAAACTCCATGGGCTTTGGCAAATACAGAGGTGGCGCTGGCACCACCATTGGCGTGGCAGTCCATAGCGTTCCCTCTTTGGTTTACCAGTCCAATTCAAAAAATCATAAGGTGCCCACGGCTGTAGGATTGTTTGGCGGTTATCCTCCCGCCACTCATCCAGGCATTACCGTGGTGAATACCAACTATTTTGAAAAGATGAAGCGGGGAGATAAAGATCTGCCCACCAATGCCATTGAAATGGTGAAGGAGCGGACGATAAAAGGGGAGTATCTGATTGAAGGCAATATTCGGGATGCCCGTCCTTATCAACGGGGAGATATTTTTATCGGCAGTTCACCTGGCGGAGGCGGGTATGGTGATGTGCTGGAGCGGGATCCTGAAGCGGTGATTCAAGATCTGGAAAACGGCTTTATTTCTGAATGGGTGGCCAAAAATGTGTACAAAGTGGTTTATGATCCTGAAACCCGGATCTTGGATGAAGAGGCCACTCAAAAAGCGAGAGAGCAGGAAAGGGAAGCCCGTAAAAGACGAGGCCAACCTTTTGATCAGTTTATGGAGGAGTGGAGCAAGAAACGGCCCGCCGAAGAGGCGCTAGCCTATTTTGGCAAATGGCCAACGGGCGAACCTGTGCGAGAAATTGTTAGAATTTAGCCCCTTTATATAAAAAATAGATCATCCATCAACAAAACAGTCGAACGGAGGTTAGGCCGATGCCCATTGATTTAGATTTGAACGAGCGTTACAAACCGGAACCCATCACTGACTATGAGCGGGAATGCGTGGCCAAATTAAAGCCTGGAGAGTATGAAATTTATAGTGAAAAATTTAATAACATAGTTCTTGAAGCAAAGGAAATCACAACACGCATCGGCATTTCTGGCTTTTTTCATGCTGGCGATTTGATCGTGGGTCTTTATACCGCCAATGGAGATCTGGCTTCGGCCTACTGCGGTGTCTATCTGCACACCGTGACCAGCCAAATTGCCATCAAATATATTTTGAAATATTTTAAGGACGATCCAACAGTGGGGATAAAAGAAGGAGACATTTTCTATGCCAATGAAGCACTCTACGGTGGGGTGCACAATCCCGATCAGGCGGCCATCATGCCTATCTTTTATGACGGGGAACTGATTGCCTGGGCAGCCACGGCGGTCCATCAGCCGGAAACGGGAGCCATTGAGCCTGGGGGGATGCCCATTACCGCCCGAACCCGCTATGATGAGGGGATGAAACTGCCGCCCATTAAGATTGGCGAAAACTATCAAATTCGCAGTGACATGTTGGATATGATGGCCAACATGGTTTCCCGGGCGCCCCGCATGCAGATTGTGGACACCCGAGCGCGCGTGGCTGGATGCGACCGCATCAGAGTTCGACTTCAAGAGTTGGCCCGGGAAAAGGGAAAAGACCTGATTGTGGGTGTTTTACGCAAAATGGTGGACGATGCTGAGGTAGCGGTGCGGAGACGGCTGGAACAATGGGAAGACGGCGTTTATCGTTCCGTTGCCTTTTTTGACACCATTGGCACCACCAATGCCCTGGTGCGCTGCATGTTAACGTTAACCAAGAAAGGAGACCGGCTCACCTTTGATTTTTCTGGCAGTTCGCCTGAAAATGATGGTTCGTTCAATTCTTTTGCTCATATTGTTCGAGCCCACTCCGCCATCTATATGTTTGGGGTCCCGTTTGCCGACTTGCCTGCTTCCTCAGGGATTTATGCCCCGATCGATTTTGTCGTTCCCCAGGGTACCTATTTAAATGCCAACTGGGATGCGGCTGTGGCCAATGCGCCGGTCACCAACAGTGCCACCATGTCGGTGATTGCCCAGGCCATGGCTAAGCTGCTCTTTGCCAGCGGCCAGCATCAGTTGGCCACTGCGGTATATGGCTGTACCGGCTGCAGTTTTGTGGTGGCTGGCCAAAATCAATGGGGCGTTCTCTTTTCCGATATTTTGGCCAATGTGTTTAACAGTGAAGGGGGCGGAGCCCGCACAGACCGGGATGGGATAGACAGCTGGGGATTTCCCTGGGGTTGTTGGGGGAAAGGGCCTGATGTGGAAGATATGGAAAATGAACAGCCCCATCTGCATCTCTTCTTTAAACATCGTCAAAATTCTATGGGGTTTGGAAAGTATCGGGGTGGTGCCGGAACCACCATCGGAGTGGCGGTTCACAGTGTGCCTTCCCTGGTTTATCAATCCAATGTGAAAAATCATAAAGTGCCCACAGCACAAGGTTTATTTGGCGGTTATCCCCCAGGGACCCATCCGGGCATCACGGTGGTTAACACCAATTACTATGAAAAGATGAAGCAGGGTGATAAGGATCTTCCATCCAATGCGGTGCAACTGATTACAGAACGGACAATCAGCGGGGAGTATGTGGTGGAAGGGAATACCCGAGATGCCCGACCCTACCAGCAGGGAGATATTTTTATCGGCAACTCTTCTGGCGGTGGCGGTTATGGCGATGTTTTGGAACGGGATCCTGAAGCCGTTTTAAAAGATTTGGAAAAGGGGCTTATTTCTGAATGGGTGGCCCAACATGTGTACAAAGTGGTATATGATCCTGTAACGCGCGTGCTGGATGAAGAAGCCACTGCCCAAGCGAGGGAAGCGGAACGAAAAGAACGATTGAAGCGGGGCAAACCTTTTGATCAGTTTATGGAATCATGGAGCAAACAAAAACCAAAGGATGAGATCCTCACCTATTTTGGAAAATGGCCTACCGGGGAACCTGTGCGACCTGTGGTCAGAATCTAGATCAATCTTAACCCGGGAGAGATGTGTATGAACCTTAAGCAACAGTTTAAAGCCTTGTTTCGGGGAAAAGCTTTGGAGCGTCCCCTTTTTATCCCGTTGCTGGGCACCTACTTAGGTAAAGTGAGTCAAAAATCGATGCAGGAGCTTTATACCGATCCTGGTCTGTTGCATCAGGGCTTAAGGGATGCTCAACAATTGCTCAAGGCTGACGCCGTCATCACCCCGTTAGATGAGGCGTTGGAAGCGGAAGCTTTGGGCTGTCAGGTGCAGTGGGATGAAGCGGGTAAGCGCCTGGAAGTTAAGCAATCAAGTGGCGGCCAAGCGCCTGAACCGGAAATGTGGATTAGGATGGGACGTATTCCCGTTTTTGTTGAAGCGGTGAAGCGATTTGCCCAGGTGGAAGGGAAGCAGATTCCGCTCATCGCTGCCGTCACGGGCCCAGTTACATTAACGCGTCTGGTGTATGGAGAAAGCGGCCAGGATAAACTGGGTGAAGTCAGTCAATATGTGCTTCAATTGATCAAGGCGTATGCGGAAGCTGGGGCTGACGGGATCCTTATCAACGAGGGGCTTCCTTTAAGCACAGCAGCGGATCAACAGAGTTGGAGTGCAGATTATAAACCCCTTATCAATGTGATCCGTTATTACAACCGCTTTGCTTTAATCCGCTGGGTGGAACCACCCCCTGTGACGGAGCAAACGGCCAAAATTAATGTGCACGGCCTGATCGCCCCGGAGCATAGCCCCCCCTTGAATAAGAAATGGATCTGGGGCATCCCCTTGAATAATGGTCAGTTAGCGCTAATCAGTGGGAAAAATTCACCTCAGGAAATTAATGGGATCATGTATAAACAATTTTTCTATACAACGGCCACCCCCCTTAACCATGAAGAAAATGAGGTCAATGTGTTATTGGACAATATCAGGCAGCTGGTCATCCCCTCAACCTAAGCAGTGTAAATGATCAGCGTGAAATAAAGAGAAAAGAACTCGTCTATGACAACAATTGAAAATAGAGTGCGGGTTGCCAACCCGCACTTTGTTTTGAAAGATTCATTTTCGAACTTAGTTTTGAAATATTCATTTTAATGTTAAGATAAAGGAGGAAGCTAAATGAGCGTGGGGCAGCAGTACACACCTGGTCTTGAAGGTGTAATTGCCTGTGAAACGGAGATCTCCTATTTGGATGTGGAGCAGGAACAGATTGTGATTCGGGGCTATGATTTAATTGAACTTTCCAAAAAGGTAACCTATTTAGACCTTGTTTTTCTGATCATGAACGGCCGATTGCCAAAGGCGGATGAACGAAACCAATTGCAGCGGGTTTTGGCCCAGGAAGCCCAAGTGCCAGATCAACTGTTTCACATCATGAAGCTGTTACCCAAAACGACCGACTCCATGGATATGCTCCGGACGTGTATTTCGGCACTGGCGGGGTTTGAACCTGAATTGGAGGACCGTTCTGCGGAGGCCAATCGGCGAAAAACGATCCGCTTATTAGCCAAAGTGCCCATTATTGTGGCCAACTTACATCATGCCAAGACGGGTGGGGACTGGATTTTACCTCGTGCTGATCTCTCTTATGCGGCCAATTTTTTATACATGATCACAGGCAAGATACCCACAGCATTGGAAGAACGTATCTATGACCAGCTATTGATGGCTTACAGCGAACATGAAATGCCTAATTCCACCTTTGCGGCCCGGGTGATTGCCTCAACCACATCAGATATATATGGAGCGTTAACGGGGGCTGTGGCCTCTCTGAAAGGAAAACTTCATGGCGGGGCCAATGAAGCGGTGATGGAGATGCTTTTGGAGGCAAAAACAGAGGAAGGTCTGGAAGCTTTAATCCTTACCAAACTGAAAAACAAGGAGCGCATTATGGGCTTTGGCCATCGGGTTTATATGAAGAAGATGGATCCCAGGGCCCAGCTCATGAAAGAAGCCCTGGATGAGCTGACAAAGGCCAAGGGAAATCGGGAGCTTTATGAGATGTGCGTCAGAGGGGAAGAAGTGATGAAGTGGGAGAAAGGCCTTTATCCCAACCTGGATTATTACGCTGCCCCTGTCTACTATTTGCTCGACATCCCCATTCCCTTATACACACCTATCTTTTTAGCGGCCCGCATCATCGGCATTGGCGCCCACGTCACGGAACAACATGCCCATAATCGCTTATTTAGACCTCGGGTTAAGTATACTGGACCAAGAAATTTGCAGGTTTAACGGTATCAATGTCTAACGTATCAAATCCTTTTAAAGGAGTGGTTAGCAGCAGTGTTAGGCTTGCGGGATAATACCAAAAGGGAGACAGATGCTCTCTTGGTGGAAATCGCTGATTACGTGATCGATTACCCGATTAATCGGGATGAAGCGTATCAGACGGCGCGTTACGTGCTGATCGATTCCATTGGAACAGCCGTCTTAGCCTTACGCTATCCTGAATGTGCCAAATTGCTGGGGCCTCTTGTTCCAGGCACGGTGGTCCCTTATGGCGTGCGCGTGCCAGGGACGCAGTATGAGCTTGATCCGGTCCAAGGAGCGTTTAATATTGGCACCATGATCCGCTGGTTGGATTACAACGATACCTGGCTAGCCAAAGAGTGGGGCCATCCTTCCGACAATTTGGGTGGCATATTAGCGGTGGCCGATTATCTCAGCCGTAAGCGGCTGGCTGAGGGAAAAGCCCCCTTAACCATGCGCGATGTTTTTACGGCTTCTATCAAAGCCCATGAAATCCAAGGGGTCCTTGCCCTGGATAACAGTTTTAATCGGGTGGGCCTGGATCATGTGTTATTGGTGAAGGTGGCCACCACAGCTGTTGCCACCGCCCTGTTAGGGGGAGGAAAAGAGGAAGTGATTAACGCCCTGTCTAACGCCTGGATCGATAATGCCAGCTTAAGAACCTATCGTCAGGCGCCCAATACAGGATCCCGTAAGTCATGGGCAGCGGGGGATGCCACCAGCCGGGGGGTTTGGTTGGCCCTCATGGCCATGAGGGGGGAGATGGGCTACTCTTCAGCTTTAACAGCGCCTACCTGGGGCTTTCAGGATGTGCTTTATAGGGGTCAACCGGTTCGGCTCTCCAGGCCTCTTGGTTCCTATGTGATGGAAAATGTTCTCTTTAAAATTTCATTCCCGGCGGAATTTCATGCCCAAACAGCGGTGGAATGCGCCTTTCAACTGCATGAACAGGTGAAGGACCGCCTGGATGAGATTGAAGAGGTGATCATCACCACCCATGAGGCAGCCATTCGGATCATCGATAAGCGGGGCCCTCTTTACAATCCGGCGGATCGGGATCACTGCTTACAGTATATGGTGGCCATTGGATTAATCTTTGGGGAGCTCACCTCCGATCACTATGAAGATGAAGTGGCCAGTGACCCCAGGATCGATGCTTTAAGGGAAAAAATGACGGTGATTGAAGATCCGACCTTTAGCCGGGACTATTTGGATCCGGAAAAGCGTTCCATCGCCAATGCCCTTCAGATTCGTTTCAAAGATGGAACCCAAACGAAAAAAGTGACCGTGGAGTTTCCCATCGGCCATCCTCGCCGCCGGCAGGAAGGAATCCCCAAATTAATCCAAAAATTTGAGGAAAATATGAAAACCCGGTATCCCGCCAAACAGCTGGAAAAGATCATGAATCTTGTCCTGGATCATCACAAATTGGAAGCCACACCGGTGTCAGAATTTATGAATCTGCTCACCATATAGGTTGCTTAACTGTTCTTTGGCCCACAATAATGCTTTACGATGGATCAATCAACGTTAGACAGTTGGAGACGGAAAGGGTGTCGAAATTGGTCTGGCTCATCCGTGAGGAAGACAAGCAAGAAGAGCTGGCTCAACAGTTTATCAACCTGATCAACTCTGATTCTATCCTTAAAATGCCTGGTACTCACGATGGATTGTCGGCTGCCATTGCCAAACAGGTGGGGTTTAGGGCCCTTTATTTATCTGGGGCCGCCTATTCAGCCAGTCGGGGTTGGCCTGATCTAGGGTTGATCACTTCGGAGGAAATGGCTCAGCGGGCCCGGGATATTATCCGGGCCACTGGACTCCCCCTTCTGGTGGATATTGACACCGGTTATGGCGGTGTGCTGAATGTGGCCCGGGCAGCAAGGGAAATGGTGGAAGCCAAGGTGGCTGCCGTTCAGATTGAGGATCAAATGATGCCCAAAAAATGTGGACACTTAAGTGGCAAGCAGCTCATCCCCAAAGAAGAGATGATGGAAAAAATAAAAATGATTAAAGAGGTGGCGCCCACGCTGGTGGTCATAGCCCGGACCGATGCCCGCGGGGTGACTGGAATGGAGGAGGCTATTGACCGGGCCAAGGATTATATAAAGGCGGGAGCGGATGCCATATTTCCAGAAGCCTTGCAGCATGAGGATGAATTTAAACGGTTTAGCCGGGAGGTAAAGGCACCCCTTTTGGCTAACATGACCGAGTTTGGTAAAACCCCTTATTATACCGCCGATCAGTTTCAAGCGTGGGGCTACAAAATGGTGATCTATCCGGTCAGCGCTTTGCGCATGGCGGCCAAAGCGTATGAGAAAGTGTTTCAGGCGATTTGGGAGTCAGGCAGTCAACAAAGTTGTTTAGCAGAGATGCAAACGCGAAAAGAGCTGTATGAAACAATTGGGTATCACACCTATGAGGAGCTGGATCAAAAAATAAACAAATCGATCTTGCCCTGAGCCACGGTTGATTTAAGTCTATAGCGCTGAAAAATTATGAGTTTACTTTCCTTTAAAGGATGTTTTTAATCGATATGTTAGAGATGTGGGGGGCTGATCATGCTTACCGGCATTCGTGTGCTTGATTTTTCCAGGTACCTCCCAGGCCCCTTTGCCACCCTCCGCTTGGCTGATTGGGGGGCGGAAGTGATAAAGATTGAACCTCCAGAAGGAGACCCCATCCGTCAGCCAAGAGAACAGGATGATGGGGATGGCTATGTGTTTCGGGCACACAACAGGGGAAAGAAAAGCGTTGTTCTTAATTTGAAGGACGCCAAAGATCGGGAGATAGCGCTAGATCTGATGCGTACCGCCGATGTGATGGTGGAAAGTTTCCGGCCGGGGGTAGCAAAAAGGCTGGGCATCAGTTATGAGGATGCGCTTAAAGTGAATCCGTCCATTATCTACTGTTCTTTAACGGGGTATGGTCAAAGCGGCCCCATGCACCATATGGGCAGCCATGAAATTAACTATATGGCTTTAAGCGGCTTTCTTGCCCAGCTAAAAGACAGGGAGGGTAGGCCCATCCACCCTACCCATACCATGGCTGATCTGGTTGTTGGCATAGCGGCCAGTGAAGCCATATTAGCCGCCCTTGTACAACGAGGTAAAACAGGGCTAGGCTGCCATTTAGATATTGCCACTGCTGATGTGATGGTTTCCCTCATGATCAACCATATTATGGTTCACTCAGCCACAGGCGAGAAAAATGGCATTGCCGTATTAAACAATCAGGTGGTCTGTTACGCGCTTTATGAGACCAAAGATGGCCGGTATGTCAGTTTGGCGGCTATGGAGAAAAAATTTTGGAAAAATTTTTGTAAGGCGGTTGATCGGGAGGATTGGCTACCCCATCAGTTTACACCTCCGTCAGAAAATAATCCGGTTTATCAGGAAATAAGAGCTTTGTTTAAAGAGCGAACCTTTGCTGAGTGGTGCAGCTTTGCCCTGGAGGTAGATTGCTGTCTTACACCAGTCTTGGAAACGGAAGAGATCATCGATCATCCTTATATAAAGGCAAGACAGCTCATTATAGAACAGGAAGGATTGCACTATACCCTGACCAGACCAAAAGAGCAAACGGCTATTAAGGGTGCTCTTTCCTATCCCCGCCTTGGGGAACATACGGAGGAAGTGGTTTCATCATTACAGAAAAAATAATAGCTCCACTTTAGAAACATCATTACGGCTCGTTTCATTCATGAAAATATAATTAAATTGAGTGTTGGAGCGTAGTAATCAATTAAACAGCTGGAAAGGAGAGGGGAACGCGTTGGCCATAGACGAAAAGGTGTATCTCGTTGCAGCGGCGAGAACCCCCTTTGGCAAATTTTTGGGATCTTTAAAAGATGTTGAAGTGGAGACCCTGGCGGCCTTAGCCATCGAGGAGGTCATTAAGCGGAGTAAAGTGAAGCCGGAAGATGTTGATGCTGTATTTCTGGGGCATTGTAATACCTCGGAAGCAAAAGATATTATCGCTCCCGTTGTGGCTCGGCAAGCATTGCTTAAAGCCGGTCTTCCAGATCATGTGATTTCGGCCACCATTGATAAAGCCTGCTGCTCGGGTATGGATGCCATAAAGCGGGGGGCGGATACCATTCGCCTAAACGAGGCCAGCATTGTCATTGCTGGTGGTGTGCAGTCCATGAGTCGAACCCCCCATATTGTTAGGGGGTTAAGGACCGGAGCTAAATTGAACCACTTTATTCTGGAAGATTGCCTGTTTCCACCAGGATATAAAGATTACAATCCCGTTACCATGGATATTGGTCAGGTGGCGCTGGAATATGGTGTTAGCCGGAAAGAGCAAGATGAATGGGCCTTGATAAGTCAAGTGCGGTATCAGGAAGCGCTCAAAAAGGGGAAGTTAAAAGAGGAGATTTTCCCTGTCCACATCAAGGATCGAAAAGGGGCTGGGATTACAATTGAGGAAGATGAGTTCCCCAAACCGCACACCACGCTGGAGAAGTTGCGTCAATTGCCTCCTGTGTACGATAATCCAACAGTGACGGCCGGCAATGCACCGGGTTTAAATGATGGAGCCGCCGTCGTGATGCTTGTCGGAGAGAGAACCTTACGCCGGTTGGAGCTAGAGCCATTGGCTGAGCTTGTGACGGCGGTGAGCATTGCCGACAAACCCAGACATCTGCCAGTCACTCCTGCCAAAGCCATCCTGAAAGTTCTTTCCAAAGCCAATCTTACGTTGGATAACATCGCTTTGTTTGAAATTAACGAAGCGGCTGCTGCCGTTCCTTTAGTTTCCAGCAAAATTTTGGGTGATGAAGATGAGGTTAAAGTGAAGAAGATCAGGGACCGTTTAAATGTAAACGGCGGAGCCATCGCCATTGGTCATCCCTTAGGGGCCAGTGGCGCACGCCTGGTTTTAACCTTGGCCTATGAATTGCGCCGTTTGGGAGGCGGATATGGGGTGGCTTCCATTTGCGGAGGTTTGGGGCAAGGCGATGCCATGCTGATCAAGGTGTAGAGAAGATTCTAAAGACAAATTTATCCCAATATTTACAATAAAATATCACATAGAAGAATCATATTATTTTGTAAAATGGTAAAACAATATAAAATTTGTATTAGAGAAGTGTTGGGGACATTGTTTCATGAAAATAGGGGGGATTGATTAATGAGATGGAGAGGCGCATCCCTGATGATGGTGATGGCGGTTGGGCTGATGGTCCTGGTGGCCGGTTGCTCTTCGGCCACAGACTCTCCACCTGCGAACAATGCGGGGGAGGCCACCCAAAAGGAGGGAGAAGAAGGAGGGGAAAATACCGGTCAACAACAGGAAATGACCCAACCGATCACACTGAGTATCGCCCATGCCTTCCCTGGTTCACATCCCATCGAAACCGAGATAATACAACCCTGGGCTAAAGCGATTGAAGAAAAAACAGATGGCTTAATCAAGATTGAAAGTTACCCCGTTGGTTCGCTCTTAGGGGCCGATCAGATTTATGACGGTGTGGTCAATAAGGTTGTGGATATGGGGCTCTCCTTTTTCTCCTATACGCCGGGCCGTTTTCCAGTGATGAACTCCATTGAGTTACCGGGAATTCCCATCAACAATGCGATGGTGGGAACGCGCATCGCCATGGACATATTAACTGAGTTTAACCCGGATGAAGTTCAGGATACCAAAATTATGGTGACGGGAACAACTGGATCCGCGTATTTGATTACGAAAGATCCGGTACACACCCTGGAAGATTTTAAAGGCATGCAAATCAGAACAACAGGGGGAAGCGCCGGAGGTGTGGAAGCGTTGGGCGGTGCACCGGTCTCCATGCCCATGTCTGATGCCTATGATGCCATGTCCAAAGGGGTGGTGGACGGCGTTCTAGGGGCCACTGAAATCATCAGAGCCTATAAACTGAATGAGGTGGCCAGCTACGTGACCGTCACCCCGTTTATGTACAACGGCAATTACTTTATTAACATCAATAAGGAAACCTGGGAATCCATTCCTGAAGCGTTGAGGGCTGTCATTGAAGAAGAGAATAAAAAACTGCATGAAGATATTATTCCCAACTACTTTGATACCGCCAATGAAGCTGGCTTGCAATATGGCATTGATGAATCGGGGATTGAGGTGATTCACCTTTCTGATGAAGAAAGGAAAAGATGGCTTGAGGTGCTGAGCACCTTTAATCAAAAATATGCTGAAGAGTTAGATGCCCAGGGTCTGCCAGGCACGGAAGTATTAGAGAAAATAAAATCGTTGGCCGAACAGTATAACCAACAATATCAATGATTTTGTGAGAGAGTTCCTTATGAATGGGAGCTCTCTTCACCCCTTCTTAAGGAGTGTCAGCGGTGAAAGAGAGAATCGTTAAACTAAGTGGTCTCTTGGAAACAGTTGGCGGACTTGTTTTGCTGGTAGTGATGGCCCTGGTGGTTCTTAACGTGCTTACGCGCTTATTTTTTAACATACCGATCAATGGCACCTATGATTTAGCGGGCCTGTTCACCTCGCTGGTTGTGGGGCTCTCTTTGGCGAGCTGTGCAGTTCATCGGGGTCACATTGCCATTGACTTTTTCATTCGTCGATTTCCGGTTAACTTTCAGTTGGGTGTTGACGTTGTGATAGGGTTAATCTCTTTTATTTTCCTGTTGATCGCAGCCTGGCAAATAGGAGAATATGGCTACACCATTTACGCCACGGGCAGAAAATCGCCCTCAGTGATGATTGCCTACTATCCTTTCGTCTATATGGTGGCCATCGGTGTCTTCTTTTTCGCCTTGATTGTGCTGGTGCAAACCCTGGAAACAGTGAGAAAGGTGACTAAGCCATGACGGGAATCATCGTTGGCTTGGTAGGTATTTTCGGTTTTTTTATCCTTATTGTTTTGCGCATGCCCATTTCCATCGCCATGGCCATCGTTGGTTTTATAGGTTTATGCATCCTGCTTTCTCCTTCTGCTGCACTCACCATTGTGGCCACCAGCATATATGATAATTTTGCTTCCTATACGTTAAGCGTCGTTCCCATGTTTATCTTAATGGGTTTTTTAGCCTACTACTCGGGAATTGGCTCCAGCCTGTATCAATTTGCTTATAAACTGGCGGGCCATCTTCCAGGCGGACTGGCCATCGCCACTCAGGTGACCTGTGGTCTTTTTGGAGCCGTAAGTGGCTCCAATACAGCGACGGCGGCCACCATTGGAACCATCGCCATCCCTGAAATGAAAAAGTATGGCTATGACGACTCCCTGTCCACAGCCAGCATTGCAGCCGGAGGTGCCTTAGGTGTCCTCATTCCTCCCAGCGTTGTATTTATCGTTTATGGGATTGCCACTGAACAATCCATCGGACAACTGTTTATTTCAGGGATCTTTCCCGGCATTCTGTTAATGGTTTTGTATGTATTAACGATCATGTTCCTCATTTGGCGGAAACCAGAGCTGGGGCCCAGGGGTCCCAAAAGCACCTGGGGAGAAACATTGGCTACCTTACGCGGAGGGCTGATAGAGGTTTTTATCATCTTTATGATTACTTTGGGAGGACTGTACCTTGGGTGGTTTACGCCAACTGAGGCAGGGGCCGTAGGGGCCTGCTTAGTCCTGGTGATCTCGCTTGTGGAAAGGAAAATGGGCTGGAATGAGATCAGGTTAAGCCTGACGGAAACGACCCGCACCACGGCCATGATTATGTTTTTGCTGGCCGGAGCGATCATTTTTGGCCAATTTATGGCCGTAAGCCGCATTCCCTTTGAAGTGGCGGGATGGACAGCAAGTCTCCCCCTGCCCCCTTTTGTCATTATGGGGCTCATCATTCTGATCTATTTAATCCTGGGCTTCTTTATCGATGCCTTAGCCCTGATTTTGTTAACCATTCCGGTATTTTATCCCGTGGTGACCGCGCTAGATTATGATCCTATATGGTTTGGCGTGATTATCGTTTTGGTTTGCGCTGCAGGAGTGATTACACCACCCGTGGGCGTTAATGTCTATATCATCAAGGGGGTGGCCAAAGATGTTCCCATCGAAACCATCTTTCGTGGCATCTGGCCCTTTCTCATTGCCTTAATCATCTGTATTATCATCCTTTTCATATTTCCTCAAATTGCCATTTTCTTACCGAGTCTAATGTATTAAGGAGGGACTGGTATGAATAAGACCTTTCACTCTTACGATGAAGTTGTGGCTGACGTGTTTGACGGAGCGGTGATTGCCGTTGGAGGTTTTTTTGGCAATTATAATGACACGCCGTTTCATGTGCTAGAAGCTTTAAGAAGAAAAGGAGTATCCAATTTAACCATCATTAATAACGGGGCCGGAAGCGGTGATCAGGGTTTGGGGGGATTGATTAAAGACGGCTTAGTCCGCAAAGTGATCTGCTCCTTTCCCAATACCCCACACGCCTGGGCCTTTCGGGAACGCTATCAGGCACAGGAGATTGAACTGGAGCTGGTTCCCCAAGGGACACTGGCTGAACGGCTTCGTGCGGCAGGGGCTGGCCTGGGGGGCTTTTATACCCGTACCGGGGTAAACACCCTATTGGCCCAGGGAAAAGAGGTGCGGGAAATAGATGGGAAAAAGTATCTTTTTGAGAAGGCGCTGCCAGCCGATTTTGCCCTCATCAAAGCACAAAAGGCGGACCCTGCGGGCAACTTGGTTTATCGGGGAACCATGCGCAACTTTAATTTGGTGATGGCAATGGCGGCCGAGGTGGTGGTGGCAGAAGTGGAGGAGATAGTCCCTCTGGGCGATTTGTCACCTGAAGAGGTACATACGCCAGGCATCTTTGTGGATCGGGTGATATTAACTGCCCCTGTCCCGGAGAGCCATATGTTTAACCAAAAAGGAAATAGGCAGGTGAAGCTGTGATGAGTTTAACCCGCTACGGCATCGCCTATCGCATTGCTAATGAGCTGCCTGACGGAAGTTACGTCAATCTAGGGGTAGGCATACCTGGGCTCGTGGTTCATTTTTTGTCAAAGGAGAAAACCGTTTTTTTGCATAGTGAAAACGGCATACTTGGTTTTGATGCTGTCCATGAAGGGGAGGAGGACCCCTATGTGCGCAATGCCAATGAAATGGCCGCCGCTTTAGTGCCCGGTGCCAGCTTGTTTGATCACAGTTTATCTTTTGCCATGATTCGAGGCGCCCATCTCACCCATGCGGTGATGGGCGGAATGCAAGTATCGGCACAAGGGGATTTGGCCAACTGGGCTGTGCCGGGACAAGGTGTGCCGGGTGTAGGCGGGGCTATGGATTTGGCGGCCAATGTGAACAATGTGTTTATTGCTATGACCCACACCACTAAAACGGGAGAACCGAAGATTGTTACCTCCTGCACTCTTCCCCTGACGGCGGAAAAGTGTGTCACAAAAATTTTTACGGATTTGGCCGTGATCAATGTGACGGAAGAAGGGTTGGAACTGGTGGAAGTGGCACCAGGCATTTCTCCAGAGGAAGTGCAAAGCAAAACGGAAGCCCCTTTACGTCTGGCCAGTAACTTAACGGTGATGAATGTGCCTGAACGTTTTAATCAATTGCAACTGGTTAATCATTAACTTGAGGGCTTAAAAGATCGTCCACTTGACGGATGGATATAAGCCGCTTATAATTCCTATTAACAAAATGGTGTGCTAGACAAGTAAACATGGAAAACAGCGATGAAGAGGACACCGATCATCGCTTTCCTCTCTTACAGAAAGGGGAGTCTTAGGCTGAAAGCTCCCTAGAGAGCGGTGATGATTGACCCCCTCGGAGCTGCTGCAGGGAAATGGGGATCCAGAGTAACTGCAGTCGGTTTGTCCGTTATCCTGTCAAAGCATGATGGTGTTATATGATTGTATGGTTATAAAACCGGATCGCACCAAGTGTGCCAACCACACCATCATGGAAGTAGGGTGGAACCGCGACAAAGCTCGTCCCTAGTCATGGGGCGGCTTTTTTGTTTTAACCCATCGCTTAACAGGCGCATCAGCAGCTTTTTAAGCCTTGCCAAGAAAAGGGATATGTCCTGAAAAAGTATAAAAAAGTATTGAAGCTAGTTGAGGAGTGAGCGTCATGTCCAACATCTCCATTGTTTTGCCGGATGGATCCACCAAAGAGGTGGCTTCTGGCAGTACCGCTTATGATGTGGCTGCCGCCATCAGTTCCAGTCTCAAGAAACAGGCGGTGGCGGCCAAGGTGAATGGCAAGTTGGTGGACCTGTCCACACCCGTCCATGAGGGCGATCAGGTGGAAATTGTGACGGTGGATTCCGAAGAGGGACTAGGTGTTTTGCGACACAGCACCGCTCACTTGATGGCCCAGGCCGTCAAGCGTCTTTATGGTCAGGATAAGGTGAAGCTGGGTGTGGGGCCAGTAATTGAAAACGGTTTCTACTATGACATGGACCTGCCCCAATCCCTTTCTGATGACGATTTGGCTCGGATTGAGCAGGAAATGGAAAAAATTGTACTGGAGGACTTACCCATAAAGCGACGGGTGGTTTCCAGGGAGGAAGCCCTCCGCATTTATCAAGAGCTGGGTGATCCATACAAAATTGAATTGATTGAAGAGCTTCCCGAAGATGAAACCATCACCATTTATGAACAGGGCGAGTTTTTTGATCTGTGTCGGGGGCCCCATGTGCCTTCCACAGGGAAATTAAAAGTGTTTAAATTACTTAGCGTTTCTGGAGCCTACTGGCGGGGAGATTCCGATAATCCCATGTTGCAGCGGGTCTATGGCACGGCTTGGCCTAAAAAGAGTCAATTGGAAGCTTATCTTAAGGCTTTGGAAGAAGCGAAAGAGCGGGATCATCGTCGCTTAGGAAAACAGCTAAAAATTTTTACGACCTCTCAACAGGTGGGACAGGGTCTTCCTCTGTGGTTGCCCAACGGAGCCAAAGTGCGCCGAGTGATTGAACGCTACATTGTTGATTTGGAAGAAAAGTGGGGCTATCAGCATGTGTACACCCCCCACCTGGCCAGTGTGGAACTGTATAAAATATCGGGACACTGGGATCATTACCGGGATGATATGTATCCTCCCATGCAGATGGATCATGAGGAACTGGTGTTAAGGCCCATGAACTGTCCCCACCATATGATGATCTACAAGGAAGAGCTGCGCAGCTATCGCAATTTGCCGTTACGCATTGCTGAGCTGGGCACCATGCACCGGTATGAAATGTCAGGCGCTTTAACGGGCTTGCAGCGGGTGCGGGCCATGACCTTAAATGATGCCCACATTTTCTGCCGTCCCGATCAAATTAAATCGGAATTTATCCGTGTGGTCCAATTGATGAACAAGGTGTACGATGACTTTGGCATCAAAGATTATTACTTCCGCCTCTCCTACCGGGATCCAAACAACACCGAAAAATATGTGCAAAATGATGAGATGTGGGAAAAAGCCCAGGGGATGTTAAAAGAAGCGATGGACGAATTGGGCTACGAGTACGTGGAAGCGGAAGGGGAAGCCGCATTTTACGGTCCCAAGCTGGATGTGCAGGTGCGGACGGCTTTGGGAAAAGATGAAACCTTGTCCACCATTCAGATCGACTTCCATCTGCCTGAACAGTTTGAGCTGGAATATATTGGTGAGGATGGACAGGCTCACCGCCCAGTGGTAATCCATCGCGGTATCGTGGGCACCATGGAACGCTTTGTGGCTTTCCTGCTGGAATATTATAAGGGAGCCTTCCCCTTATGGCTGGCCCCCATCCAAGCAAGATTACTTCCCATCGGAGACGCCCATGTGGCCTATTGTGAACAAGTGGCCGATCAGTTTAGAGAAGCAGGCATTCGGGTGGAAGTGGATGCCCGGCAGGAAAAAATTGGATACAAGATTAGAGAGGCGCAACTGCAAAAAATACCCTATATGTTGGTCGTAGGGGATCGGGAAGTGGAAAACAATACCCTGTCCGTTAGAAAACGTTCCGTTGGGGATATAGGGGCCAGTCCCGTAGAGGAAGTGATTAGCGTGATGCAGGAGGAAATCAGCAATAAACGCTAGTCCTAGGCCCATCTGCCCCTGCGTCATAACGGTTTTAAGGAAGTACGCATGAAAAAATATTGACGGGCTAGTTCTTTTGACTTGACATCGATGGAAGAGACATGGTAAGATTGCTTGTGCAATGAATATACTGGGGACAACAAGTAGAAGCGGCCCGCTTCTCACCTGATCGACGTCAAGTTGACAGGTTCATCATGGCTGTGACTAAAGATTAGCGGGTGTCGTATACCCGCTTTTTTTAGTGGTTATATTGCGGGTGTTGGTTGTTGAGCGTTGGCTTGCTGGATGCTGATGGTTTTTCAATCTTAATGGAGGTGCAGGAATATTAGCAAGGAACATTTAGTGAATGAAAAAATACGCGCGCGGGAAGTTCGCCTGATTGACCAGGATGGAAACCAGGTGGGGGTTGTGTCATTGAAAGAGGCCTTGCAAAGAGCGCAGGAAGCCAGTTTGGATCTGGTTAATGTTGCCCCCAATGCCAAGCCACCTGTCTGCCGCATTATGGATTACGGTAAATATAAGTTTGAACAGCAAAAGCGGGAACGGGAAGCGCGCAAAAAACAGAAAGTGATCAATATTAAAGAGGTACGCTTTACCCCCAATATTGAGGAGCACGATTACGTCACCAAGATGCGTAATGTGCAAAAGTTCTTAAGCAAAGGGGATAAAGTGAAGTGTACCATTCGTTTTCGCGGCCGTCAGATCACCCATGCCGATCTGGGACGTGAATTACTTGATCGCCTGGCTAAAGATGTGGCCAATGTGGGGGTCATTGAGAAAAAACCATCAATGGATGGGCGCAACATGATCATGTTTTTGGTTCCCAAGAGTGATAAAGAGAGCTAAGCGCCAAGGAGGTAACAATCATGCCAAAAATGAAAACGAAACGTGCAGCTGTTAAACGGTTTAAAAGAACGGGGACCGGTAAATTGAAACGGTCTCATGCCAATACAAGCCATCTTTTTGCGAATAAAACGTCTAAACGGAAAAGACAGCTCCGCCGTCCCGCATTGGTGAGCAGCAGTGATTATAAACGTTTGAAAGACGTGCTTTACAACCTTTAATTTTTTGTTTTATGACCATATCACGGACGTTTATCGTGTGATCATTTGATAAAGGGAGGAAACAGACGATGCCAAGAGTAAAAGGAGGACCCACTACCCGTCGTCGCCGGAAAAAGATCTTAAAGTTGGCTAAAGGCTATTTTGGATCCAAACATCGTTTGTTCAGAACAGCAAACCAGCAAGTGATGAAATCCCTCATGTACGCCTATCGGGATCGTCGTCAAAGAAAACGGGATTTCCGCAAACTGTGGATCACCCGAATCAATGCGGCCGCCCGTCAGCATGGCCTTTCCTACAGTCGCTTTATGCATGGCTTAAAGCAGGCTGGGATTGATATCAACCGGAAAATGTTGGCTGATCTGGCCGTCAATGATAAAGAAGCCTTTGCCCAACTGGTAAGTAAAGCCAAAGGGGAATAACCTTAAAATTGGCCAAAGAAGACCTTCCTGACCTGTAATGATAGTGAAATCATTTGGGGGAAGGTCTTTTTATATGGGCTTAGATACCATGAGCAGAAAGTTTCAAATTAGGCGCTCAGCGCCTCTTGGGCTCTGGACAGGATGGCCTGGTTAGCTTGTTCATTTTTTTGCAGGTAGCGATAGCCTGTCCAATCCCCGGAGGGGTGATAGGGCCATTCTCCGCAAATGTCAAGACCGATGATCCGTTTCACTTTAGCCAGTTTTTCAAGATAGGAAAGCAACAGGGTTAACGACATCTCGCCCTGGTCCCAGTTGGTGCAGGCCCAGGAGGGATGCAAAACATCTTTGTCTATGCTGATATAGACAGCTTCAGTTGCAATCTGTTTAAGCCAGGAAAAGGTGGGTTGCTGCAGGGCTGTGCAGGGAATCATCCGAATGGGGGGTTGTGGGCTAAAACGGATCGTTGCTTTCTCTTGCGGATGGACACCAATGAGGATGACTTGTTGCAGCTGTTTTAATTGACGCAAGGCGTAACGGACCCAGGAGCCACAGGAAAGGATAGGGCTTTCTTGACAATCGGAATGGTAGTCAAATAGGACGAGGGTGAAGGGTTGGTCTATTTTTTCCAATAACAGATAACTGACGTAGTGATAGTTGCCGCTGCCAATAAACGTGATGGTTGGGGGAGAGAGAGTTTTGAGGCGCTCTTTTATCTGTTTTAAAGCTTCGGGGGAGCAATATAGATTCACTTCTTCAAGATCGGTCAGATCGATCCACTGGTGGTTCGTATCATTCAGGAGACGAGTTTGCTGGGTGTAGATATGATCAAAATTGAGAAAGGTAACATCCAAACCCATCAATACTCCTCCTCATTATACTACTTCAATATTATATTACTTCGCAAAAACAGGCTGATTTAAGAAGTAATAGCATTGAAGTAATAAAATGAGTCAATCCAAATGGACGTACTGATGAGAGTTACCTTCATTAATTAATTATGCAAGAAAATGATGGAGAGAAAAAGAGGGTTGTCGTGGTATCCTACTCAACCAGAGAGGAGAAACGATAGGAGCAAGGACGGAAAGAGAGCAACTTGTAACCATGCCCTTCTTTTTGTATAATCCTGGTAATAAAGAGACGGGAGGAAAATGGTATGGTTCAAGATGAAACGTTGCAGATGTTTAAAGAACTGACTGAGACGCCTGGAGCTCCTGGACATGAACATCGCGTGCGGGAAGTGATGCAGCGCTGGATCAGCCCTTATGCCGATGAGGTGACCACCGATCATCTGGGGAGTTTAATCGCCAAAAAAACGGGTGATGCCAATGGCCCACGCATTATGGTGGCCGGCCACTTGGATGAGATCGGTTTTATGATAACTCAAATTACGGAAAAGGGCTTTCTGAAATTTCAGACATTAGGTGGCTGGTGGGAACAGGTGATGTTGGCCCAACGGGTGTTGATCTTGACCCGAAAAGGAGAGATTGAGGGCGTCATAGGTTCCAAACCGCCCCATATATTATCGCCAGAAGCTCGCAAAAAACCGGTAGACAAAAAGGAGATGTTTATCGATATTGGTGCCTCCAGCAAGGAGGAAGCAGAATCTTGGGGTGTGCGGCCGGGAGATACGGCTGTCCCCATCTGCCCCTTTACCGTGATGAAAAACCCCAAGGTGCTTATGGCTAAAGCCTGGGACAACCGAATTGGTTGCGCCATTGCCATCGAGGTGTTAAAACGGTTAAAAGGGACCAGCCATCCCAATCAGGTTTATGCTGTCGGCACCGTTCAAGAAGAGGTGGGCCTCAGGGGAGCTCAAACGTCTGCCTATGCTGTACAGCCTGACGTTGCTTTTGCAGTGGATGTGGGAATTGCTGGCGATACGCCTGGCGTCAAACCGGAGGAAGCCCTGTCCAAAATCGGAGAGGGGCCACAAATTGTGCTGTATGACGCCTCCATGATTGCCCATCAGGGGCTTAGGGATTTTGTGGTTGATGTGGCGGAAGAGCTTAACATTCCCTATCAATTTGATGCCATGGCTGGAGGGGGAACGGATGCAGGCAAGATGCATCTGCATGGCAAGGGTGTGCCCACTCTGGCTGTTACGGTAGCCACACGGTATATCCACAGCCATGCCGCCATTTTACATCGGGATGATTTCGAACATACCGTACAGTTGCTGGTGGAAGTGATCAAACGACTGGATTGGGATGCGATTCAATCTTTAAGAGCGTCTTAAACGATTGGTTTTGTCGACGGTTCACTGTATAGCAGCTAAGAAAAAGTGCTTCCTCCGCGTGGTGGCGAAGGGAGCACTGTTCATTTTTTTGCCCTGTATATGCTTTTTCTCGCCTGTTCGACACTCGCTGTTCTATTCTAAACTGTTTTTAATATATTGAACGATTTCATCCTGGGTTTGCTGATCAGCCTGTTGCCAGACCATTTCAAAGAGAACACCAAGCCCAGGTAACATCTTCTCTTCTCCGCTTTGGATGGCATCCACAATGGTATTGCGGATTTGGTTTTCATCACTGCCTTCCATATTGTTGCGGATCGCTTCACGCAAATTAAGGTTCACTGTACGGACCTCCTTTACGTTTAAAAATGAGTTAAAAGTGTCGTCAAGTGTATCGATTCTTCCTTAGTCTAGTCAGAGTGTATGGAGAGTATACTTTCTTTTTTGGACACGAATGAAACTAGTGAGTCAGAAAGGAAAATAGTGATGCAGATCACTTCCCGGGAAAACAAACGTTTTAAACTATGGAAAAAGCTAAAAACAAAAAAAGAAAGGGATCGACAGGGACTATTTTTAATTGAGGGAGAGCATTTGGTGGAGGAGGCTTTCGCTTCCAACTGGGTGATGGAGGACCTTATGGTGCGGGAGGGGGATGTTCGCACGGAGGGGCTAAAACAGGCGGCCTCAAAACGAAACATCAATTTTTATGTTCTTCCTCCGGCACTGTTTGATGAGGTGGCCTCCACCGAAACTCCCCAAGGGGTGCTGGCCGTTTTAAAGAAACCGTCCCTTTCCTTATTTGATCAAAAGGCTGCTTCACTTTTGCTTATGGTGGATGAAGTGCGTGATCCGGGGAATTTAGGGACCTTGATTCGAACGGCCGATGCCGCTGGAGTGGATGCGGTACTCATCAGTAAAGGCACCACAGATCCATATGGTGAAAAAGCCCTTCGCTCCACCCAGGGGTCCCTTTTTCATCTTCCTGTATTCCAGATGGATTTGGTGACGATGGCTGATCAATTGAAAGCGGAAGGGTGGTTGCTGGTTGGTGCCACTCTACATGGAATGGATTTGAGAAGGCTTGCCGTTGAACGGGGACAAAAGGTGGCCCTGATTGTGGGCAATGAGGCTCGGGGCATCTCCGCCGCTTTGGAGCAAAAGGCCCAATATCATGTAAAAATTCCCCTGTTTGGCCAGGCGGAATCCCTTAACGTAGGCGTTGCCGCTGGCATACTGTTGTATCATATCCAGTTTCAGAGAAAGGGTAGCAATTAAGGATGACGAATCAGAAACAGATATTGTTTCTCACCCCATTTGCCCGTAAGGTGCGGGGCAATGTGATCACCACTCAGCGCATCTCTACCGGGTATCAAACGAAGGGGTTTGGGGTACGCACATTAGCCTATGCTGAAGGCCTGGATTGCCAGACGGTCCAGGGAGAGATTCGGAAAAGTTCATGGGTGCATGTGCTGCATATCACTCGGTTTGCCGAGTGGTTAGCGGAAGAAAGATGTGCATGGGATAAGCCTTTTCTGTTAACCATGGGAGGGACAGATATTCATGTGGATTTGAAGGGGCAATGTAGGCATAATCTACCCAAACCAATAGTCCGATTGCTGGATCAAGCCAGCTACGTGACCGTTTTTTCAGCGTCGGCCAGACGGATCCTAAAGCAGCTTGATCCCCGTTGGGCTGACAAGACGAAAGTGATCCCCCAAGGCATTGTTTTACCGCCTTCACCTCCCGTCAAGCCTGTTTTAAATTGGGAAACGGCTCGAAGAAAGGGGTATCACATCTTGCTGCCCGCCGGACTTAGGCCCGTAAAAGACGTGCTTTTTCTGCTTGAAGCTTGGAAGCGCTTGTACAGACGCCTGCCCAAATTACAGGTGACCATCGTGGGCGAATGTTACGATAAGGAGGTTTATGCTCAGGTTAAAAAAGCGATGGTTAAGCATCCCTTTTTAACTTATAAACAGGCCATTCCCTTTGAAGAGATGGGTTCCCTCTACAGTCAGGCTGATCTGGTGGTGAACAGTTCTCTGGAGGAAGGGCACTCGGCAGCGGTGTGTGAAGCGATGGGCTTAGGTTTACCTGTCATCGCCCGCCGTAATGATGGCAATGAAGCGGTGATTGAACACGGGAAAACGGGCTATCTCTTTTACGACCAAGATCAGTTTCTTGAGTGTGTCGACCGATGGCTCTCAAATCAGAAACGGGCGGAACAGATGCTTCGCCAGGCTAAGAAAACGTTTAAAGAGCGGTATGATCCAGAACGGGAGATTGAGGCTTATCTTGCTCTGCTATCAAAAATTGCATAAAGGTTCCTATCCATCGCTGTGGAACTTAGGCCCACGGTGTGTGGCTTGAAAAAGATTCGTTTTTGTCTATAATTATGAGTATTATCAGCTATCATTTTTGCATCTGTCCTCATAAAGTGATGATATTGCTAATGGCAGTGAAGGAGAAGAGTAGACAGTGACACCCCCATCCAGAGAGGAGATGCCTTGGGCTGGAAGCATCTCTATGGCGGGACCTGTTGAATTCCCTCTGGAGCCGTGCTGTGAGCCTTTCCGTTTAAGGAAATGGGGTAGCAGTGACCGGGTTGTGATCCCGTTATCATCTTAAAGGTGAGCCTTCTTTCCTTATTCCCATTAAGAAGGCTAACAAGGGTGGTACCGCGGAGCCTCGTCCCTTATTGGATGAGGCTTTTTTTATGGCAGATACATTCTTTTCACCACTTAAATTTAGTACAAGAAAAATTTTGATCTAGATAGGGAAGGTGATCCGATGGAAAAGCAGTTGCTTACCTTGTTGGAGGAGGCCTTGGCTAGAACGAAAGCGGCCCAAAATATGGAACAGCTTAAAGAGATTAGGGTGGCTTATCTGGGTAAAAAAGGGCCCATCACGGAAAGTTTGCGCCAAATGGGAACGCTTCCCCCAGAGGAAAGGCCTCGGATGGGGCAGTTGGCCAACGATGTGCGCCGTCAAATTGCAGAAGCCTTTGAGCAGAAAGAGAAGGAGCTTTCGGCCAAGCTCCTTGAGGAACAGTTGCGCCGGGAAAGCATCGATGTGACCTTGCCAGGACGGCCGGTGAGAGTGGGGGTAACCCATCCCTTACAGGCCGTTATTGAAGAGATCGAGGCCATCTTTTTAGGCATGGGCTTTACCATTGCCGAAGGGCCGGAAGTGGAAGCCGATTACTATAATTTTGAAGCCCTTAATATTCCTAAGAATCATCCGGCCAGGGATATGCAGGATTCTTTTTATATCACCGAAGAGATTTTGCTCCGCACCCATACCTCTCCGGTACAGGTGAGAACGCTTGAAGCACGTCAAGGTGAGGTGCCGGTTAAAATTATTTGTCCGGGCAAGGTGTTTCGGCGGGATACCGATGATGCCACCCACTCCCATCAATTTATGCAAATTGAAGGGTTGTACGTAGATGAAGGCATCCGCATGAGTGATTTGAAAGGCATTTTGCTTCAATTTGCCCGGGAGATGTTTGGTCCCGATCAACAGATCCGTTTACGGCCTAGCTTTTTCCCTTTTACGGAACCCAGTGCGGAAGTGGACATTTCCTGTATTCTATGTCATGGAGAGGGATGTCGGGTATGTAAACAGACGGGTTGGATTGAAATCTTAGGCTCGGGCATGGTGCATCCGAAGGTGCTGGAACGGGCCGGTTATGATGCTGAACGGTATACAGGTTTTGCCTTTGGCATGGGGGTGGAACGGATCGCCATGCTTAAATATGGGATCGATGATATCCGCCACTTTTATACCAATGACAGCCGGTTTTTGAGACAGTTTGAAACCATCTAGCCCGTGCAGAAGGAGGAAGCATAGATGCGCGTTTCGTTTCAGTGGTTAAGTCAATATGTTGATTTAGAGGGAGTGACTCCACAGGACCTGGCGGAAGCCCTCACCCGCTCAGGGGTTGAAGTGGATGAAGTGATTGATCTGGGTGAAGAAATTGAAAATGTGGTCATCGGCTTAGTTCGGGAATGTAAACCGCACCCAGCTGCAGACAAGTTAACATTGTGTCAGGTTGATCTGGGTGATGGGGAGCCCGTTCAAATTGTGTGCGGAGCTAAAAATGTACAAGCGGGACAAAAAGTGCCGGTGGCTAAAATTGGAGCCAAGTTGCCAGGGGGTATCAAAATCAAAAAGGCGAAGCTCAGGGGAGAAGTGTCCCACGGGATGATCTGTTCCGCTAGCGAGCTAGGCATTGATGACCGCCTGCTTTCTGAAGATCAGAAAGAGGGCATCTTGGTTCTACCGGAAGATGCACCACTAGGCGAAGATGCAATCGCCTATCTCGGGTTAAATGATAGCATCTTGGAGTTAGACCTTACCCCCAACCGGTCGGACTGCTTAAGCATGATTGGCGTTGCTTATGAAGTGGCGGCTATCTTGGATCGTGAGCTTCATCTGCCTACGATTGATTTACAGGAGAGCGACCAAGAGGCTAGTGCAGAAGTTGAGGTGAATGTGGAAGCAAAAGAGGCTTGTCCTTACTATGTGGCTCGCAAAGTGAAAGGAGTGCGAATCGGTCCATCCCCCATCTGGTTGCAAAATCGGCTGCGGGCGGTTGGGATCCGCCCCATCAACAATGTGGTTGATGTGACCAACTATGTGATGATGGAATATGGTCAGCCCTTGCACGCCTTTGATGCTCAGCAGGTGAAGGGTGGCCGCATCATCGTCCGCCTGGCTCGGCAGGGTGAAAAGGTGGTCACCTTAGATGATCAGGAACGCTCCCTTGATGAGAGCATGCTCACCATTAGTGATCCGGAAAAGGTGATTGCCGTAGCTGGAGTCATGGGGGCGGCCAATTCAGAGGTGACTTCCAGCACCAGGGACATTATTTTGGAAGCGGCCTATTTTGACCCCAGCCGCACTCGGCGCACCGCCGTTACCCTTGATCTGCGTTCTGAAGCCAGCCTCCGGTTTGAAAAAGGGGTTGATCCTGAACGAGTGGAAGAGGCTTGCAGCCGAGCAGCTCAGCTGATTGCTCAACTGGCTGGGGGAACGGTTCTTAAGGGAGCAGCGGTCAATAAATCAAGCGCATTTACCCGCCGGAATATCTTGCTTTCTATAAATAAACTTAACAGTGTGTTAGGAACCCAGCTCGAAGCAAACGAGGTGGAACAGCTCTTCCGACGCCTCCGCTTCCAATGGGAGAATGTAGGTCAGAAGTGGCAGGTGACTGTTCCCACCCGACGTCCCGATTTAGCCATCGAAGAAGATTTGATTGAAGAGGTGGCTCGACTGTACGGTTATGACCGCATTCCCACCACGCTGCCCCAGGGCATAACCACCCCCGGCTCCTTCACCCCAAAGCAGCGCCTAAAGCGGCGCATCAAAACATTTTTGCAAGGGGCCGGTTTAGATCAAGTGGTGACCTACTCTTTAGTGGATGAGGAAGAAAGCCGGTGGGGAAGCTGGTTTAAAGAGCAGGTGGAACCCATTAGGTTGGCCATGCCTATGAGCAAAGAGCGTAGTTTCCTGCGCACCACTTTAATTCCCAGCTTGCTAGAGGTGGCCCACTATAATAAAAATAGGCAGCAAGAAGATATTCACATTTTTGAGATGGGCCGCATCTATCTCTCCCAAGAGAAAGAACTGCACCAACTACCAGAAGAGAAGGAAGTGGTGGCGGGACTAATCAGTGGAATGTGGCAAAAACATGATTGGCAACAAGTGAATGAACCGGCAGACTTTTATGTGGTAAAAGGTCTTGTGGAGGGACTTCTGCATTATTTGGGCATCGGACCCGTTCAGTTTAAAAAGATCATACGGGAACATTATCATCCAGGCCGGACCGCGGAAGTGCTCATCAATGGCCAAAGACTAGGGTTTATCGGCCAGCTTCACCCATTGGTGCAAAAAGATTGGGAGTTAAAAGAGGTATATCTGTTTGAACTCGATCTGGATGGCTTGTATGATCATCTTCCCGCTCAACTCACCTATGAACCCTTGCCCAAATATCCGGGAGTGGAGCAAGATTTGGCCATTGTGGTGGATCAAGAGGTGGAAGCGGAGGCGGTATTGGAAACGATTAAGGAAGCGGGTCAACCGCTTTTAAAACAGATCGCCTTATTTGATGTTTATACTGGGGAAGGAATCGCACCAGGTAAAAAGAGCCTTGCCTTTTCCCTTCTCTTCCGGCACGAGGAGCGCACCTTAACCGATGATGAAGTGAGAGAGGTTCGACAGCACATCCTGGACAGACTGGCCCAAAAGTGGGGAGCCGTGTTAAGATAAAATAGGGGCAGTCAGGAGGGATTGTCGTGAATAGAGAGAACATGACAAAAGTCAATGTAGAAATTTTTGGCAACACCTATACCCTTAAAGGGAATGCTTCAGAAGAACACATCATAGAAGTGGCCCGTTTAGTGGATGAAAAAATGAGAATCCTTGCCGCTAAAAATCCCTCACTGGATATGACCAAAACTGCGGTACTAACAGCCGTCAATCTGGCTGACGAATATTATAAATTGAAGCAGGAATATGATGACTTGGTTAAGCTGATAGAAGCAGAAACGGGGAGTCAAAGCAAGTGAATCTGCTGGACCTGATCATGACGGTTTTGTTGATTGCAAGCATGGTGTATGGCTATCGGCGAGGTTTTATTCAACAAACCGTCCGCTTCTTAGGCACCATCGTTGCTCTCGTCATCGCCTTCCGCTATCGGCATGAAGCAGAACCTATCATTCGGGAGTGGCTTCCATTTCCTTTAAGTGGTAAGGAAGGGGAGTGGCTGTGGCTTTCAGTGTTTAATGTGGAGCATCTTTATTATAGCCTGGCCACCTTTCTCCTTCTGTTTCTCATCATTAAACTGGGTGTATCCATTGTGGCCCGGATTTTGGAGGTCATTGCCCGACTTCCCGGCCTTAATTTGGCCAATAAAAGTTTGGGCATGCTCGTCGGTATTTTAAAAATGGGCTTGATTCTATTTATCGTCACGCACGTACTGTTCTTTTTGCCTTGGGAAACTGGCCAATCCCTTCTTTCCAGCTCAAAACTGGGGCTTTGGTTTATGGATAAAAGTCCCATTCTATCAACGTTAGCGGGGTAACGTGGCCTTTTGATTGTTTTTCGTTAGAAAAACCATGATAATAGGGTTAAGGGGGGTGAGTCAAACATGTCAGAAAAAGTTAGACTGACCCAACTGACAGCAAAAGCAGGGTGAGGCTGCAAAATTGGTCCTGAAGACCTGACGCACGTGTTGCGTCATTTACCTCGTACCTCCATTGACCCCAATTTGCTCGTTGGATTAGACACCTCTGATGATGCTGGGGTCTATCGGTTAAACGATCAACTGGCTTTAGTTCAAACGGTCGACTTTTTTACGCCTGTAGTGGATGACCCTTATATGTTTGGTCAGATTGCGGCCGCCAATGCCCTGAGTGATCTCTACGCGATGGGTGCCGACCCCCTAACAGTGCTGAATATTGTCGGTTTCCCTGTCAAAAAACTGGATAAATCCATCTTGGCTGAAATTTTACGCGGAGCCGGAGATAAAATCGCTGAAGCAGGCGCAACATTGGTGGGCGGTCACTCGATAGACGATCCGGAGCCTAAATTTGGTCTGGCCTGCACGGGCGTTATTCACCCTGAAAAAGTGAGAAAAAATGTAGGAGCCCAACCTGGAGATCGCCTCGTTTTAACAAAGCCCATTGGAGTGGGTATCTATACGACGGCTATAAAGCGGGATTTGCTAACCGCTCAAGAGATAGAACAGGTCAGTCAAGTGATGGCTACGTTAAACAAGACGGCAGCTAAGGTGTTGGATGATTTCGATGTCCACGCCTGTACAGATGTCACAGGTTTCGGGCTTTTAGGCCATGCGGCAGAGATGGCTAAGGGAAGTGGCGTTGGCTTTACCCTATCCCAATCCCGCATACCTATCCTCCCTCGCACCCGGGAGTTAGCAGAAGCAGGAGCAGTCCCAGGGGGAACAAAAGCCAACCACAGGTGGCTAAAGGATTGTGTGGTGTATGATCCAGCCCTTGATGAAGTGGATCAGTGGATCCTGTGTGATGCCATCACTTCTGGGGGATTGCTGGTAGCTCTGCCGGAGAACCAGGTGGAAGAGGTTTTGTCCGTTCTCCAACAGCATGGAGTAAATGCTGCTGAGATCGGATCTGTCATCAGTGACCATCCTGGATGCATACAGGTGAATCAATAGGGGGAATTAGGAGAAGAAACTGGGGGGGAAAGCGATGCTACCATTAATGACGAGAGTGGTGATTCAATCTGATATATTAAACTTAGGTTTACCGATTGGTAAGGAAGCCTATATTATTGCCTACAATCGTCAGGTTGATGTTGCCTATCGCTATTTGATTCGTGTTCCCGCCATCCAAAAAGATTTTTGGGTGATAGAAGACGATATTCGGCCGCTCACCGAAGCGGATACGGTAGAAGATTACTCCCGGGAAGCGGAAAACGTGATTATCGATGTGGCTTTGCAAACCCGTCAGTTCGATATCATCAAACAGCTGAAATGGAAAAAGAACGGCTAGAAACCGTAACTCCCTGCTTGGGACTAACGCCAAGGGCAGGGAGTTTTTTCTTGCTCCTTTTTCGAACGAATATTGAAATCCGCCATTATTTATTATTGAGCAACCATCTTTCCAGATAATACACCCCTTGATACATCAAGGCGGCAATACAGGCGATAATCAATAAGCTAAGCATCACCAAGGTGAAATTAAATACTTGAAACCCGTAAATAATTAAATAGCCCAAACCTTCCTTGGCCACCAGATATTCGCCCACAATGACACCTACCCAGGCCAGCCCCACATTAACCTTGAGAGTCGAAATAATGGTAGGAAAGGAGGCGGGAAAGACCACATATTGGAAAACGTGCCCCTTCTTTCCTCCAAAGGAGCGTATCACTTTAATATAGTTTTCATCCACTTCTTTAAAGCTGGTGTAAATCGTAATGGTGGTAATAATGACGGTGATGGCGACCGCCATCGCCATGACCGAACCAAATCCAGGACCAAAGCCAACGATGAATAGAGGCCCTAATGCCACTTTAGGCATGCTGTTTAGGACGACCAGGTAAGGCTCCAGCACCTTATCCAGAAAGGGTGACCACCAGATGATGGAGGCCAGTACGGTACCGGCCAGGGTTCCGAGCAAAAAGCCAACCACCGTTTCTAACAAGGTGATCCAAATATGGGGAAGCAAGCTGCCATCCATCACTTTTTCAACCAACAAGGCCCAGATGCGGGAAGGCTGACTAAACAGGAGAGGATCGATCCATCCATTGTGAGCGGCCACCTCCCAAAAGATAAAAAAGCTAATCAGAATGATGATTTGCACCAAGGTTACTTTGATCCGTTCCCGCCGTTTATTGCGCAAAAACGTCTGATGGATGAGCTTGGGATCAATCTTCATCGTATTCCAGCTCCTTCCAGATCAGGCGTACCAAGTCATAAAATCCTTGTTCTTCCCGTGCATAAAAAGGAACGGCTTGCCGAATGTGGTCTGGCACAACGACTTCTTTTTTTATCCGGCCCGGATTTTTACCCAGCACAATCACACGGTCACTCATGGCAATGGCTTCACCAATATCATGGGTTACTAAAACGGCCGTTTTTTTATGTTTTTTAAGGATGGATGAGACTAAATCTTCCAATTTTAACCGCGTCTGATAGTCTAAAGCGGAAAATGGTTCGTCTAAAAGGAGAATATCGGGATTGGTCATTAATGTTCGGACTAAGGCGGCCCGCTGGCGCATGCCACCTGATAGCTGGGAGGGAAAGGAATGTTTGTAATGACCGAGTCCCAATTCATTTAAGAGATAAGTGGCCTGCTCTTCAGCTTCCTTGCTCACCTGACCTTCCACTTTTAAGCCGATCAGGGCATTGTCCAAAATGGTTTTCCAGGAAAAAAGGTAATCGGATTGCAACATGTAACCAATCCGTCGGGTGGGTCCTCTGACTTGCTGTCCATCCAAAAGCACCCGCCCAGCCGTGGGCTTAAGCAGGCCGGCTAAACAGGAAAGCACCGTTGTTTTCCCGCATCCGCTGGGACCAACCAGGGAGACAAATTCCCCTTCTTGTACTGAAAAACTAATATTTTCAATCGCAGTAATAGCCTGCTGTTTGGTTACGTAGATATAAGTTACCTTTTCCATAACTAAAAGGCTGTCGGACAAATTTGCGTCCTCCTTCCCAACGTGTGAGTAGAGCGGCAGGATTTAGCGGCATCCCTATTGGTCCATCGCTCGCTTGGCAAATTTCGTTTCCACCAGCTCCTCATAAGGGACCCTCTTTTCTAATTCTCCAGCTTCCTCGATGATGTTTTGCAGCTGTTCCCAATGGGATTCTTCCAGGAGAGGATCAGGCTTGAAGGACTGCTGTTCTTTGTACCGTTCAACGGAATCGACCAGGATGTTAGAATCAGTATCCTCGAAATAGGGGGCAATCGCTTCAGCCACTTCTTGGCTAGACGTCTCATACACCCATTTTTGTGCTTTATAGATCGCATTGGTAAACCGTTGAATAACCTCCTCATTCTTCTCGATAAAAGTTTCCTTGGCTAAGTAGGATGTGTAGGGCACATTGCCACTTTCTACACCAAAGGAGGCAACCACATACCCAATACCTTCCTGTTCAAACAAGCTGGCTTGGGGCTCAAACAGTTGCACAAATTGGCCCGTTCCTGAAGCAAAAGCATTGGGGATATTGGCATAGTCGATGTTTTGAATCATTTCAAGATCATTGTGAGGATCGATGCCGTGCTTTTTAAGGACATATTCCCCCACCATTTGGGGCATGCCTCCAGTCCGCTGACCCAGAAAGGTGCTACCTTTTAGCTGATTCCAGTCAAACGGCTCCATTTTCTCTCTGGAGACTAAAAAGGTTCCATCGGTTTGGGTTAACTGGGCAAAGTTAAGCACCCGTTCTTCACTGCCTTGCTGATAAACATAAATGCTGGTCTCACTGCCCACCAAAGCTATATCGGCTCCATCAGACAAAAGGGTGGTCATGGTTTTGTCGCCGCCCCAGCCAGTGGTAAGCTCCACTTCCAGTCCTTCTTCTTCGAAAAATCCCAGGTTTAAGGCCACATATTGGGGGGTATAAAATATTGAACGGGTCACCTCAACGAGGCGCACTTTTGTTTTTTCAGCTTCTGTTTCTGTTGCGGTAGAACAACCAAGACTGATCAACATCAATCCCATCATGAGGAGCAAGAGACTAACGAGCTGTCTGTTCATTTTGTTCACCCCTTGAAGGTAATCGTTGAAGCAAGGTAGGTTGACTGGTTTATTCTATTCACCTATGGGCTAAGGTGTGTTTTTTTGCTGGCTGGCTGCGACTGGAGATTATGAAGAGATTGAATCAATACAAAAGGCCATATTGGGGAATCCTTGAAGTTAGATAAAAGGTGGGGGTTTAAAGATGGATATCATTCAATTGAAAAATGTGAGCAAGATTTTCGGAAGTCGTGTTGATGAGGCAAAGCGTCTTCTTGATCAGGGATTTTCCAAAGGGGAAATTTTAAAGAAAACGGGGGCCACGGTGGGGGTTGACCGCGTCTCCCTCAATATTAAAAGCGGGGAATTTTTTGTCATTATGGGCTTGTCCGGAAGTGGAAAATCAACGTTGATCCGGATGCTTAACCGTTTGATTGAACCAACGGAAGGGGAAATCATTGTTGACGGGGAAAATATCGTGGCCATGAATAATCAGAAATTGCGGGAATTTAGACGGAAGAAAGTGAGCATGGTGTTTCAGCGTTTCGCCCTCTTCCCTCATCGCACGGTGCTCAAAAACATTGAATATGGTCTAGAAGTGCAGGGCGTTCCCAAAAAAGAAAGGGAAGAGAAGGCATTAAGAGCGTTGGAATCAGTAGGACTCTCAGGCTATGAAGGTGCATATCCCCATCAATTAAGCGGTGGCATGCAGCAAAGGGTGGGTTTGGCCCGGGCCTTGGCCAACAATCCGGACATATTGCTGATGGATGAAGCTTTTAGCGCCTTAGATCCTCTCATTCGGACCGACATGCAAGACGAGCTGATGGAGCTGCAAAACAAACTGCAGAAAACGATCGTCTTTATCACCCATGATTTGGATGAAGCTTTAAAGTTGGGGGACCGGATCGGGGTGATGAAAGATGGCCAGCTGATTCAGGTGGGGACACCTGAAGAGATCTTGACTGACCCCGCCAATGAGTATGTAGCCAGTTTTGTACAAAATGTGGATCGCTCCAAAGTGTTGCTTGCTTCTCATGTGATGAAAAAACCGGATGTGGTGATCTCTGAAAAAGATGGGCCTCGGGTGGCCATTCGCAAGATGGAAGAAGAGAAGATTTCCAGCATATTTGTGGTTGGCAAGAACCGAACATTAAAAGGGTTGCTCACCATCGATAATGCCTTGGACGCAGTACGGAACCATAAAGCGGTCGATGAGGTGCTGATCCACGATTATCCCACAACGACGCCAGATACTCCCTTGCATGAGCTGATCCCCATCGCAGCAGAAGCCAGGTATCCTATTGCCGTTGTGGAAGATGGAGAGCTGAAAGGTATCATTGTCCGCGTTTCGGTCTTATCTGGTTTAGCTCTTGGAAAAAATAATGGGGGAGACTGAAAGGTATGAACTACTTTTACTTGCCACTGGAGGAGTGGACCAATCAGTTTGTTCACGATTGGCTCATCCCCAATTTTAGAGGAATTTTTCGCCTGATCAGTGACAGGATCGAAGTGATTCTTGACCTGTTCCAAACCATTTTGCTCTGGATTCCGCCAGAGCTGTTTACCTTGGCCGTCGCGATCCTGGCCTGGCGGACGGCGGGAAAAAGGGTGGCTCTGTTCGTGCTGATCGGTTTTCTGTTTATTGGTTCCGTCAACCTTTGGACTGAAGCGATGCAGCTTCTGGCCATCGTCTTGTCCGCCTCCTTTTTTTCCATTGTAGTGGGTGTTCCTTTGGGCATTTTGGCGGCCAAGAAAGAATGGGTGAATGCCATCGTCCGACCGATTCTTGACTTTATGCAAACCTTGCCCAGCTTTGTCTATTTGATCCCGACAGCCATGTTATTGGGCCTTGGCGCTGTCCCGGCAGTCATTTCCACCTTTATATTTGCCACTCCTCCAGCGGTCCGTTTAACCACTCTCGGAATTCGCCAGGTCCCTGCGGATGTGGTGGAAGCGGCTAGAGCTTTTGGGTCCACGTCCTGGCAAATGTTGATCAAAGTGCAGCTTCCCTTGGCTGTACCATCCATCATGGCCGGGATTAACCAAACCATCTTGCTCTCCCTCTCTATGGCCGTCATTGCAGCCATGATTGGTTCACCCGGCCTGGGTTCCGTGGTTTTGTCGGCCCTCACTTCCGTTAATGTGGGCAAAGGGGTGATTGGTGGTTTAGGAATTGTCATCCTGGCCATCGTTTTGGACAGAATCACGGCGTCACTGGGTGTCAAAAAAAATAAACAAGGAGTATAAAAGGAGTGACTAAAGGGTCGTGAGACGCATTCTGATATTGACGATTGTGTTAAGCATGGTGTTAGTCTTGGGCGCTTGTGGATCGACTGGAGATAACGCACCTGACAATGGTGCAAACGGCTCAGCGGAAAATGGAGCAGAAGAAAAAGGTGAGATTGTATTTGGGGTGACCCCTTGGTCCACCACCATTCCCCCCACCACCATTGCCCAGCTGATTTTGGAGGATATGGGCTACCAGGTGACTTGGCGCGAGGCTGATGTGGGTTTGATCTATTCAGGCCTTGCCTCAGGGGATATTGATGTCTTTATGGATTCCTGGTTACCCATTTTACATGCCAATTATATGGAGCAGTTTGGCGATAAAATTGAAGATTTGGCCGTCAGCTATCCTGACGCGGATCTCGGTTGGGTGGTTCCCTCCTATGTGGAGGAAGTTAATTCTATCGAGGATCTTAATGAGCATGCTGATCTGTTTGGCGGAAAAGTGTACGGTATTGATGAAGGAGCCGGGATGACCAAAACATCCCGGGAGTTGATTGACGTCTACGATTTGGACATTGAGTATGTGGCTTCCAGTGAAGCAGCCATGCTTTCCCAGGCAGCTACAGCCATCCAGGCTCAAGAACCTATTTTGTTCTTGGGCTACCGGCCCCATTCCATGTTTGCCATGTGGGATTTAAAAATCCTGGAGGATCCCAAAGGGATTTGGGAAAGTTCCGAAGTGCATGTGGTGGCCAACAAAGATTTTAAAAATAAGGCGCCAGAGGCCTACAACTTTCTAAAAAATTGGAGCATCCCTCTGGAGGATCTGGAACAGATGATTTTAGAGATTGACCAAAACAATGCTGATCCAAAGGAACTGGCCAAACAATGGATTGAGGCCAACCAGGAAAAGGTGGCCGAGATGACGGGCCAGCCTTAAAGCTTTAGCTTTACAAAAAGCCCTCGCCGGGTATGGCGAGGGCTTTAAAACTTATACATTTGTTTTGGATTGATGACTCGTTAATTTAACTTGGGACCGGCCTGTTTCACAGCGTCGGATACGCCGTCAAACTGTTTAAAGTTATTAATAAAGCGTTCGGCAAGTTGCCGGGCGGTGCGATCATATTCTTCCGGATTGCGCCATGTGTTTTTAGGCATCAATATTTCAGAGGGAACATCGGGGCATGTCTCCGGAATGTATAGTCCAAAGATGGGATCTTGCACATATCGGACTGATTTAAGATCACCGTTTAGGGCTGCCGCCACCATGGCCCGAGTATAGGGAAGGTGCATCCGCTTACCCACTCCGTAAGGTCCGCCAGTCCATCCTGTGTTCACCAGGTAAACATCGGTTTGGTGCTCTTCCATTTTCTGTCCCAACATTTCAGCATAAACACTGGGGGCAAGAGGCAGGAAGGGAGCGCCAAAGCAGGTGGAGAAGGTGGCCTCCGGTTCGGTGATGCCCCGCTCCGTTCCCGCCAGCTTGCTGGTATAGCCGGACAAAAAGTGATACATGGCTTGCTCTTTGGTCAATTTGGCGATGGGCGGCAAGACTCCAAAAGCGTCAGCCGTCAGAAAGATGATGGTTTTAGGATGACCAGCCACGCAGGGAATTTGGGCATTGGGAATAAAATCGATGGGGTAAGCAGCCCGTGTGTTTTCGGTATATTGTCCGCTATCATAATCGGCAGTGCGTGTTGTTGGGTCGACCACAACATTTTCAAGCACGGTGCCAAAACGGATGGCATTGTAGATCTGGGGCTCTTTTTCAGCCGATAGATTGATGCACTTGGCATAACAGCCCCCTTCAATGTTAAAGACGCCCTGATCGCTCCAACCATGTTCATCGTCACCAATCAGCCGACGGTTGGGATCGGCCGACAAGGTGGTTTTTCCTGTCCCCGACAAACCAAAGAATAAAGCGACATCCCCTTCTTGTCCCACGTTGGCGGAGCAGTGCATAGATAAAACGCCTTTTTGGGGCAGCAGGTAGTTCATAACGCTAAAGATAGATTTTTTCATCTCTCCGGCATATTCGGTTCCGCCGATCAAAACCACTCTTTGTTCAAAACTGACGATAATAAAGGCTTCGGAACGGGTACCGTCCACTGTCGGGTCAGCTTTAAAGCCTGGAGCAGAAATAACGGTAAACTCCGGCTGATGGTTGGCAATTTCCTCTTGGCTGGCAGGTCGAACAAATAGCTGACGAACAAAAAGGTTATGCCAAGCATACTCATTGATCACCCGAATGGGCAGCTGATAACGTTTATCCCAGCCGGCAAAGCCGTCAAAGATAAAGCGTTCTTTACTTTTCAGGTATTCAATCACCTTTTTGTACAGCTTCTCAAATACTTCAGGTTCGATTGGCTGGTTAACGGATCCCCAGTTAATTTTATCCCTGACAGAGGGCTCATCGACAATAAACTTATCCTTCGGGGAACGGCCCGTATATTTTCCCGTCAATGTGCTTAAGGCACCGGTGGAAGTTAACTGACCCTCCCCGCGCCTAATGCTGTGTTCAATCAATTGGGGAACCGACAAGTTATGTTTGACATCACCGCTTAGCAGATCAGTTAAAGCTTGCGGCTTGCTCACAATACTCACGTTTAACATCCCTTTCTTTTGCAATCTGGTTTCTGGGAATGTGTTCAATTAACTTGCCATTATTTTGCAATCCTACCGAATTTTATGTTACGCTTTATTTATGATTTAGAAAATAGTATATCACATTTTCATAAATATTGTATACTAATATTAATCGTTTTTGTGACTTTTTTTCGTTGTTTTTTCGGGGATTTTAATAATCAGGCTTTCGTCGTAGCTTTGTTTAGGGTGTGCAAGATACGGCAAAATAATAAACTGGGACCAAAGGACAGTAAGGATGGTCTGCCCTTGGATTGGGGATATTGTATATAAATCATACCATTAAAAAGGGGGATGGACAGATGTCTAGATCGGAAACACAACATACGATTCAATTTGCCATCGATGCATTGTTGGAGCAGGAGGACTTTTTGCCAGAGTTAAAGGGGGAGACACGCCAACAGAAATTTGAGTCAGCCAAGGAAATATTAACAACAACAGATAAAATAATTAAGAGTTATATTCGTGTTTCCCGAGATGATGGCAGCATTGTCCGGATTCCCGCCTATCGCGTTCAGCATAACAATATTGCCGGGTTTTACAAAGGCGGCATTCGGTTTAGTGAACATGTCAATGAGGAAGAGGTTGAAAACCTGGCCATCTTGATGACATTAAAAAATGCTTTGCATGGCTTGCCCTACGGGGGAGCCAAAGGGGGCGTCATGATCAACCCCCGTGAGTTTAGCGACCGGGAGCTATACCAGGTGGCCAAAAAGTACGTGCAACGCTTTGCTGGAGATTTAGGACCAGAGCATGATATTCCCGCTCCTGACGTAGGCACCAATGAAAAAATTATGGATTGGATGGTGGGGGAGTATAAGACCATCAATCCCGGTAAACATTATTTAGGCTCCTTTACGGGAAAAAGCATCGAAAACGGCGGAGCCAGGGGAAGGCGGGAAGCGACAGGAAAAGGGACCTATTATACATACAGCTGGCTGTTAAATCACTGGGCTCGAAATCAAGGTGAACGTCGCTTTCCCGGCGAAACACAGCAGAGGCAGTTTGAAGCACTGAAACGGCTTCTAGAAAAAAATGAGCGGGGCCAACCCATCACCGTCGCAGTACAGGGGTTTGGCAATGTGGGCAGCGTGGTGGCCAAAGAGGCTGCCCAATGCACCAAGATGAATAATAAGGTGGTGGCGGTCAGTGATCAAAATGTCACCCTGTACAATGAACAGGGCTTAGATATTGAGCGGCTGCTTCAATTTGCCAGTGAAAAAGGATTGCTTCCCACTTCAGAGGAAGAGCTAAAGATCGCTGGCATACAGGCGGATATTTTGCCTCGAGCAGCTGTGTTAACGCTCCCCGTTGATGTCTTATTTCTTGCGGCCATTGAAAAACAGGTGACCGCTGAAAATATGGCCCAAGTGAAGGCGCAAGTGATTGTTGAAGGAGCCAATGCGCCCCTTACCGGGGAGGCTGACCGGTACTTGCATCAAGAGGGACGGGTCATTATCCCTGATATTTTGGCTAATGCCGGTGGCGTCATTGTCTCGTATTTAGAATGGAAGCAAGATCGAATAACAGAGCTTTATACAGAAGAAGAAGTGTTTAATGAGATGTATCAACAGATGGCTCGCACGTATGAACAGGTGTTTAAGACCTACTTTGAAGGCGATGCCTACACCACCCGTCAAATTTGCTATATTCTGGCTGTTAGACGGCTGGTTTATCTCCTGTATCGCCATGGAAAGCTATACTAATTTTGCGCTAATGTGAGCGGGGTTATTTGGGCACGTTCGGCTGACGATCTTTCTGCCGGTACTCTTCTTCCATCCGTTTGTAATACTGACCCTTTTCCACGTAGGTGCGACGGATGCGTTCCATGTTGGCCACCTCAGCCTCGGTGACCCGGCGAACAACGCGAGCAGGGGAGCCCATCACCACCATCCCTGGTGGCACTTCTGCCCTGGGTGGGACCAGGGCTCCTGCTGCGACAAAGGCTCCTTCCCCAATAACCGCTCCGTCCAAGACGATGGCCCCCATGCCAATGAGGGCGCCTTTTTTTATGTGGCAACTATGTAAAATGGCATTATGACCAACAGAAACGTCGTCTTCAATGATCAGCGGAATTCCCGGGCTTTGATGCAAGGTGCAGTTATCCTGAATGTTGACCCGTTTGCCGATCAGGGTGGGAGCTACATCTCCTCGGATCACCGTATTGTACCAGATGCTTGATTCCTCTTTAATCTCAACATCCCCGCTAACCACCACCCCCCTGGCAAGAAAGACAGAGGATGCGATGCGGGGTGTTTTATTTTCATAGGGCAAGATCATTCTGTATCCTCCTGACCATGGTTAATATCTCTTTTACGTGTGATTAAAGATAGGCTATCATAATAAGCATAACATATTTCCCCAGGAGAGAGTTGTGGGTTGCATGCCTCTCTATTTTCCCTTTTTGGGACGTAATCATCAGCAAAAAGGAGTTTAGACATGCATACGATTGCGGCCTCGCATGTGCCAGAACACGCCTTTTCTTTAATGAGACAGATCTACCGTAAAATTTTGCCGCAGGTTCATTCCCTTTTGGATCATTGGAAGCAAAAAGCGGCTGCCATACCCGATGATGAATTGCGTCATCAGGCTCTGGCAAGCATTACCACCAAACAGTTCCACTGTGAGGGAGGAGGCGTTTACGGCCTTCTGGCCGAACCAGATCAACTGGGTCACGTTTTGCAGTTTATTGTGGCCTATCAGACCATTAGCGACTACCTGGATAATTTATGTGATCGCAGCGTATCCATGGATGAGGACAATTTTAGATTGCTGCATCAGGCTATGTTGGATGCCGTAAACGGGACAGTCACGACCACCAACTATTATCGTTTGCAAAACCATCAGGATGACGGTGGCTATCTGTTGTCCCTGGTAGAAGCATGTCATCAAGCCCTTCAAGCGCTTCCCAACTTCAAAGTTTATCAGGATCATGTTCGGATCTTATGCCAATTGTACTGTGATCTTCAGGTCTATAAACATATTGCGCTAGAAGAGAGGGAGAAAGCTTTATATCGGTGGTGGGAACAACATAGGAAGCAGTTTCCGCGGCTTTCCTGGTATGAATTTGCTGCGGCAACGGGTTCCACTTTGGGCATATTTTATTACGCGGCTTTGGCCAGTTATTCAAAAGGCACGCCCGCTTTAAGCAAGTTGGTGTTTGATGCCTATTTCCCCTATATTCAAGGTCTTCATATCTTACTGGATTATTTAATTGACCAGGAGGAAGACCGCAGGGGCGGCGATTTAAATTTCTGTTTTTACTACTCCTCAGAAGAGGAAAAGTTGAGAAGGATCGAATGGATCACCGAGCAGGCCCGCCAAAAAGCGGAACAATTACCCAATGCCCCTTTTCATCGAATGATGGTGGAGGGGCTGTTAGGGATGTATTTATCCAATCAAAAGGTGCGGGAACAGGCAGACGTGTTAAAGATTTCCAGAAAGCTGCTCTCCCGGCGCAAGCTGTCCACATGGTTTTTCTTTATCAATGCTTGGTACATTCATCGCAAAGGGAGGAAGATTTAACACACAGGGATATTCAAAGCACAGGGGTTGATCTATTACGGAAGATTTTATTATGTTGGAAAGAAGGCGTAACAGGATGGTTCAACATCTGAAGACTTTAGGAATAGCTGTTGTGGGCGGCACTCTCTTTCATCTGATCGGCCTGCCGCTAGCCTGGTTGGTGGGCCCGCTTACGGCCGTTGCGCTGGCCGTTCATTTTGGCGTGAAATTGGCTACCTGGCCCACCAGTTTATATAAGGCCGGCTTGCTTTTATTGGGCTATGCCTTGGGCGCCAATTTTGTACCCGATTTGTTTCAAGCCCTTCTGCTGCACCTCCCGGCCATGTTCATCAGTACGTTGACGCTGGTTTTCTTTTGTGTGCTGATTGCCCTGGGACTTTCCAAATTGACGGGAGAAGAATTAGCCAGTTTGATGATTGGAAGCATGCCTGGCGGCTTGTCTCAGATGCTGGTATTGGGCGATGAGCTGGAGACCGACCTAAACATTGTCACGTTAATGCAAGTGATTCGCATCCTCTGTGTTGTTTTTCTGATGCCTTGGTTGGCCATCGGATTGGCCCAGCATACTTCTTCCGCTCTTTCCCTGGACGTGGCTGAAACGGTGCACAGAGCCGGCGCTGAAAACGGGTACATGCTTGTATTGTTTCTGCTGGTTAGCTGGTGCTCAGGCTGGTTGGCAGCCAAAGTAAAGTTGCCCACGCCCTATCTTGTGGGTCCCATCATAAGCACCATCGTGCTGATAACGTGCGGACTAACGGCACCTTCTCTACCTTCCCCCCTGTTCATGCTGTCTCAAGTGCTACTCGGTGCTCGCCTGGGTTTGCAAGTGGATATTAAACGCATCATGTCCTTAAAAAGAGTGGCTTTATTTGCTTTTTTAAGCACGCTATGCTTGATAGTTATTTCCTTTGGTCTTGCTTTTCTTATTCAGAACATTTATCAGGTCTCTTTGCTGTCCGCTTTCCTTGGCACTGCCCCTGGTGGGATGGTGGAAATGGCCATTACGGCTAGCGAAGTGAAGGCAGATGTTTTACTGGTCACCGGCTATCAGATGTTTCGCATCTTTTTCTTATTGCTGATTGTTCCTCCAGTAATAAAATGGTCTTTTAAGCATTGGACAAAGGGTAAGTCATCCTCCGTCAACCAGGAGCAAGCGATGTGAACAAGGGTGTTATAGGGGCTTATTTTCCAGTCATAGTGCCTATGGTATAATCTAAATGTTTAATAGAATGATCATTTTGATGGGTTTGGGCATATCTTAAAAACAGATCATTTCTTCCTGAAATGTGGGTATAGATCGTGGCATGTTGCAAGAGGATGGAGGCGGATGCATGATGCTGTTTCATTTTGTGGGTATAAAAGGAACTGGAATGAGCGCTCTAGCCCAGATTTTAGACGATATGGGCTATCAGGTTCAGGGGTCAGATGTGACTACATATTATTTCACGCAGGAAGCGCTGGAGGGGAAAAATATCCCCCTTTTTCCCTTTTCAGCTGAAAATATCCGGTCCGGAATGACGGTGATTGCTGGCAATGCCTTTCCTGATGAGCACGAGGAGATCGTTCGAGCCAAGGAGTTAAACCTGCCTATATACCGCTATCATCAGTATCTCGCCCAGCTTGCTGGACGGTATGTGAGCATAGCTGTAACTGGTTCTCATGGTAAAACGTCCACCACTGGCATGACGGCCCATGTCTTAGAAGCGGTTCAACCCACTTCATACCTGATTGGAGATGGAACAGGCAAGGGGAATAAGGCGGGCCATTACTTTATTTATGAAGCGTGTGAATATCGGCGTCATTTTTTAGCCTATCAGCCCGATTTCCTGCTGATCACCAACATTGATTTTGATCATCCCGATTATTATAAGGACATTGAGGATGTCTTTGATGCGTTTCAAAGCCTGGTGCGGCAGACGAGAAAGGGAATTGTAGCCTGTGGCGATGACATTTACGTTCGGCGTTTGCAAACGGATTTACCCGTTCTCTATTTTGGAGTGGGAGAAAATAATCAGCTACGGGCCACAGAGATTGAGGTGACCGCGGAAGGGATGCGCTTTCACGTCACTTATCAAGGAGAATCACTGGGGCAGTTTCTGATTCCTCTCTTTGGCCAGCATAATGTACTCAATGCCTTGGCTGTTCTCGGTTTATGTGTGGCTGAAGGGCTGCCTATCGATGCGGTTAGAAAGCAGTTGGCCACTTTCCCTGGCGTCAAAAGGCGTTTTACCGAAAAAGAGTGGCATAACAATAACATCCTCATTGATGATTACGCCCATCACCCTGTAGAAATTAAAGCCACCATTGCAGCAGTGCGGGCCAAATATCCTTCACGCAAACTGGTGGCCATCTTTCAACCCCATACGTACACCCGCACTGAAAAATTCTTAGATGAGTTTGTTGAGGCTTTATCCGATTCCGACGATGTGTTTTTATGTGACATTTTTTCCTCGGCTAGGGAGAAAAAAGGCAACTTAACCGTAGATGATCTTCTACGTAAGTTGCCTGATGCTAAGTTGGTCGGCGTCGACTCCGTCCATCTCTTGCAGCACTATCGGGATGCCGTTTTGCTCTTTATGGGGGCTGGCGATATTCAAAAGGTCCAGCAAGCCTTGGAAAAGAGTGTGGTTTAATAAGAACCTTTAATAAGAACCGCTGTTAAGATTGGTGTTGTTTGCTTAAATAATCGTAAATGCCCATCGCATTTAAATGGGCATCCCCAGCGATGCTCGCAAAAAGCTGGCTGTCGGTGGGGATTTGGACACCATAGCGGGCCTTTTGATCATCAAGCAACAGCTTCAGCAGGCGATCTGCCAGTTGCTGAACGGAAAGGTTCTTAGCGTATGCTTCTTCACCTTCTCGGACAAAGCGCTCTAACCAGGCGGTAACCTGTTGATGCACCTTGCTGACTTGATTCACCATGCTGTAATGGCCAAGATAGATCCGCTCGATCCCTAAGGTCATCATGCGCTCCATTGAATGTTTCATCGCCTCAGGATCAAACTGGTTGGGAGTGGTGACCGGGATGTACAGCTGGCCACCCAGGGCCTCCAGTTTAGGATAGCGGATGCCAAAGGAGTCGCCGGCAAAAATGCCTTTGCTCACAGGATCATAGATACTAAAGTGATGGCGAGCATGACCTGGTGTATCAATAAAATGAAGCGTTCGCTCCGAACCGAGAGCCAGCGTTTCCCCATCTTCCTTAATCAGGAGGCGTTCTTCTGGCACCGGTTTGATGGGATGAAACAGTCGGGTAAACTTTTCTTGATAGACCGCTTTGGCACTTTCAATCAGTCGTGACGGGTCAGCCAGGTGGCGCGCACCTCGGGGATGGACAACCACTTTGGCTTGAGGACAATGTTCGATTAAGACGCCTACGCCTCCGGCATGATCAAGATGGATATGGGTGACGATAATATAGTGGATTGCTTCCGGTTTAATATTTAGTTTTTCTAGTCCTGCCAGTATGTAAGGGACGGAAGGGCTTGGGCCCGATTCAATCAAGGCAATATGTTCATCTTGAATCACATAGGTGCCAGACAGCTGGGACACTTCCATAAAGTGGGTGTCGATCACGTGAATCTGATGGCCTAAGTATTCAGGCACCGATGGGGTCATGCTATCAGTCCTTCCTACCTATATTATTGATGGGACAGAAAGCCTTGTTATTTTAAAGCCTCTGGATTCAATCCTTTTAGTTCATCTATGACAAAAAGGCCGTCTTTCCGAATCAGGCGATCATCAAAGTATATTTCTCCGCCGCCATACTCCTTGCGTTGGATGCAGACCAGGTCCCAATGGACGGAAGAGGTGTTGCCATTGGGCGCTTCATCATAGCATTGACCAGGGGTGAAGTGAAAGCTGCCACAAATTTTTTCATCGAAGAGAATATCTTTCATGGGGTGTAAAATATACGGATTGACACCCAAGGCAAATTCACCAATATAGCGGGCGCCTTCGTCACTGTCCAAGATCTGGTTTAAACGTTCAGTGTCGTTGGCGGTCGCTTTAATTATTTTTCCATCTTTAAAGGTCAGCTCCACATTTTCAAAAACAAACCCTTGGTAAGGTGAAGGGGTATTATATTTTATCGTTCCGTTAACTGAATCGCGAACGGGGGCCGTAAAGACTTCACCATCAGGAATATTGTACTCACCGGCGCACTTTATGGCGGGAATATCTTTAATGGAAAAGGTGAGGTCTGTACCCGGCCCTTTAATGTGCACTTTGTCCGTTCGGTTCATCAAATCAACTAAAGCATCCATCGCCTTGGACATTTTGCCATAATCCAGGTTGCACACATCAAAATAGAAGTTTTCAAAGGCTTCCGTGCTCATGTTAGCCAGTTGGGCCATGGAAGGATTGGGCCAGCGCAATATTACCCATTTGGTTTTGGGAACCCGGATGTCGATGTGGACCGGTTGGGTAAAATGCTTAGCATAGCCATTCAATTTTTCCGCCGGTACATCGGCCAGTTCGTAAATGTTGTCACCTGAACGGATGCCAATGTAGGCGTCCATCGCTTCCATTCGAGCTGCTTCCCACTTGGCCATCTGATCCCATTGGTAAGGTTCGCCTTGCATCAGAAGTTGGCGATTGATGGCCGGGTCCTTAATGGTCACATAAGGATAGGCTCCTACTGCATATACTTCCTTTATCAGTGCTTCAACAATCTCTTTTTCCAGTCCAATCGCTTCAATCAAAATATTTTCCTTGGGCTTGAGACGGACCGAATAGTGAATCAGGTTTTTCGCTAAAGTGGTAATGCGGGGATCGTTCATGGCATGCGTCGGGTTAATCGCTAGCCCTGGCGGGTTAGCGAGCACCCTTTCCTCCTCTCTCTTCATTTACTTTTAAGTTTAGCAAAAAGAGGAAACAATTCAAAAGTCAAATCGGGTTCAGGCGTTTTTTTCTTGCCAAGAGACGGAAAAAGGTTTAACTTTTTGGGCAAGGGGTATTAGAATACAATAATCGCTGTGATCATACAGTTACTGATTGAGGGGGATGTTGATGGGATGGTTTGAGATCAGCGCCATTTTGGCCGCTGTCGCTTTCATCGTCCTAGTCTTTTTTTTGGTTCGCACCTTACTCGTCACTCAAAAGGCGTTAGAACAGGTGACCGAACAGGTGGTCCATTTAAAGCATCGGGTGGATCAGCTGAGTGAAGAGTCTGTGCAATTGATTCATCAAACCAATTTGTTAACGGAAGATCTGCACAAAAAAGTGAAATCATTCGATTCTATGTTTAAGGCGGTAGAAGATGTGGGAGAGTCGCTGAGGCAGGTTGCGGGCAGTGTGCGCCAAATCTCCGCCTCATTGGCCGAAACGTTCAGCCGACCCATTGAACAGGCTGAAGCCGACCAGCCCGGAGAGTCTGTTCCTCTCCAAGTCAACCAGGATAAAATGGGGGATATTTTAAAGTGGGCTCTCTACTCATACAATGTGTTCATGCGGCTGCGCTCTGCCCGTTCCAATCATAATCGTTCCGAAGGAGGTTCCAAAGATGCCTGACCAAAATAACATGAATGGGAAAGATTTTTTGATCGGCGTACTGGTGGGTGGTATTATTGGGGCATCCATCGCCATGCTGGTCGCTCCCAAATCAGGCCGGGAGCTGAGGCAAGATTTATCAGAGGGATACGAAACTTTATCCAAAAGAACCCAGGAGTTGGCCCGGCAAGTGAGCGAATACTCAGATGTGGTGGTCGACCGAGTCAAAGAGGTGGCCCAGCAGTTGAAGGATGAGGTTCAATCCCTTAAACAGAAAAGTACCCTGGGACAGCCCAATATGGCCGTGGTTCCTCAAGCGGTGGATTATGTGGCCGATGAAGGGAGCAAACGTGCTGCGGACATGGCCAATCCCGAGGTTCAGGCTAAGCTGGATGAGGTAAAACGGGAGGTTGACCAGGTCAAAAAACGCCTGGAAGAAGAGCAGTGATCATTCTACCCAACTTAAAACCTTTCGTGGGTTAGACTGTCCTTACTGATAAGGACGGTCTTTTTATCCCGTTACCGCTTTTACGCGTTAAACCCCTAAAAAAATCTATTGCAATTTAGGTTTAATCATGATACATTAACCATTAATTTAATTATTTAATTAGGAGTGAGAACATGGCAGAACAAGGGTTGGATCGGATCGAAAAGTTAAGGAAACGTTTGGATGAAATTAACTTGGAAATTTTAGAATTGCTCAGTGAACGTGGCCAAATTGCCCAGGAAATTGGAAAAGAGAAGAAAAAGGCGGGCGTTAACCGTTTCGATCCAGTTCGAGAAAGGAAAATGCTGGATATTTTAGCTGAAAAAAATAAAGGGCCTTTTGACACCAAAACTATTCAGCACATTTTTAAAGAAATTTTTAAGGCCTCCCTGGAACTGCAGGAAGATGACAACCGCAGCACCCTTTTGGTCAGCCGGAAGAAGCAGAAAGAGGATACTGTGCTGAACATCAAAGGGGTGGAAATTGGTGGGGGTGAACCTGTTTTAATTGCAGGTCCCTGCTCCGTGGAAAGTTATGAGCAAGTTAAAGCGGTAGCGGTCAACCATAAGCGTCAAGGTTTAAAATTGTTGCGTGGGGGCGCCTTTAAACCCCGCACTTCACCTTACGATTTCCAAGGTTTAGGTATTGAAGGTTTGAAGATTTTGCGTCAAATTGCCGATGAATTTGACTTGGTTGTGATCAGTGAAATCGTCTCTCCTGAAGATATTGAAATTGCCACAGAATATATTGATGTCATTCAGATTGGTGCCCGTAACATGCAAAACTTTGAGCTGCTTAAAGCAGCCGGCTCAGTGAACCACCCCGTATTATTGAAACGGGGCATGTCGGCTACCATTCAAGAATTTATGTTTGCAGCTGAATACATTGTATCCAGAGGGAATAAACAAGTGATGCTGTGTGAACGGGGTATCCGCACCTTTGAAAAAGCGACGCGTAACACCCTGGATATCTCGGCCATCCCCCTCCTCAAACAGGAGACTCACCTGCCCGTTTTGGCTGATGTGACCCACGCCACCGGACGATTGGATCTTTTGCTACCGACAGCTAAAGCGGCACTGGCGGCAGGAGCGGATGGCGTCATGGTGGAAGTTCACCCGGATCCGGCAGTGGCCTTGTCTGATGCTAATCAGCAGATGAATTTGGGACAATTTAATGACTTTTTATCTGAACTTATCGCTTCAGGCCTGTTAAAAGGGCATGCTCCGGTATCCTCCTGATTTGACTTTTAACATAAAAAGGTATAGAGTAGTAGCGAATACGACTTAGGATACCAGGGTGGACGCATGGAAGATATCATCGTTTATGTTGGATTAGCAGCTTTTACATTTTTGCTCAATATTCCTTTTGGCATGTGGCGAGCTTCAGTCAGGAAGTTTTCTTTGACCTGGATGGTGGCCGTCCATGCCTCGGTGCCGATTATCGTAGCCTTAAGGCTTTGGCTTGATGTTAGCTACATGCTTATTCCGGTGTTGATTGCCGTCGCTGTTTTAAGCCAGTGGGTGGGCTCCCGGCTGTACCAATACAGGGTAGAGTGGAACCGAATGAGAAAAGTTGGCGGAGATTAATTCGCCAACTTTTTTTGGTGGTATAATTAGATGGTATAATTAGATGGTATAGATTGCGCAGATGTGAAGGAGTGAAACCTACAATGGGCCAAGGAGAACGAGCCTATAATTTTAATGCAGGACCAACAGCCCTACCTTTGGAAGTGTTGGAACAAGCTCAAGAGGAGCTGGTCAATTATCAGGGGACCGGCATGTCCGTCATGGAGATGAGCCATCGGAGCAAAACATACGAAGAGATCCATCAGGAAGCCATTAATTTAATTAGGGAATTGCTCAAGGTGCCTGAACATTACCATATCCTTTTTCTTCAAGGGGGCGCCAGTTTACAATTTGGCATGGTGCCGCTTAATTTCATTTCCTCAGGAGGAACCGCCAGTTACATCTTAACGGGCAGCTGGTCTGAAAAAGCTTTAAAAGAGGCGAAGCGCATCGGCAACGTAACCGTTGCGGCCAGTACCGAAGAGGAAAACTACCGCCGGATTCCAGAGCAGGATGAGATTCGCATTGATGCTGATGCCGCTTACGTGCACCTCACCTCTAACAACACCATCTTTGGCACTCAATGGACCCATTTCCCAGATACGGGTCAGATACCGCTCATTGCGGATATGTCCAGTGATATTTTAAGCCGCCCCATAGACGTAAGCTGTTTTCAACTGATTTACGCTGGAGCTCAAAAAAATCTTGGACCGTCCGGTGTCACGCTGGTGATTATCGATCCTCAGCTGGTGGAAAAAGAGGCGGCTGATATCCCTCTCTTTTTAAAGTACAGCACTCACATTAAGGCCAACTCGTTATATAATACCCCGCCTACCTACTCCATCTACATGTTAGGTCTGGTGATGAAATGGGTGAAAAAACAGGGCGGAGTGGAAGCAATGGCCCAAAGAAACCAAGAGAAGGCGGCCCTCATTTATGATGTGATTGATCGGAGCGAAGGCTTCTATCGGGGACATGCTGAAAAAGAGAGCCGGTCGCTGATGAACATCACTTTCCGCTTAGCCTCTGAAGAGTTGGAGAAAAAATTTTTGGAAGAGGCTAAAGCAGAAGGCTTTGTGGGCTTAAATGGTCATCGTTCAGTAGGGGGATGCCGTGCTTCCCTTTATAATGCCGTTCCGTTGGAAAGCTGTCAGGCCTTGCGAGACTTTATGCTTCATTTTCAAAACAAATATTCCGGTTAACCCCAGTAGCTATTTTACACGGAGGAATCATCATGGAGCCTGTGATCGGAATTGTAGGGGCCATGCAAGAAGAAGTGGAGCTGTTTACCCAGGGATTGGACCACCATAAGCTGGAACGCTGGGCCGGTATCTCCTTTAGCCAAGGGGAGCTTTATGGTCGTCAGGTGGTGGTATGCCGCTCTGGCGTGGGTAAAGTGAATGCGGCCATGACAACTCAAATCTTGATCGACCGCTTTGGGATAGGTTCCCTCATATTTACAGGTGTGGCCGGTGGCGTTGATCCTCACCTTAATATTGGGGATATGGTGATTTCAACAGCGTGTCAACAGCATGATATGGATGCCACTGCCCTGGGGTTTAAACCAGGAGAGATTCCCTTTGCTGAAACAAGCGTTTTTAAAGCGGATCCCTTTCTCATTCGCTTGGCAGAAACATACCAGCCTCAAGATCACCAAATAAAGGTGGTTAAGGGCATTATTTTATCGGGGGATCAATTTGTAGCCGATCGTGACCGGGTAAAATCCCTCTATCAGCAGTTTAAAGGAAGCTGCGTGGAGATGGAGGGAGCGGCTGTGGCCCAGGTGTGCCACTACAATCGCATTCCGTTTTTAATTGTCCGTTCTTTGTCCGATAAAGCGGATGGCAGTGCCAAGGTGAATTTTGAAACGTTTACCCGCATGGCGGCACAACATTCCTATGAGATGGTTTGTCATATTCTCAAGCAATGGCCTCCTCACTCGTAATAGATGAAAAAGGCCGGCCCTCATCGTGGGGCCGGCCTTATTTTATTTTGTTTCACTCTTTAGCTTTGCTTCCGCGATGGTATTTACGTACGATTGGCGTTTTACGGTTCGGAGGAAGGTGATGCAACGGTGAGAGATATGATTTGTGACGGTTTTGACTCTCCGCCACTGTTTACGGCTGTCACGTAAAACCAGTGTTCACCAGCTGAAGTCAATTTATCCAAGGTGTATGAGGTGTCTGTTGTTTCTCCTAATAAGGTGAAGGGGCCATTTTCAGAGTTGCTCACGTAAACCCGGTAGACCTTTACCTGGTGGTCAGAAGGGGAGGCCTGCCATGATAGCCGGGTAGGAGCGCCGCTTTCCCCCTCGAGTCCCGAGGGGGCGTCAGGGGGATCAGGATTGAAGAATTGATCGGCACTTCCTCCACTGCTGACGGCAATTTGAGAGGGTTCTGATTCCTGACCGGCCAGATCAACGGCGGTGACATAATAGGCGTGATCTTGTTCTCCCACTCGATCGGTAAATGCCGTTTCCTCGTGTAAACGTATGCTGGCAATATGGGCAAATTTGCCATCGGGACCAGCGCGGTAAACCCTGTAACCGGCGAGGTCAGATTCGTTTACTTTTGACCACGTCAAGGAAATAGTATTACCTTGTCGGTTGGCATGGACGGTGTTGGGCGCATTGGGCACCTTGCCATTTTCCACCCGGGGATCTTCTTTTTCCGGTGCACGGAGTTCCCAGTCCGCTGGACGATGAGAGGGCGACACGCCTTTTGGATACTCAATTTTTTCTGTGAGCACATAAACGCCTCTTTCCACCAAATCGTCAGGCGTGCTCTCCTGTGCCCTGTACCGCTGGCCATCCACTGTGATCAACCGGGCGTTGATCACTTTATCATCCACTTTGGAAGGGACGTATTGGGCATTGAAATAGTCGCTGACGAGCCAGCCCTGTTCCTGACACAATTTGGAAGGGAGTAGCCCTGATTTGGAGCACACGGTGCGTCGGACAATGCCTTCCGGTTGTTCAAAACGTGCATCGTTCTCAACCAGCTCAGGTCGCACCTGGCGGATGGTATTAAACAGATCGGCCCATAAATTTTGGTGACGCTGACTGTACCCTGTAGATAATGAGTCATTCAGTTCATATCCTCGCCACAAACCTAATGAGATTTCCGGTGTATAACCGACAAACCAGTAATCATAGGTGTCACTGGTGGTTCCTGTCTTACCGGCCAGATCCACCTGTCCCACTTTGGCACCGATGCGGCTGGCTGTTCCCGAGCGGACCACATCCCTCAGCATGTCGGTAATTAAGAAGGCTGTCTGAGGTGAAAAAACCTGGACAGGCTCTGCTTCATGCTGGTAGATCACTTCACCATCTCTTGATTCGATTCGCTCGATTAAATACGGCTCTAAGTATTGTCCTTCATTGGCAAAGATGGCAAAGGCAGCGGTCAACTCTTCTACACTGATATTCCAATTACCGCCACCAATAGCACTGGGCAATATGCCGATCGCTTCAGATGTAATTTGGTTCAACTTCATCAGCTGCATAAAGTTAAGCAGGGCGTTGGGGTCCCGGTTGGCCGTCATTTGCATCGCCTTGATAGCAGGAATGTTGTAGGATTGTTCCACCGCTTTTCTTACTGTAACCAAACCGTAGTAGCGCCCGGAAAAATTGCCAAAGCGTTTATACCGGCCCTGACTGTAATCATAAGCATACATGGGAGCATCATCGATCACAGAGGCGGGCTGCAACAAACCCAATTCAAATGCAGGGGCATAATCCAAAACAGGTTTGATGGCTGAACCGGGTTGCCGTCCGGCCCGGCTAAAATTAACCTGGGATTCATTAAAATCCCGCCCCTCGATCATGGCTAAAATAGCCCCTGTCCGATTGTGAATTAACGTACCACCCACCTGTTCCAAGAGACCGACCTTAATCTCTTTTCCTGTTTCAGGATCTTCAATGGTGGTTTGATGTTTTTTACTACGAGGACCAAACTCGGCTTCAGCCACCGTTTGGTGCAGGGCTTCGTACAGCTCTTTATCAATGGTGGTATATATTTTGTAGCCGCCGCTAGAGAGCTGACGGCGCACCTGGGCACGATACGGTTCAAGATCTTCAATTTTCTCTTTGTCCAGCCCCTCTTTTTCCAGGTGCAGATCGAGCAATATCTCCAAGGCCGCCTCTTCAATGGCAAAGGTGAGATAAGGGTATTGATCCACGATGGTGGGCTGAGGCTCAGCTAAACTACTTTTAATATCAAAAGTGAGGGCTTCATCATATTCGTCCTTGGTAATACGGCTCGTCTCCAGCATGCGTCTTAAAACATACTTCATCCGCTCCAGCCCGCGATTAAGGTTTTCTTCATTGATCGTTCCGTTTCGATTAAACGGTGTGTACCGGCCCGGTGACTGAATCATGCCGGCCAGGTAGGCGGCTTGAGCCAGATTTAAATCACCGGCTTTCACACCGAAAATGCCTTCGGCCGCCGCTCCCACGCCTTCAATGTTAGTACCGTTGGCATTGTAGCCCAGGTAGATCATGTTCATATAAGCTTCCAGAATTTCTTCTTTAGGAATGAAGCGCTCCACGCGCATGGCCAGAAGCATTTCATTAAACTTGCGTTCAAAGGATCGCTCGGGGGACAAAAACTGGTTTTTAACCAGCTGTTGGGTAATGGTACTGCCACCAGTACCCTCCCCTGGGGAGGTGAGTTCCTCCAGAACGGCCCGGCCAAAACTGCGCACATTAATACCGGGATGATCAAAAAACTCATTATCTTCTGTAGCCAGGATGGCGTTTATCAGATGTTCACTCACTTCCTCATATTCAACGGGCAGACGATGACTTTCGGTACGTAAATAACCAATAAATTGATTATTTCTAAAGTAAACCTCACTTGTTTGTTCCACTGTCGAAATATTGGTACGAATTTCGCTGAGGGTGCGGATCGGTTCATCATGGACAAAGGAAGCAAAATAACCGGCCGCCACTCCTCCTGCAAAAAAACAACCGACTAGGAGCAAAACAAGGAGGACTTGTAACACAATCCAGGCCATCTTCAGTTGGTAAACCCATTTTTTTTGTTTGATAAAGGTGAGCTTTGTCTGCTTTTCCGGCTTGTTTGGTTTGTCCATGTCGATTCCTCCCTAAGTATCAGGGATATTATATCACAAATGGAAGATTATAGACTAATCTGGAGGTAAGGGCGCAAAATGTGAGTGTAACATTGACTTTTCCGGGGCAACATGCTATTTTGACCATTATGGACAAGTGTGCTATAGAGTTGAACGAGGGAAGGGAGATTGTATGGCTGACCGGATTAACTTAACACCTGCCCAGGAAAAGGAAGTGGCCAGGCAGTATGAAATCCTGAAACGGGGCGTGGTGGAGATAGTTCCTGAAAACGGCCTATGGGAGAAGCTGGCCCGTTCCATAGCAACCGATACACCATTAAAAGTGAAGTTGGGAGTGGATCCTACGGCGCCCGACATTCATTTAGGACACACCGTCGTGATTCAGAAGCTGCGCCAATTTCAGGATCTGGGCCATATCGTTCAATTTTTGATCGGGGATTTTACCGGCCGCATTGGGGATCCTACGGGCCGGTCAGAAACGCGTAAACCTTTGACAGAAGAGCAAGTTAAGCAAAATGCTGAGACCTATGTTCGGCAGTACTCCAAAATTTTGGATATCTCCAAAGTGGAGCTCCATTATAACAGCAAATGGCTCTCTAAACTCAACTTTTCCGACGTGCTGCATCTAGCCTCCAAAATGACGGTGGCCCGCATGTTGGAGCGGGATGATTTTGAAAAACGGTATCGCTCCAACCAGTCCATCAGCTTGCATGAATTTTTTTATCCGTTAATGCAAGGCTATGATTCAGTGGCCTTAAAGTGTGATATCGAGCTGGGGGGAACGGACCAGAAGTTTAATCTCCTGATGGGTCGCCACTTGCAGCGGGAATATGGGCTTGAAGAGCAGGTGGCCATCATGCTGCCCCTTTTAGAAGGGCTGGACGGCGTACAAAAGATGAGCAAAAGCTTGGGCAACTATATTGGCATCGATGAAGACCCTGTCGAAATGTACGGGAAAACCATGTCTATTCCCGATGAATTGATGATCAAATACTTTGAACTGGTTACTCAGGTCCCCCTTAAAGAGTTGCGCGAGCTGGAGGAAGGGTTAAAATCTGGGTCCCTTCATCCCCGGGATGTAAAAATGAAATTGGCCAGAACCATCGTGGAGATGTATCACGATGCCGAACAAGCCCAGCATGCCGAAGAAGAGTTTAAACGGGTGTTTCAACAGCGCAGCCTGCCGGAAGATCTTCCCCAGAAAAAGTGGAGCGGTCCCAATCCCGTTAATGTGGTTGATCTTTTGCACGCCCTAGAGCTGGTGGCATCCAAAGGGGAAGGACGGAGAATGATTGAACAGAAAGCGGTGCGCATTGACGGTGAAAGGGTGGAGGATATCCAGGCCCAGATTGCGGTGAAAGACGGCATGGTGGTTCAAGTCGGTAAGCGTAAATTTGCCCGCCTAACGTTTTAATCAATTTGCGCATGCCTTTACAGTGTGAGTGGTATGTAATATGTATCAAATGCGTCCCTTTTATTGAGCGGATACTGGAACAAAAAAACTCCCCAGCCAGTGGCTCGGGGAGTTTTTTTATTAGCGGGAGTAGAACTCAACGATGAGAGATTCTTGAATTTCGGCAGGCAATTCGCTTCGGTCTGGCAGACGGGTGTAGGTGCCTTCCCGTTTGTTTTCATCAAAGGAGAGGTACGGGGGCAGGTAGTTCCGTTCTTCCAGCGCTTCTTCCACAACGGCCAGATTTCTGCTTTTTTCGCGCAACCCGATCACATCCCCCGGTTTGCACAAATAGGAGGGGATATCCACCTTTCTGCCATTGACGGTAACATGGCCATGGTTAACCAATTGACGGGCTGCTCTTCGAGTGCGAGCAAAGCCAAGCCGATAAACCAGATTATCTAAGCGGGATTCCAAGAGAATCATAAAGTTATGACCCACAATCCCCTTCATGCGGTTGGCTTTATTAAACAAGTTGCGGAACTGGCGCTCATTGAGCCCGTACATGTGACGCAGTTTCTGTTTTTCCTGCAGCTGCAGCCCGTATTCGCTTAATTTTTTACGCTGGGTTGGGCCGTGCTGACCAGGGGGATAGGGCCGTTTCTGAAGCTCCTTGCCTGTGCCGGTTAGGGAGATCCCTAAGCGTCGGCTTATTTTCCATGTTGGTCCAGTATACCGTGACATTATATAATGCGCTCCTTTCGTATTTCCAACGTGCTTACGTGGTGATGAGCTGGCGCTCTTCCACGCCAATGAAGTGACTGTGGTGATCCCGTGCCTATAGCCATTTTGTTTTCACACACCTTCACCCCGATAGCTAGAGGCTACGCAGTGCACCTTTTGACCAAAATGCAGCCGCCAGTCAAAAGGAACAAAATGGAGAGGGTCCTATAGGCCGTTCACCCTGGCTATCGTTAACCATTTTAGGTACACAAGCTTAATTTTATCCCGAGTATTTGTTTAAAGTCAACCATTTCCGCGTGAAACAATTTACAACAATTCCAATAAGGATATGACAGAAGAGCAGTTTTTGTGTAGAATTGTCATGATGAGCAGGGATTTTGTAAAAATATAGCGAATCCATAATATGCGATAGATTATATTGGAGGGCCCATCGTAATGGTAATCGAGATCCTCTTGGTTATATCAATTTTACTCTTTTTACTGTATCTTACGGGGTGGCTGTCCCGTCGGCGCATCTTACGGCAGATTGAACAGCTGGAGAAGTGGAAAAACCATATTGAAAACCGTCCCGTGGCTGATGAATTAGGCCGGATTAAACGGCTTAAAATGGCGGGTGAAACCGAAATCCATTTTGAAAAATGGAAACGGGACTGGGATGAAATTATCACTCAAGCACTGCCTGATGTGGAAGAGATGCTGCTTGACGTTGAGGACTATGCCAACCGTTTTCGTTTTATAGCCGCCAATAAATTATTGGAAGAGGTTAAGGAACAGCTGAGTGATATTGAATCGGCGCTGGATACCATCATCTCCGAGGTAGACTATCTGGTGGATAGTGAGGAGCAAAACCGCAAAAAAATGACGGTGGTGCATGAACAGCTGCAAGATTTAAAGCGCCTTTTGCAAAAGCACAGCATTGACTTGGGAATCTCCTATGCTGTCTGGCATGATTTGTATCAACAGGCATCAGAATGGTACAACCAGTTTCAGGATGCCCAACAGAATGGCAACTATCTGCAGGCACAAGAGCTGTTAAACCGCATTGAAGAAGCGTGTGAACGGTTATATGAAGCCATCGATGAATGTCCCACACTGATTAAGGTTATTGAACACGAAATTCCCCAAAGTTTAAAAGAGGTGGCGGCCGCCATTGAAGAAATGGAACAAAAAGGGTATGCCGTCAGTCAAACAGGGGTGGAAGAACAGTTAGAGCGGTTGAAGAAGCTCAAAGCTGAAGCGGTCACCTACATGCAAAACGGACAGATTAAGGAAATGAAAGAGTGGAAGGCTCATATTGAACAGGAGATTGAGGCCATATATCAATTGCTGGAACAGGAAGTTATAAACAAGCAGTTTGTTGAACGTCACGTTACCGAATTGGATGAGATTCACCATCAATTGAGTGAACGCTTTAAGGCTTTGAAAAAAACAGTGGCTGACTTCAAAGCGGCTTACTCCTGGGATCAGGAGTTGGAAGAGGCGTATCAGGGGCTGGATCAGCAGTTTAAGGCTGCCCAGCGCCTTGTGGACTCCATTTCGGCAATCAGCGAGCCAAGCAAGCATTATTCGCAAGTTAAGCCTGATTTGGATCGTTATCTTCAACTGCATGACCAGCTCTTGTCCGGGATAGAGCAGATGGACAATCAGATTCAGGCCTGCCGCAGAGATGAGTTGGCCGCCAAGGAAGAATGCCATAATTTAAAGCGGCAGCTGTCCAAGGTGAGATCAAAATTGCGGAAAAGCAATTTGCCTGGTCTGCCAGGCCATGTCCAGTCGGGCCTGGCCATGGCTGAAGAAGCCGTCGCCGAGCTTAACAGTTCTCTAGAAAGCGTTCCTCTCGATATGCATCGGGTACAACATCAGCTGGAGCAGGCCGAAAAACAGGTGCAGTCCATTGCTCAAGTGGCTGAAACGGTGATGGAGATGGCGGCTAAAGCCGAAATTTACATTCAGTATGCAAACCGTTATCGCAATCGGGATGAAGAGATTAGGGCCATTCTGGAAGATGCCGAGCGGGCCTTTCGCAATTGGGAATATCAAGAGGCTTTGGAACTGGCTGAAGAAGCCCTGAATCGGGCAGACAAAAACTGGCGCAACGCCGTCGTCATCGATGAAAACAATCCTTACTAACCGGCAGACACCGCTCACCCGTATTACCGGTACCCCGATTAAACCGACAATTTACGGACGTTTAAGACGTATTAAATCATAAAAAAAGGCTGTCCCTTGGCCATATGGACAAGGAACAGCCTTTTATCTCTTTCTAGCTGGTTTTGTTCAATTCGGTAGCCTCATCTAGCTCGGTATCATCGGAAGTGCGGAACCGGCTGAGCAACTGGTGTAAGGAGGCTGCCATGTTGCTCAAGGTGTCTGCGGATGCTTGAATTTCTTGCATAAAGGCCAGCTGTTCTTCTGAAGATGCGGAGACGTTTTGTATATTGACTGAAGCCTCTTTGGCTATCTGCTCAGTCTCTTTAATCCGCTCCACCACCTGTGTGGAGCTGGTGGCCATCTCTTGGGTGGCGGTTACAATGCCGTCCACCTGCTCACTCACTTGCCGGGCAGCCAACAAAATACTGCCAAACTGCTGACGAGCCGTATCAACGAGCGATTGTCCGGCTTCAAAGTCTTCGGCCACTTTGTTCATCTCTTGTACCACTTGGCTGGTGTTTGACTGCATTTGGTTGATCAATTTGGTCACTTCTTTGGCTGATTCGGCCGCCTGGTTAGCCAGTTTTTTCACTTCATCGGCCACCACGGCAAATCCCCGACCCGCTTCACCTGCTCTTGCTGCTTCTATGGAAGCATTTAGGGCTAGCAGGTTGGTCTGGTTGGAAATGTCAGAGATTGCAGAGGAGATTTGGCCGATTTGGGCTGCGCTCTGCGTCAGCTGGGCAATCACTTCGGCTGCATTGTGCATCGATTGACCAATCATGGTCATCTGTTCGCTAACCTGCTTAATGGATTGATCGCCTTGTTCCGCCCGGCTAGCCATGTCATGGGCGCTTTTTTCCACTTCATCAACGGTCCTAGCAATATTATTGATTTTCGCACTGATTTCATCCATGCCGCTGGCACTTTCCTCCGCACCGTTTACTTGGGCTTCCGCTCCGCTGGCAATTTGCTGGATGGATTGGGTCACCTCTTCGGTAATCGTTGAGATTTCTTTAGTGTGGCTGGTTAACTGCTGAGAGGTGGCAGCTACTTGTTCAGCACTTTGGGACACTTCCCGAATAAGCTCTTCCAAAGATTGATTCATCTGGTTAAAGGAGAGGGACAGCTGACCGATTTCATCGTTCGAGGTTACTTTCAGTGCCTCGCCCCGCAGGTCCCCTTCAGCCAGTTGGTTAAGTCGTTCAGCCAAATTGGATAAAGGCTGACGGATGCTTCTCAGCAAAGTCCACGACAAAATTAAAATAATGATAATGGCCACAACCATCATCATGATCATGTAGACGACAAGGCGCTGTTGGGACTCGAACGATTGCTGGTATTGTTCCTGAGCTAACTGATTGACGTTATCCACCCATGTTTGGATCAAGGTATTTAAGGTACTGACTTGAGGCAACAGCATGCTGTTGTAGTTGGTGATGGCGACGTCCCGCCATTCAACACCTTCTCTAAATTGCTGTTCGCCCGAAACAATGGATAACAAATACTCCAAATTTTGATTGTAATTTCCCCACAGCAGCACAAAGGTATCAAATTTTTCATGTAAATTTTCATCTACATTTTGGCTAAGTTGATTAATGCGGTTTTGGAGATCGGCTTTAATTTGATCGATTAAGGCCAGCTGTTGCTCCATGCCATCTTCTCGACCCAAAACGGCAGAAGCCACGTTGCTGTTAAGCGATTCAAAAAGACGGGCCATTTCCATCATATCTACAGCAGACACCAGGTTCTCTTCATACATTTGTTTGGTTGAATTTTGCATCTGGTTAGCCGTTAGAACGGCAACTCCGCCTACGGCCAACAGAATGATAAAGATGGCGGCAAAAGAGAGGATTAATTTTTGACTCAGTTTAAGTCGGCTAAAAAATTTGCTACTCTTATCTGTGTTTGCCCCTTTTCTCAATCTTGAAGCACCTGTTTTTATTTTGTTGGCCCAGCTTTTTAGTTTGTCTTTTGTTGACATTGAAGTAGATCGCCTCCCTCGAAAGATAGGACTATTAAATTGAACCTATATTATATATCTCGGCAAAAATGGTTCTAATTTAATAGTTCCAATGGACTATACATCATAAAACAGAATCGTTATGATTTACAAATCGTAAAGATTACGATATAATGGGTGACATCTTCTGGGTTAGACTAAGGTTGACCAAACAAGGGGGAGGGTGATCAGTGCAAGGGAAAAAGAGGGTTCTTTTCATAGTCGTGTTGTTTATGCTTCTAATGGGCTGTGGATCTATCAACGATCATCAGTCCCTTGACTCACACCCTTATGAAGGACAGATGCAGTATCAATCGGGACAAAAGAAATTAGGCGGGGCGTCTCAAGACCCAGTTTTAATCTATACCAGCATTTATCCTTTGTATGATTTTGCCGTAAAAATCGGTGGAGAGCAGGTTGAGGTGAAAACCATTGTTCCGCCTGGGGCGGATGCCCATGATTTTGAGCCCACCCCTAACGACATTATGGCTCTTCATCAAGCCGATCTCTTTATCTATAACGGACTGGGGATGGAACCGTGGCTGGAATCCTTGTTATCCGCCATCGACAATCCCAGTCTTATTACGGTCAACAGCACGGCACACTTGATGGACCATCCTGATGGATCACTAGCAGGCTCCGGTGACCATCAAGAGGCTGAGCATGCTGATCATCATGATCACCGTGATCACACCCACCCTCATGGCCTGGACCCCCATGTTTGGTTGGATCCCCTTTTGGCCAAGGAACAGGCCAAATCGATTTATGAAGCACTGGTAGAGGTGGATCCTGATCATGCTGATGACTACAAGTCCAATTTTAAAGCGCTGGAACAATCGTTTGATACCTTGCATAACCGGTTTGACACCATGACCCGACAGGCAGAACGGCGCCACTTCGTCGTTTCCCATCAGGCCTACGGTTATTTAGCTGAGCGCTATGGATTAAAGCAGGTGGCCATAGCGGGATTAAGCCCCACTCAAGAGCCTGGGCCAAAACGGATGGAAGAAATTATTCGCTTTGTCAAGGAGAACGATGTTAAGTATATCTTGTTTGAATACAATGTGGCCCACAATGTGGCCCAGGTGATTCAAACCGAAACGGGGACGGAAGTGCTGCGGTTGTCCAATCTAGAGACGCTGAGCAAGGAGGAGATGGACCAGGGCCAGGATTATTTTTCCGTGATGGAACGTAATTTAGATGTTTTAGCGAAGGCCTTGGGACAAAAAGAGAATGAGTAGCGGTCAACCTATCGTCAAGTTGGAAAATGTGAGCTTTCAGTATGATGCCAAACGGAAGGTGCTCAACCAGATCAACTTAAATATTTACCCCGGTGATTTCTTGGCCTTGCTGGGACCGAATGGATCGGGCAAATCCACACTGATCAAGTTGATTCTCGGCTTGCTTGCGCCTCAACAAGGAAAAATTTACTTGTTTGGTGAAGAGCAAAGCCGCTTTAAAGCATGGTCCAAAATCGGCTACGTTTCCCAAAAGGCCAACAGCTTTAACACCGGCTTTCCAGCCACCGTTTATGAAGTGGTGGCCAGCGGCTTGTTTGGTAAAGCCGGTTTGTTTCGCCGATTGAAAAGAAAGGATCGGGAGACGATTATAAAGACCATCCAGCGGGTGGGGCTGGAGCATGTGATCCATCAGCCCATTGGCCAGCTATCGGGGGGACAGCAGCAGCGTGTGTTTATCGCCCGGGCCTTGGTGAGTCAGCCTAAACTGCTTATTCTTGATGAACCCTTGGTGGGTGTGGATGCCGAATCCACCCAACGGGTGTTGGAGCTCTTGCTTACACTCAATGGGGAGGACGGCATCACCCTGCTATGGGTCAGCCATGATATTGGGGCTGTGACCAGCAATGTGAAGCAAGTGGCCTGTTTAAATAAAACCCTCTTTTTCCATGGAGATACAGAACAATTTGTAAACCACCGAAAAGAGATATTGGCTCAAATGTACGGCTATGATGTTGAGATTATTGAGCATGCTCATTAAGGGGATTCGGTTATGATCGAGGTGCTGCTTCAATATACATTTATGCGTCACGCCTTATATAGCGGACTGATCATCGGTTTGATCGCTCCCCTGTTAGGCGTTTTCCTTGTGGTACGGCGCATGTCCATGATTGCCGATGCCCTTTCCCATGTCACGTTGACCGGTATTGCTTTCACTTTGCTTTTGGCCAAGTACTTTCTTTTTTTTCAAGAAATGAATCCCATGTATATGGGAGTGGCTTTTGCCATTGCCGGCGCGCTCCTTATCGATCGCCTGCGGCAAAGCTATCGCTTTTATCAAGAGTTGCCCATACCCGTTATCTTATCGGTGGGAATCGGCTTAAGTGTGGTGTTTATCTCCTTAGCCAATGGCTTTAATGCTGATTTGTACGGCTATCTGTTTGGGAGCATCATCGCCATTACCAGGAGCGATTTAATCTTGATCCAAGTGATCGGGGCACTGGTGGTGGTCATCATTATTCTCTTTTACAAAGAGCTGTTTGCCCTTTCTTTTGATGATGAGCATGCCCAGGTGAGCGGCATTCCCCGCCGGTGGATCAATCTGATTTTTATTTTGCTGGCTGCCCTGGTGATTGCTTCCGCCATGCGCATTGTGGGCGTTCTTCTGGTTTCAGCCATGATCACCCTGCCGGTGGCAGCGGCCCTGCGGATCGCCAAAAGCTTCAAGCAATGTTTGTTTTACGCCATTTTATTTGGCCAATGTTCAGTGCTGGTTGGCTTATACGTTGCCTATCTCTACGATTTGGCCCCTGGAGGGACCATCGTGGTGACGGCTTGTTTAATCTGGAGCGGCGTCTTGGTGGGGCAGCGTTTGTTTAAGACAATGAGTGTGTAATATTTAGTGAAATCCCTTAAACATTGCTTCTTAAACGGCTAGCCATTAAAATGGCATACAAGAGCGACGGGGGTCTTGATGATGGTTGATGGAGGCGTTAATAGATGACTGTGCAAGAAGCATTGGATCGTTTGAAGGAACATGGCTATAAGTATACGGGCAAGCGGGAAGAGATGATCCGCGTTTTTGCCCAAGAAAAGCGGTATTTAACCGCCAAAGAGCTGTTGGATAAACTGCAGGTTCAGTTCCCCGGATTAAGTTTTGATACCATTTATCGAAATTTGGCTTTGTTTGAAGAACTGGAGATTATTGAAAGCACCCATTTAAAAGATGAGCGCATTTACCGGCTGGCCTGTTCTCCGAAGGAGCATCACCACCATCTGATTTGTACGGGGTGCGGCCGCTCCAAACGGATTGATGTGTGCCCAATGGAGATTGTAAAACCGCAAGTGGGCCAGTTTACCATTACAGGTCATAAATTTGAAATTTATGGGACCTGTGCCGATTGCAAAGGTGGCGATTAAGGTGAATGAAACCGATTCAAGAAATGGTCCCTGGTATGTGGAAAGTTTTAAACACGACTATTTAAAAATTTATGCTCACCGAACGGATGAAGCGGCCCAGCGGGAAGTGAACCTGATTATCGATCTGCTTAATATGCAACCAGGGAGCAAGGTTCTTGATCTATGCTGCGGCCACGGCCGCCATTCCCGGGCCTTGGCTCAGAAAGGATTTAAAGTGACCGGTCTCGATCTATCGGCTGTGCTTCTTGAAGAAGCCAGGAAGCGCCAGAAGGGTCTTCCTCCCATCCGTTATGTGCAAGGCGATGTGCGCCAGCTTCCCTTTGAAAGGGAATTTGACTATGTGTTAAACCTGTTTACCAGTTTCGGCTATTTTGATAAACGGCAGGAAAACATCACAGTGTTTGATGAGATCAGGAAAGTTTTAAAACCAACCGGCCTATTCCTCATTGATTTTCTCAACCCGGGGTATGTGAAGCGGACGCTAAAACCTTACACTGAACGTCAGGTGGATCAACTGAAGATTGTGGAACGGCGTAAAATTGAAGATGGCCAGGTGGTCAAAACGATTGAGGTTCAGGAAGGGCGTAGCAAGCGTTATTATGAGGAACGGGTGCACCTGTTTAGCGCCTCGGAAATGAAGAGTTTTATACAGGAAGCAGGCCTACAGGTGACGGGTTTGTACGGCAGTTTGGCGGGGGAAACCTATGATGCCGATCTTTCCGAACGGATGATCCTGGTGGGGCAACCGGCCGATTAGGTTTAAGATGTTAAATATTTGTGAATCTTGGCCACTCAATATAACTAACCATAAAATGGGTATGCTATAATGGGACCATAGTCCTCGTCCATACGGGGCAAACGATTCCGGGGAGGATTGGAGTCCATGGGCAAATACAACAATATTTTGGTGGCTTATGATGGCTCTGAATTGAGCAAAAAAGCCCTTCATGTGGCAGCTGCTTTGCTTGAGGGGTCCACAGAAGGACAGCTGACCATCGTTACCGTGTGGCAGTTCCCCAATCTTGGTGGAGATGGAGCTATGCTGGACATTGGCCGCATCATGGAAGAGCTAAAAAATCATGGACAGCTGCTTTTAGATGAGGCTGCCGATCAAGTCAAGGACCGAGCTTTCCCTGTTAACACAGTGTTGTTACATGGGCATCCCTCTACAGAAATTATCGACTATGCGGAACAGGAAAAAGTGGATTTGATTGTGATGGGTAACAGGGGTTTAAACGGCGTTCAACGTTTATTCCTGGGAAGTGTTAGTCACCGGGTGGTCCAGGAAGCCCCTTGTGATGTGCTGGTCGTAAAGTAATGCTTAAAAGGGTTACCCCATCGAAGATGGGATAACCCTTTTATTTTTTATTAATAATTTGTTGCCTATAGCGGGACAATCGTCTTGTATAGGCACCCATCATGGCTTAGACTTAAATTAACACATTCAGAAACAGCAGGATACAGGCTTCTCCATAGTTTACAAATTGAGTGCCGATTCAAAACAAAAAGACTGTTTCCATTGGGAAGTTAATTTAAGAAAGGGGTATAGCCATGAGTGAACACACCTTTAATGGCCGCGATTGTCTCCATTTTATTGACGGGCGCTACATGCCTTCCTTGGACGGTCGCCAATTTAATAACATTAACCCTGCCACCAATGAGGTGATTGGCACGGTCGCTGAGGGAGGCAAAGAAGAAATTGATCTGGCTGTGCAAGCGGCCAGGAAAGCTTTGAATGGCCCCTGGAAAACGATTACGGCTCACGATCGGGCGGCCATCTTGCGTAAAATTGGAGATCTTATTTTGGAGCGGAAAGATGAATTGGCCCGCCTGGAATCACTGGACACTGGCAAACCGCTGTGGTTGTCCAGCAGCGTGGATATTCCGCGGGCGGCCTACAACTTCCACTTTTTCGCCGATTATTTGCGTTCATTAGGGACAGAAGCGTACGAGATGGATAACGTCGCGTTAAATTATTCCTTGCGGCGTCCTGTGGGTGTAGTGGGGTTGATCAACCCCTGGAATCTCCCCCTGCTACTTATGACCTGGAAGCTGGCTCCCTGTTTGGCAGCCGGTAATACAGCCATTATGAAACCGGCTGAGCTTACCCCACTGACTGCAACAGCTTTGGTTCAAATTTGTCAGGAGGCGGGAGTGCCCGACGGTGTGGTTAACCTGGTTCACGGTTTTGGTCCCAATTCTGCAGGAGCCGCCCTTGCAGAGCATGAAGATGTCGATGCCATCGCATTCACCGGAGAAACCACAACTGGTAAAGCCATTATGAAAGCGGCTGCGGGCTCCTTAAAGAAATTATCGTTTGAACTGGGGGGGAAAAACCCCAACATTATCTTTGCTGACTCTGACCTGGATGAAGTGATTGAAACCACCTTAAAATCCAGCTTCATTAACCAAGGGGAAGTTTGCTTGTGCGGCTCCCGCATCTATGTGGAACGCCCCGCTTATGAAGCTTTCCTAGAAAAATTTGTGGCCAAATCAAAGGAGTTGAAGGTGGGGGATCCCTTTGATCCCGAGACTAAAGTGGGGGCTTTAATTAGTGAAGAGCATTATCAAAAAGTCACCAGCTACATCGAATTGGCCAAAGAAGAGGGAGGAGAAATTTTAATCGGAGGAAACCGTCCGCAAGGCTTGGAGAAAGGGAATTACCTGGAGCCGACCATCATTGTGGGCTTAGACAATTCCTGCCGAGTGGTACGGGAAGAGATTTTTGGTCCAGTGGTAACCGTTACACCGTTTGATACGGAAGAAGAAGTGATTGCTCAGGCCAATGACACCCATTACGGCTTAAGTGCCACCGTATGGACCAATGATTTGCGCCGTGCGCACCGGGTGGTGGCTCAGTTGGAGGCGGGCATCATCTGGGTAAACACCTGGTTCCTGCGGGATCTGCGTACACCTTTCGGGGGCATGAAACAAAGCGGCATTGGTCGGGAAGGTGGCGTGCATAGCTTTGAATTTTACACCGAGTTGAAAAATGTATGTATCAAGTTGTAAGCACACGTTAAGGAAGGAGGCTAAAATCCATTGACCGCACAGTCCAAGCCCATTGACCAATTGGCCGCCGCTTTATATGAAGCTGAGCAGACTCGAGAGGGGATCGCCCCCTTAACCGAGCGGTTTCCCGACTTAAGCATTGATGAGGCTTATCAGATTCAATTGACCAACATTAAACGTAAAGTTAAAGAAGGGCGCACCATCGTGGGCAAAAAAATTGGCCTTACCTCCAAGGCCATGCAAAATCTGTTGGGAGTAGATCAACCCGACTACGGCCACCTGCTGGACAGCATGGTGGTGGAAAACGGGGGAACGGTTCCCCAATCCAAAGTGCTTCACCCTCGGGTGGAAGGGGAGATCGCTTTCATTTTAAAGGAGGATTTACGAGGCCCTAAAGTGACCGTGACCGATGTGCTTCAGGCCACCGCCTACGTGGTGGCCGCCATCGAAATTGTGGACAGCCGCATCAAAGATTGGAAAATCAAACTGGCTGACACCATCGCTGACAATGCTTCCAGCGGCCTATACGTTTTGGGCAACCGTCCCGTGGCCATCGACCAACTTGACCTGGCCCAGATCGGGATGGTGCTCTACAAAAACGGAGAGGTGATGAACACCGGGGTAGGAGCGGCCGCTTTAGGTCATCCGGCTTTATGTGTCGCTTGGCTGGCCAATCAAATGGCTCACTTTGACACCTACTTAAAAGCGGGAGAAGTGATTCTGTCCGGCGCCTTATCGGCAGCGGTGGACGCGGAGCCAGGTGACCATTTCACCGTTCGTTTCGAGACGCTGGGTGAAGTGAGCGTCAAGTTTGAAGGGTAAAATCTTTACAGTGGAAAGGCAGGGTTGAACATGGGCAAAGTGAAAGTGGGGATTATTGGCTCAGGCAATATTGGGACGGATTTGTTAAAAAAACTGATGCGTTCACCCCATCTTGAGCCGAGCGTGATGATCGGTATCGACCCCAATTCCGATGGGTTAAGAATGGCCCGAGAAGCAGGGCTTGTCACTTTTGATAACGGCATTCAAGGCTTTGTGGAACAGGCGGAATTGGCTGACATATTGTTTGACGCCACATCAGCCAAAGCCCATTTGCATCATGCCAAAGTGTTGGCCGACATGGGCAAAAAAGTGCTCGATTTGACACCGGCAGCAGTGGGCCCCTTTGTCGTTCCCAATGTCAATTTGCACGAACATCTGGACAAAGGCAACATCAATATGATTACCTGCGGCGGACAGGCCACCATACCCATCGTGCATGCGGTGAACCAGGTGAGCCCGGTTCACTATGCAGAGATTGTGGCCACCATTGCAAGCCGCAGCGCGGGGCCGGGAACCCGGGCCAATATAGATGAGTTTACCCAAACCACTGCTCGCGGCCTGGAAATGATCGGAGGGGCTCAAAAAGGAAAAGCGATCATTATCCTCAATCCGGCTGAACCGCCCATTTTGATGAGAAACACCATCTATTGCCTGGTGGATAAGGAAAAGCTGGACCAGGACAAGATCACCCAGTCCGTTATGAATATGGTGAAACAGGTGCAAGCTTATGTGCCGGGATACCGCCTGCGCACCGAGCCACTTTTTGATGATAACAAAGTGACCGTTATGATCGAGGTGGAAGGGGCAGGGGATTATTTACCCCCCTATGCCGGCAACTTGGATATTATGACCTCAGCGGCCGTCAAAGTGGCGGAAGAGTGGGCTCAACATCAGGTGAAAGTTTAAAAAAGGGGTGAATGGACCGTGACCCAAACTAAAAAAGTTTATATTACCGAAGTGGCTTTACGGGACGGAAGTCACGCCTTGGCTCACCAATACACTGTGGAACAGGTGAGACAGGTGGCTCAAGCGTTGGATGAAGCTGGCATTCCCTATATCGAAGTGTCCCATGGGGACGGCTTGGCCGGTTCATCCTTACAATACGGCTTCTCCAAAACCGATGAAATGCGCCTCATTGAGGCGGCGGTGGAGGTGTGTAAACAGGCCAAAATAGCGGTGCTTCTCCTGCCAGGGATCGGCACCATGGAAGAGCTGAAAGAAGCGGCCGGTTTAGGTGCCAAAATGGCCCGCATCGCCACCCATGTCACCGAGGCGGACATATCGGCTCAGCACATTGGCCTAGCCAAAGACCTGGGATTGGAAGTGGTGGGGTTTCTCATGATGGCCCATATGGTGCCGCCGGAAAAACTGGTGGAGCAGGCCAAACTGATGGAAAGTTACGGCGCTGATACGGTGTATGTGGTCGATTCAGCCGGCGCCCTCCTTCCCCATGAGGTGCGGGAGCGCATCAAAGCATTACGGGAAAACTTGTCAATCAATATTGGTTTTCACGGCCATAATAACTTGTCATTAGCCATGGCCAACACCTTGGCCGCCATTGAGGAAGGCGCTACCCGCGTTGACGGCAGTGTGCGTTGTTTAGGGGCAGGAGCCGGCAACACCCAGACGGAAGTGTTGGTGGCTGTTTTGGATCGGCTCAACATTGAAACAGGCGTTGACCTTTACAAAATGATGGACCTGGCCGAAGAGCTCGTGGCTCCCCTTTTGCCTCAGCCCCAGGAAATCACCAGGGATAGTTTAGTGATGGGCTATGCCGGGGTGTATTCCAGTTTTCTGCTTCATGCGAAGCGGGCAGCTCAAAGATTTGGGATTGATGCTCGGGATATTTTGGTTGAGCTGGGCAAGCGTAAAGTGGTGGGCGGACAAGAGGATATGATCGTGGACGTTGCGGCTGAACTTGCAGCCAAAAAAGCAGAATTGGCGGCTGAAAAATAGGGGGGATTTCATGGAACGGCATCAAGCGATTGCCCGCTTCTTATATGATGCGGAAGCTGAAGGCAGAGAAGTGGTTCGCATCACCAAAGATCAATTTCCCGAGATGACCGTGGATGATGCTTATCAGATTCAAAGGGAACTGATCAAGTTAAAACTGGATCAAGGACGGAAGATCATCGGCCTTAAAATGGGCTTAACCAGTCAAGCCAAAATGAAACAGATGAATGTGCATGAACCGATCTACGGCTATCTATTGGACGATATGTTGGTGGATGACGGCGGTCAGCTTGCCATCGGCCCTCTGATTCACCCCAGGGCAGAAGCGGAAATCGCCTTTATTCTGGGAGAAGATATTGCCGGACCCGGCGTTTCAGCGGCACAAGTGATGGCCGCCACCAAATATGTGCTTCCAGCATTGGAAATCATTGATAGTCGTTATGAAAATTTTAACTTTACTTTGCCCGATGTGATTGCCGACAATGCTTCCTCGTCCCGTCTGGTGCTGGGGAGCACCTTAACACCGCCTGATGCGCAGGAGTTGGATTTGGCCGGAACCACCCTCTGGATTAACGGGGAATTGAAAGATTTGGGGGCCGGAGCAGCGGTGCTGGGCCATCCGGCCAATGCCATCGCCCGGCTGGCCAACATGTTGGCTCGGTCCGGGGAAAAATTAAAGGCCGGCCAGGTGATCCTTAGCGGCGCCATCACGGGGGCGATCAGCATCAAGGAGGGGGACTTTGTCCAAGTTAAAATTTCCGGTTTAGGCGAAGTTTCGGTGAACGTGACCAAGTAGACTTGGGAGGTGTGCAAACGATGCCCATCATCAACATTCAGATCTTACAAGGCCGACCACCGGAGAAAATACGGCAGTTGATTTCCAATGTGTCCCAAACGGTGGCAGAAACATTGGAGGTGCCTCCCGAACGGGTGCGGGTGTTGATTCAAGAAGTGCCACCCACCCATTGGGCGGTGGGGGGCCAGCCCATGAGTGAAAAAAATCAAAACAAATCGTAAAATCACAAAAAATACAGGAGGGGAAAGCTGATGAGCATTGCGTTAGCCATGATTGCGGCCCATGTGCCTCACATCTGTCATGAGGAGAAGGCCCCTGATTTTCAACGGCCTTTGATCGATTCCATGAAACGGATTGGACAGGATATGCAAGCGATGGGGATCGATGTGGTGGTCATCGCCTCCAGCCACTGGATGTCCACCTTTAAACACTATGTGGATGGTACACCCGTACACAAAGGCATTTTAACCGCTCATGAATGTCCCGATTCCATTTCTAACGTTCACTACAATTATCCTGGAGACGAACAGCTGGCTGGCCAGTTGGCCAACGCAGGTGAAGGCATTGGACTGCCTGTTGTGGCCATCAATGATCCCACCTATATCCTGGATTACGGCACGGTGGTTCCGCTCCGGTATCTGGTCCCCAAAGAGGATATTCCGGTGGTTCCCCTTTCATTGGCTTGGGCCGCCGATTTAGAAGAAACTTTTCGGTGGGGACAGCAGATTGGACGAGTGTTAGAGCAGAGCGACAAACGAGCCTGTTTTGTTAGCACAGGCACCTTGTCCCACAATCTGGTTCGGGGTGTGGAAAGCCAACCCAGCCTATCGGAGCAAGCTTTAAATAAACAGTTTGTACAATACCTTCTTGACGGGGATTATGAATCGGCCAAAGTGATGCTTCCTCAATTTGCACGCATTGCGGGTGTCGAATCGGGGGGGCGCCATCTTGCCCTTCTATTAGGCGTGATGGATGGGGGTAATTACAAAGCCAAATATCACGCCTATGCCCAGTCTTCAGCCAGCGCCAACTACATCTTAACCTTTCATCCAGAAAAATAAGACGGGGGCTAAAGCGTGACCCAAACCAATCGGCTCTCATCGGTAAAAAATGCTTTGCGCATTTTACGCAGCTTTACCATGGAACAGCCTGAGAAACGAATTACCGATCTGGCCAGGGAGCTGGGCATCAGTAAAAGCGCTGTCAGTCGCATCATGGCCACTCTGGCCAGCGAAGGTTTTGTGACCAAAAATGAGGAAACGGGTCAGTATCGGCTGGGGGTATCCGTTCTGACCCTCAGCAGCATTTTTATTGCCAGCCTTGACCTTTATCAGGAATCACTGCCAGTTTTAAAACGGCTGGTGGAGGAAACGGGAGAGGCAGCCCATATTGCCGTGTTGGAAGGAACAGAGATTGTTTATGTTAATAAAGTGGACAGCCACCATCCCATCCAAATTTTGACCCATACAGGCCGACGAAATCCTGCCTATTGTACCAGTACAGGGAAAGTGCTACTGGCTTATCAAAGGGATGAGATTGTTGAAGCTGTCATAAACAAGGGCCTGGAAGCCTATGCTTCCAACACCATTACCGATCCCGAACAGCTGCGTCGTTCTTTGGCCAAAGTGCGGGAAGATGGTTACGCCGTTAGCATTTCCGAAATTATGGATGGTGTGACGTCCATCGGTGTTCCCGTTCGCGATTACACTGGCCGTGTCGTGGCAGCTGTCTCCATCGTCGGAACGAACCAGCATATCAATAAAAAAACCATCCCCTCTTTCTTGCAGCACGTTCTCAGGGCTGGACAGGAAATTTCCGAGCGGCTAGGTTACTGGGGACAGGGGATGGGTGATTCATAATGAGGTGAAAGATATGGCTCCAGCAAGTAAGCGGTATGATGTGCATACCCATTTTATTCCATCCGATGTGATGGAGTGGCTCAAAACGCATCGCCACCAGGTGAACGCCAAGTGGGAAAAACGAAACCCGAATCAACATCCCTTTCTTTCCGTCAATGATAAATGGGCGTTTGAGTTAAAACCCACCTTTGTCGAGGCCGATCTGTTTCTGGAAAAGCAGGCGGAAGCCGGTGTGGACTGTTCCCTCGTTTCCCCTATTCCCCAGCTGTTTCTCTATGAGTTTGAACCGGAATTGACAGCCGAGTTGGCTAAAGTTTACAACCAATCATTGGTTCGCTGGACCCGGCTTCATCCTGAGCGCCTGCTAGCATTGGCCACCCTTCCTCTTAATGATCCCAACCGGGCCGCGGCAGAATTAAATCGAGCCATGAATGATGGGCTAAAAGGGGCCATCATCGCTCCTGGTGTTTCCGGTTACATGCTAACGGATGAGCCCCTCACCCCATTTTGGGAAGAGGCGGATCGCTTGGGAGCTATCATCTTTATTCATCCCTTATTGTGCGAAGATCCTCGCTTAAAACGGAGAAGGATGCCCAATCTGATTGGCGTTCCGTGGGAAACCACTCTGGCCGCTACCGATCTTGTGTTAAGTGGCCATTTGGATAAGTATCCCCATGTAAAAATCGTTTTGGCCCACGGGGGGGGATTTCTGCCGTATCAAATCGGCCGCCTGGACAAAGGGTATCAGGAGTGGCCCCTGGTTTCCTCTGCACTGCAAGCACCACCATCGGCCTATTTGAAGAAACTGTGGTTTGATTCGGTGGTGTGGGAGCCCAAAGTGCTCACCTTTTTAGAGGAGCTGGTGGGACCCGAGCGGATAGTCCCGGGGTCTGACTACCCCTTTGATTTAAGCGTTTGGCCCCCTCAATGGACCGATCAGCGGGGCATTAAGGCTCTTTTGGATTAGGCCTTCCAAAAATTTCCTGGAGACGTTTTTCCGCCTGCCGCCAATGGTTGACCCGGTATATATGGTGGTGGGTTGTTCCCTGATTATACGGGGTATTAAAGAGAATAACTGGAATAGACAACTCCTCAGCCACGGCGTTTGCTGTTTCCAAACGATCCTCAAAAAACAGCTCAACGCCGTGTTTTTTGGCTTGTGCCACTTTATCGTGACTGCCCAGCAATTCAATATGATGGTAAGGGACCTGATGTTTATTAAACCACTCTAGGGTCACTTTTTTTAAATAATGTGGTCTTGCGGTAATATAAATCAATTGGAAATCTTGTGCCAATCGCTCCAGCACTTCCTTGGCTGAATCAGCCAGTGGCACTTGAGCATAGATCTCTTTTTCATGTTTTTTCATCCAGGACCAAAACTCTTCTTCACTCACTCCAAGGAGCGGAGGTAAATGGTATTGGGTCAGGTCATCTAACGTAAATTGTTTGTTAAATGCTTTGTTTAAATAAGGGATAAAGGCTCCTGGGTCAGTAACCGTCCCGTCAATATCAATTCCTGCTTTAAAGTGATAATTTTTTTCCATTCCATTTCCCTTTCAATTCATAAAGGTGCATCATTTCCCATTCGTCTCCTGTATTATACCATACTTTGCATCTGATGTTCCCGACGCTCTTGCTCATACTATAGATACCCTTCTTTTGCTTCCGTTAGATCACTTTAAAATTGAACAGGGAAAGAAATGAGGGATCTCATGACTGACAAGACTGAGCAAAATCAAGAAGAGCGTCGCCCGGCCCAATATGGGGTCGTATATGATCATGTTTTTGAGGATGACGATGGGTTCAATGAGGAGACCTATCAGGAAGAGACAGCCGCTGAGGTTGCGCCTCGACTGAATGAGACGTTAGAGGCGGATCAGCAGGACGATAAGGAGAATGAGCAGCGGTCAGAAGGTCAGGAAATCGGTTACAGAGAACAGATAAGCGGCATTGAAAGCATGGAGGAACAGCGGGAAGCAGAAGAGGGGAGCATGGCCTTGGGCTGGACTGCCTTGGTGCTATCTCTGGTTTCATTGTTTTTCCTCCCTGTTTTAATGGCATCAGCTGGAATCGTGGCCGGCTTTTTTGCTTACAGGGGAGGCAACCGGACCCTAGGTTTATGGGCCATTGGTGTGGGTCTCTTTTCCCTGGTTATGGCCTTCTTTGTCACTCCGTTTTTAACCCGATTTTAAAAGGTGATTGCCAGGGTATTTGTCCGATGTAGGATGTCCCTTGACGCCGTGTCAAGGGGCTTTTTTTAACTGATTGAAATATGGTAAGATGTGTAACAATGACAGATAAAGCGGTATGGTAGGATCAGACGGTAAGGATGATGCTTATGCAGGTTTATTTGGATAACAGTGCAACCACACCGGTCGCCCCTGAAGTGAAACAGGCCATGCTAGAAGTGATTGATCGTTATTACGGCAATCCTTCATCCCTGCATAGTCTGGGTGGCCAAGCGGAGAAGCTGTTGGTTCGCTCCAGAGAAGTGATTGCTGAGGCTCTGGACATTTCACCCCATGAGGTGGTGTTTACATCAGGGGGAACCGAAAGCAATAACCTGGCCATCAAAGGCATCGCTTTTCAGTATCGATCCAGGGGTAAACACCTGATCACCTCACAGATTGAACACAGTGCCGTGTATGATGTGTGCCAAGCATTGGAGCGAGACTTTGACTTTGAGGTGACTTACCTGCCCGTGGATCAGAACGGTATTGTATCCTTGGACCATTTAAAAAAAGCGCTCAGGGATGACACCATCTTGGTTTCCATTATGCATGTGAATAACGAAATGGGGGCCCTTCAACCACTGGAGGAAATTGGGCAACTGATCAAACGTTACCCCAAAACATTTTTTCATGTGGATCAGGTGCAGGGAATCGGCAAGGCCCCATTAAACATCAAAGACTGGGGCATCGATCTATTAAGCATCTCTGGCCATAAAATCCATGCTCCAAAAGGGACGGGTCTTCTTTATGTTCGGGAAGGGGTTGAACTGTATCCGCTGTTTCACGGTGGTGGCCAGGAAAAGGGCCGACGGTCAGGAACAGAAAATGTGCCCGGGATCGTCGCGCTGGCCAAAGCCCTGCGCCTGATTAAAGAGAAAGAAAAAGAGCATCGAAAACACTTTTTAAATCTGCGCAGGAAGCTGTTAGCAGAGTTGCAGGGGATGGAAGGTGTCTTTATAAATACCCCTTTGGATGAGCAGCTGGCGGCTCCACATATCATTAATTTGTCTTGTCCAGGCGTGAAACCGGAGGTGCTGGTTCATGCCTTAGCGGAACAGGGCATCTATGTGTCCACCACCTCCGCGTGTTCATCCAAAGCCCAAAAGCCCAGTCGAACGCTGGAGGCCATGGGTTTGGCGAGTCACAGACTCCATTCGGCCATTCGCATCAGTTTTTCCATCTACTCCACTCAAGAAGAGGTGGACCAGCTGATTAAAGCCTTGAAGCGGTTGATACCGGAACTAAAGCATGTGATGAGGGTGTGAAACAACCATGGTGAATGCAGAACCTAAAACGATCAATGAGCTGCGTTACAACTGCGTCCTTCTCAGGCTGGGAGAGCTGGCCCTTAAAGGAAAGAACAGGCAGGACTTTGAACTGCAGCTGTATCGCAATCTTCAACAGAAAATGGAGGGTTTGGATGTCCAAGTTAAAAAAACGCGAGGACGCCTTTTTCTACAGCTGGGGGATGTCTCCTTTGATGAAGTGAACAGGCGGCTTAAACATCTGTTTGGCATCTCCTCCTACAGTCCAGCTCTTACCGTCGATCTGGATGTGAGAGCGATTCAAAAGGGAGCTCTCGAGGCCATAACAGCGCTCCAGCCCACTCCTCGCACCTTTAAAGTGAGTAGCAAACGGGCCAATAAACGTTTCCCTGTAACGTCACAGGAACTTAATCATAAAGTGGGGGGCTATCTTCTGGCCAACTGCTCCCATCTTAAAGTGGATGTGCATCAGCCTGATGCGGAAATTCTTATCGAAGTGAGGGATGATACTGCCTATACAACGTACATATAATGTTTTAAGGAGGTTATTTTTGTGCGTAGACGCCCCCTAGT
>CALFAC010000009.1 GCA_937927935.1 uncultured Bacillaceae bacterium
GTTTTTGGCGAAGATTGAACAAGATGCTCATCGAAAGCGGATGGAAGAGATTTTCGTGCGGTAATTGATGGTTTCCGGTTTCTTTACTTCCCCATAGGACCAGGAGCGGATTTTATCTGGTGACGCTAAACCGATTTGCATAAACTCAAAGTTATTAACGTCAATCAAGGAAGCATACCTCCCGCAATTATACTCAGGCGCCACTGGCCTTCTACCTTACCGTACCTCTTGAAGCTGCTCTTTCTCCGGGTTGGTCTTTTCGTCGTCTTCTTCGTCAAACTCCTGCAAGTTGATCTCCTTTTGATCGGAGGTCAATATCTTTACGTCCATCCCTAAACTTTGCAGCTCTTTAATCAACACTTTGAACGACTCAGGCACACCGGGTTCAGGCACATTTTCTCCTTTGACCACCGCTTCATAGGTTTTAACCCGGCCGACCACATCATCCGATTTGACTGTTAAAATTTCCTGGAGCGTATAAGCTGCACCGTACGCTTCCAAGGCCCAAACTTCCATCTCCCCGAAGCGCTGACCACCAAACTGCGCCTTTCCTCCCAATGGCTGCTGAGTGACCAGCGAGTAGGGACCGGTGGAGCGGGCGTGAATTTTATCATCCACCATGTGGACCAGCTTGATCATGTACATGACACCAACCGCAACCCGGTTATCAAAAGGTTCTCCGGTTCGGCCATCATACAGCACCGTTTTCCCATCGCGTTCCAAACCGGCCTCTTCCAAGGCGGACCAAACATCTTCTTCATTGGCTCCGTCAAAAACAGGGCTGGCCATATGGATGCCCAACAGCTTTCCAGCAATGCCCAGATGAAGTTCCATCACCTGGCCGATATTCATCCGGGAGGGAACCCCTAGCGGATTAAGCATCATGTCAAGGGGGGTGCCGTCAGGCAGGTAAGGCATATCTTCCACGGGCAAAATACGGGCAATAACCCCTTTGTTCCCGTGACGGCCGGCCATTTTATCTCCCTCGGAAATTTTCCGCTTTTGAGCCACATAGACCCGAACCAGCTGGTTAACACCCGGGGGCAATTCATCCCCATTCTCCCGGGTAAACACTTTTACATCTAACACAATGCCAGAGCCCCCATGGGGTACTCTTAAGGACGTGTCCCGCACCTCCCGGGCCTTCTCCCCGAAGATGGCATGCAGTAGCCGCTCTTCAGCCGTCAGTTCCGTCATCCCTTTGGGAGTCACTTTGCCCACCAAAATATCGCCGTCTTTGATCTCGGCCCCGATGCGGACAATGCCCCGCTCATCCAAGTTTTTGAGGGCATCTTCCCCCACGTTGGGAATATCCCGGGTAATCTCTTCCGGGCCCAATTTGGTATCCCGAGCTTCTGATTCATACTCTTCAATATGGATGGACGTGTAGACGTCCTCTTTAACCAGGCGTTCGCTTAAAATGATGGCATCCTCAAAGTTGTACCCTTCCCAGGTCATAAAGCCGACCAGCACATTTTGACCCAGGGCCAGCTCACCCTTCTCCATGGAGGGACCGTCGGCAATCACATCCCCTTTTTCAACCCGGTCCCCTTTTCTTACAATGGGACGCTGGTTATAACACGTTCCTTGGTTGGAACGCATAAATTTTAACAAGCGATATTTATCCAGTTCGCCCCGTACTTCTTTGCCATCAATCTCTTCGATGCGACGAATCCAGATTTCCCGGGCTGTCACCCGTTCCACAATGCCACTATGTTTAGCAATCACCGCTGCACCGGAATCGATGGCCGCTTTAAACTCCATGCCCGTTCCCACGATGGGAGCGCGAGGCTGTAACAACGGAACGGCTTGCCGCTGCATGTTGGCGCCCATCAAAGCCCGGTTGGAGTCATCATTTTCCAAAAAGGGTATGCAGGCCGCAGCGACTGAAACCACCTGCTTGGGGGAAACGTCCATGTAATCAATCCGGTCTTTGGTGGTGACCAGGGCTTCCTCTTTATAGCGGGCCACAATCTCATCGGTCATAAAATTGCCTTCTTCATCGACGGGGACGTTGGCCTGGGCGATCACATAGTTATCTTCCTCATCGGCGGTCAGATACACAATTTCATTGGTTACCCGGTGGGTTTCTGGGTCCACTTTCCGGTATGGCGTTTCGATAAACCCGTACTCATTGACGCGGGCATAGGTGGACAAGGAGTTGATCAAGCCGATGTTGGGCCCTTCTGGGGTTTCAATGGGGCACATCCGGCCGTAGTGGGAGTGGTGCACGTCCCGCACCTCAAAGCCGGCGCGTTCCCGAGTCAGTCCCCCTGGTCCCAAGGCAGAAAGGCGCCGCTTATGGGTCAGCTCAGCAAGGGGATTGGTCTGATCCATAAACTGGGAGAGCTGGGAGCTCCCAAAAAACTCTTTAACCGCGGCAATGACTGGGCGAATATTGATCAACGCTTGAGGGGTGATGGCATTCACATCTTGGATGGACATGCGTTCCCGAACCACCCGCTCCATGCGGGCCAGCCCAATGCGGAACTGATTTTGGAGCAACTCCCCCACCGAGCGGAGACGACGATTGCCCAAATGATCAATATCATCGGTGTCGCCTATGCCATGGAGCAAATTGATAAAATAGCTGATTACGGCAATAATATCTTCAGGCGTGATGCATTTCACCTTTTTATCAATGTTGCCGTTGGCAATGATGCGCACCACCTCACCATCTTCCCGAGGCGAGAAGACATCGATGGTTTGCACATTAATCTCGCCATCTACCACACCGGTGTAAGGTTTATATTTGCGGAAGCCAATCCCTTTTTCCAAATAAGGCATAATCTTATCCAGCGTGCGACGGTCAATCACCTGTCCTGCCTCAGCGATGATTTCACCTGTTTCAGGGTCAATCAATGTTTCCGCCAAGCGCTGGTTAAAGAGACGGTTTTTTATGTGCAGCTTTTTGTTAATTTTATAGCGGCCCACACTGGCCAAGTCATACCGTTTCGGATCAAAGAAGCGGGAGATTAACAGATTTTTGGCATTTTCCACTGTGGGAGGCTCGCCCGGACGAAGGCGCTCATAAATTTCAATTAACGCTTTTTCAGCTGAATCGGTATTATCTTTCTCCAGGGTTTGACGAAGGTAGGGGTTTTCCCCTAAGAGATTGACGATATCATGGTCACTGGAAAAACCTAAAGCACGCAATAGAACGGTAACGGGCAATTTGCGGGTCCGGTCAATGCGGACATAAATCACATCCTTGGAGTCAGTCTCAAATTCCAGCCAGGCCCCCCGGTTGGGAATCACCGTGGCGGTATACCCCACCTTGCCGTTTTTATCCACTTTCTCGCTAAAGTAGACACTGGGGGAACGGACCAGCTGGCTGACGATCACCCGCTCAGCCCCGTTGATAATAAAGGTTCCGGTCTCAGTCATCAGGGGGAAGTCACCCATAAACACGTCTTGCTCTTTCACTTCACCCGTCTCTTTATTAATGAGACGCACCTTTACCCTGAGGGGAGCGGCATAGGTGACATCCCGTTCCTTGGCTTCCTCAACGGTATACTTGGGTTCTCCTAAGCTATAATCTATAAATTCCAACACAAGATTGCCGGCAAAATCTTCAATGGGGGAGATCTCTTCAAACAATTCTTTTAAGCCCACATCCAAAAACCATTGGTATGAGGCTTTTTGCACTTCAATCAGATTGGGAAGATCTAAAACCTCCTTAATCCGTGCGTAACTTCTTCTCTGACGATATCGTCCGTACTGTACCATTTGAGCCATGGTATCACCCCTCATTGTCAATATCTGCAACACAAAAAAGGATCAGCTTAATGCTTAAGAGACCCTGTTAAACAGACAACACCCTATTTTTTTAGGATATCCCAAAAAAATACAGCTCATACTTTTTATGTTTTCTCTTGACAAGACAAAAAAAGTTGTTCTCAATCCGGATACTTATTTAGCATTTAACGATAATAACACATATTATATGCAAAGTCAAATCATTTTGACCGGTGCCCTTTAGGGGGTCCCCTTTTGGGCCCGGATCACATGGTAGCCCTTTTTACGAATCACCGTTTCTACGGAAGAGAACAATTCTTCCAGCTTCTTAAGAGCGCTTGGCGCTCCCTGTTTTTTCTGAATCACAATCCATAGCGATCCATGTGATTTTAAGGCTGTATAGCTTTGTTCAAAAAGAGCGTACACCACTTTCTTTCCAGCCCGGATAGGTGGATTGGAAAGAATGGCGTCAAACAGTTGACCAGAAACAGCCTCCAGTCCATCGCTTTCCAAGATGGTCACATTGGTCAAACCATTGAGCTGGGCGTTTTTACGGGCCAATTCAACCGCTCTGCGGTTGATGTCAAGCAGAGTCACATCCCGGTGAGGGGACTCCTTAGCCACTGCAAGACCAATGGGCCCATAGCCACAGCCGACATCAACGATAGCCCCTTGGTCAGGAAGCTGAGCATGGTCAGCCAGCAGCCGGGTGCCAAAATCAACCTGCTGCCTGGAAAAAACACCTTTGTCTGTATAAAGACGAAGAGACTGCCCCCTTAACGTCACTTCAAGCTCCTTCAGGCGATGCCCCGTCTCAGGATCAGCAGAATAGTAATGCTGACTCACCATGCAACCTCCTTTTTATGCAGGCATTTATTAACCTTATTCAACCGTCCCTAGCTAGCTCGTGACAAAAAACCCGCTGTAATCAGAACAGCGGGCCCATCTATGGAATTGAGATCTTATTTCAGTTCTACTTTAGCTCCAGCTTCTTCAAGTTTAGCTTTAATTTCTTCAGCTTCTTCCTTGGATACGCCTTCTTTAACCGGCTTGGGTGCTTCGTCAACAAGCGCTTTGGCATCTTTCAAGCCCAGGCCAGTGATTTCACGCACCACTTTGATCACATTGATTTTGGATGCGCCGGCGTCAGCCAGGATCACATCAAACTCGGATTGCTCTTCCTGTGCAGCACCTGCAGCAGGAGCACCCGCAACAGCTACGGGAGCAGCTGCTTCAACACCAAATTCTTCTTCAATTGCTTTTACCAATTCATTCAGTTCCAAAACGGTCATCTCTTTTAAGGCTTCAATAATTTGTTCTTTGGTCACATTAATCTCCTCCTGTCTTATGAGTTAATCTCATCCGTTTTAGTTCTTAAGCGGTATCCGGCACGCCTCAAAAGTGCAGCGGTTAACCTTCTGCACCCTGTCCCGCTGCCTCATTTTTCTCAGCCACAGCTTTAACAGCCAAGGCAAAGTTGCGGATCGGAGCCTGCATCACGCTAAGCAGCATAGCCAACAGTCCTTCCCGTGAAGGCAGGTCGGCCAATTCCTCCACTTTCTCCTTGGAGACAACCAGGCCTTCGACAATGCCCGCTTTGATTTCCAAGTCCTCATGATCCTTGGCAAATTTATGGATGATTTTAGCAGCAGCCACGGCATCCTCAGGGCTGAATGCAATAGCCGTCGGCCCAATCAGATGCTCATTAATTTCCGCTAGCTCCAGGGCTTCTGCGGCCCGACGAGCCAAGGTGTTTTTATACACTTTTAACTCACACCCGGCTTCCCTCAACTGTTTGCGCAACTCGGTCATGGCCGCCACATTAAGGCCCCGGTAATCGACCACTACCGTCCCTTTGGACTGATCCAACTTCTCTTTAATTTCTTCAACGATCTGCTTCTTCTTCTCCAGTGCTGTTGGAGATCCCACGCGCTGCACCTCCTGTTTGAAACTGACTCAATAAAAAAATCCTTCGCCCGAAGACAGACGAAGGACAGGATTCTATTGAAAAGACAATACGAGCAATAGAATCGGTTGATCCATACCTCGGAAGGATGATTAAGCCTAGCCGGCCCCTTCTGTCTACGGCATGCCGAATATTCACTATGCAGTTAGTTGTGCGATGACACCGCAGATATTAGCATGATTTGTGCCGAAAGTCAAGGGGCGTTAGCCGACAAATTGAGCCGTTGCCACCCGGATGCCAGGACCCATGGTGGAGCTTAAAGCGACGCTGCGCAAATAGGTCCCCTTGGCAGCAGCCGGCTTTGCTTTGATCAGCGCTTCAACAACGGTCTTTACATTTTCCACCAATTTGTCCGACTCAAAGGAAACCTTGCCAACGGGCACATGAATAATGCCCGCTTTATCCACACGGTATTCAATCTTACCCGCTTTAATTTCCTCTATCGCCTTGGCCACGTCAAAGGTGACCGTTCCGGTTTTGGGGTTGGGCATCAAGCCCCGGGGTCCCAGGATACGCCCCAATTTACCCACTTGCCCCATCATATCAGGGGTGGCCACCACCACGTCAAAGTCAAACCAGCCTTGGCTCACTTTGTTGATCAGGTCTTCATCCCCTACATAGTCGGCCCCTGCTTGTTCCGCTTCCTTGGCTTTTTCACCCTTGGCAAAAACAAGCACCCGCTTCGTTTTTCCAGTACCGTGGGGCAAGACGACGGCACCGCGCACCTGCTGATCCGCTTTCTTGGGATCAACCCCCAGTCGCACGGCCAGTTCCACCGTCTCGTCAAATTTGGCTGGTGCCACCTTTTTCACTAATTCCACCGCTTCGAGAAGGGTGTAGTTTTTCTCTTGATCAATCAGCTTTAACGCTTCTTGATATTTTTTTCCTCGTTTAGCCATGGTCGATTCCTCCTTTGTGGTGTTAACGGCTTAATACCTCCCACATTTATATCCATACCCCAAACAGGGTTAGTCCTCAATCACAATGCCCATGCTGCGGGCTGTACCTTCCACCATGCGCATAGCCGCCTCCACATCGGCAGCATTTAAGTCAGGCATTTTCAGCTCAGCGATTTCCCTAATTTTATCCCGTTTAATGGTGGCCACTTTATTCTGATTCGGCTCGCCTGAACCTTTCTCAATCCCAGCCGCTTTTTTGAGCAGAACGGCGGCGGGAGGTGTTTTGGTAATGAAGGTAAAGGAACGGTCTTCATAAACGGTAATTTCAACCGGGATAATCAAGCCCGCTTTATCCTGGGTTTTCTCATTAAATTCTTTACAGAAACCCATAATATTGATTCCGGCTTGACCCAGTGCAGGCCCAACAGGAGGGGCTGGTGTGGCCTTGCCGGCAGGAATTTGCAGTTTAACCACTTTAATCACTTTTTTAGCCACAAAAAAACACCTCCTTAACCGTAACACAGATATACAAGAAGTTAACATAACTCTTTTTAACTTGCAATCCCTATTCGATGAGCAGGGGGCGTCCTTTAGGCGCGCTCCACTTTGGAAAAATCAAGCTCCACAGGGGTTTCCCGTCCAAACAGATTGACGCGCACCTTCACTTTCTGTTTTTCATCGGAAATTTCCTCAATGGTTCCAATGAAGTTGGCAAAGGGGCCTTCCTTCACCTTAACCGAGTCTCCAACGGCAAAGTCCACTTTAACCTTGGGCTCTGAAATGCCCATCTGCTTCAACAGTGCATCCACTTCTTCCGGCAATAGAGGAGTTGGCTTAGATCCTCCCCCATAGGAACCGATAAACCCGGTCACACCAGGGGTGTTGCGAACCATATACCAGGAGTCATCGGTCATGATCATCTCCACCAAAACGTAGCCAGGAAACTTCTTTTTCATCACTTTTTTCTTCTGGCCATCTTTAATTTCGGTGGTTTCCTCCTGGGGCACCAGCACGCGGAAAATTTTATCGTTCATCTGCATCGATTCCACGCGCATCTCCAAATTTTTCTTCACTTTATTTTCATAGCCGGCATATGTATGCACCACATACCATCTTTTTTCCATGGTGAGTCGGACTTGCGGTCCAATCCTCCCTTTGGATTAATTCCCAAAGAATAGCTTGATCAACTGGGACAGGCCAAAGTCAATAATGGCGAAATAGATGGTCACAAAGGCCACGGTGACCAACACCACCGCTGTGTAGCTCACCATCTCTTTTTTGTTGGGCCAGCGCACTTTTTTCAATTCCATCCAGGCATCCCGAAAAAAACCGCCTGTCCGTTTAACCCCTCTGCCCAATTTAGCCAAGAAACCCATCGTCCCACCCCCATTTTCGTCCAATGCGTCTCTTTTTTTCGGCTACTTTTACTTAGTTTCCCGGTGTAAAGTATGCTGATTGCAAAACTTGCAGTACTTTTTCAACTCCAGCCGCTCGGTGTGGGTGCGCTTATTTTTTTCGGTAATGTAATTGCGCTGCTGACAAGCGGTGCAAGCCAAGGTGATTGTAACGCGCATCTTACTGCCTCCTCTCTCAGCCTGTCTCTATCCCGATCAAAAGGAGGAATACTCCTCAATCGATTTTAAGGCAAACAAAAAACGCATGTTACACACACATGCCTACCCACATACTTTATCACAGTAGAGTCTATGGTGTCAATCTGACCGAGATGATAATTAAAAAAATAAAAAACACCTGGTCGGATAACCCTGACTGGTGTTTTAAACTTAACCGGATACATTTTCTTCTCGCACCTGAAGATAGCGTTCCAATTTGCGCTTCACTCGCTGCAACGCATTGTCGATCGATTTCACATGGCGGTTTAAATCAACGGCAATTTCCTGATAGGAACGCCCATCCAAATACAGCATTAGCACCTTGCGCTCCAAGTCGCTTAAAATCTCACTCATCTTCACTTCGATATCATCATACTCTTCTTGGTTAATAATCATCTCTTCCGGATCGGACACTTTGGACCCGCACAGCACATCAAGCAACGTGCGATCGGAGTCCTCATCATAGATGGGCTTGTCCAAGGACACGTAGGAATTGAGGGGAATATGTTTCTGGCGGGTGGCCGTTTTAATGGCTGTTATAATTTGCCGGGTGATGCACAATTCAGCAAAAGCTTTAAATGAGGTCAGCTTGTCCTCTTTGTAGTCACGAATCGATTTATATAAACCGATCATGCCCTCTTGGATAATATCTTCCCGGTCAGCCCCAATCAGAAAATAGGAGCGGGCTTTGGCCCGGACAAAGTTTTTATATTTATCTAGCAAATACTCCAGCGCCTTCAAGTCGCCTGCTCGAATTAATTCAACCACTTCTTCATCAGACATCGCTTCAAAATGAGTCTGATGTGTTTCTTCTTCCCCAATGCGAGAGTGCAAGGTGATCCCTCCGAGCCCCCATGATGTAAAATCTATTATACCCAAGCCTTTAAATGGCGTCAATACAAGGCTAGCCTTC
>CALFAC010000010.1 GCA_937927935.1 uncultured Bacillaceae bacterium
CTTTTTATGACGAAAATGCCTTGTCACAACGTGAATCTCTCAGATTTTGGCTAGGTTACATTCCGAATTCATGTTCAATCTTGGGCTCAGAACCATCATCAACAACAATGATCTCCAAAGGCGGGTAGGTCTGCTGAAGGACCGATTGCACCGCCTGCTGAACACCTGACAGACGGTTATGTGTGGGTATGACTACAGATACTTGCATCATTTCCAACCCCATAAAGGCCGCCATCGCTCCCAAGGGCATATAGGCACTGGTTAAATTAAAGGATACATTCCATGTCAACAAATAATAGATGGCGATCAAGGCTAAGGCCACAACATAGGACCGGGTATCCATTCCCTGCCACACACTGGACCCAAACACTGCGAGCAGGACGGCAAAAATCACGACAGCCAAAGCCCCCGCAGAGATCAGCAACTCCAGAACAATATTATGGGGATAATGCCCAACCAAAAACTCAGCCGAATTGAGCCCGTAGCCCAGAGGATCGCCAATAACCAGCTCTATGGCTCTCTTGTATATCTGGTAACGGGGCTCATCCTCCACGTTGCTCATCCTTTGCAAACGGGATAACCAATAATCGGACAAATTAGCTACTAAAACTGCGAGCAAAGCAGCCCCCGTTGCCACAAGCAATAATATTTTTCTAAGTCCTTCCAGAAGGGAAGACGACTTGACAATCACCAGCAGCCAAAACATCAGAATTGTCATGAACGAAAACAAAACAGGTGTCCGTCCTATGAGCATGGTGAGCGCCAGGATCATGAGCACAGCTGAAGCCATCATCAACGCCTTGACTTTAATCTTTTTTGTAAAAATGAAGATCACAAAAGCAGAGACAAGACCGGCAGCCAGGGGAACACCCACCGTTAAATAGTGCTGTCCCTCATCTTTATAGTCAATCCCTACTGTTAGATGCAACACCGCCACCAAGATGCTCCATGCCACTTGTAATAAAACAAGCTTATGGGCATCTTCTGCCTTCATGAACAAAAGCAAGGCGGCGACACCGAAATAGACGCCCATATATTGCAGAATCAATCCCAGCGTAACATTTGAATAATAACCGATGATGCCAGAAATAAATAACTAAGCCCACAACAGGGTGAAAAATGACAGAAAAATGAGTTTCTTGCGGCCAAAATGAAAGTGGCCCTGTTCAATGGTCATCAGCCGTAACAGACCGATCCCCCATAATCCAGCCACAGCCCCGATATTGACAATCTCAGAACGGTAAAACAGTTTAATGCTGGGTGCGTTGAGCAGAACCAGAGCCATTGCCGCCATCAGCAGGGACAATATCCAGGCTGCCATCTTTGTGTTTTGCATAACGATCACCGTCTTTATTATCCGGCATGTTGGCGGATTTGTTTTTTAATATCCTTGACAATGGTCATCACTTTCTCCCCAATCTCTGCTTTGCCGTCAATTGTAAACAGATGACAATCAAGAGACAAGATGAGACCAATAATCTCCTGCAAGTGCTTTTCATGCACATTCAGCAAGCGTTCTGCCTCAGTAATTTCAATCTTGTCAAACCGCCCGGCACCATAAGTCCGTTGCTGGATACGTTGAATCGCCGTTTGCACATCAACATTAACATGCACAACGGAAATAGGCAACACCTGGCAGACCCGTTGCAAAATGGGCTTAAGTTCTGTGCTATCAGGCGGATGACCACTAATGAACATTCCCCAAATATTTTGCACGAGGCCTTCTTCTAACACAATCACATCATGATCGGCCTTCTTTTTCAACAGGGAGTCAATAAAATAATAGGTGCGCAGAAAAGCAACTGTAAATTTGACACGATCACGGGACAGCGGCTTGATTTTTAACATATAGCGTGCCAGCTGTAAGCTGACTTTCCATTTCTTCAGGCAAAACAGAAAGAATAACAGATATTTTATAAGCTGACCCGCATGGGTAAACTTGAAAGAACGCTGCTCCCTCAGATATTCATAGGAGGGCGTGCGGATACCTTCCCGTCCCAGACAGTGAATCACTTCTTTCGTTACCGTAGTTTTGCCTGATCCAGGCAATCCGGTAAACTCGTAAACAAGCGTTTTTTTATTCATAACGTCTCCCACACTACTTTCGTTACTTGTTTTTTGACTTGTTCTAATGGTTGAGTGGCATCAATGGTAACAACTTTTGCCCCCGGAAAGGATAATTTTTCAACTATTTCTACCTTTTGACGTATATCATCCGGGCTGTAAACAGGTTTACGGGCAAAAGCCACCTCAACAGAAATACTGAGCTTAATAACCAGGTCGGGCTGAAGTTGGCGGAAACGTTCAAATCGTTTTTGTTCAAGGCGTGCAGCCCAGCGCTCAAGCCAAGTTTCATGTCCTGCCAGTTCGATATAAGGGCCGTCGTTCAACCCGGGAAACTGATTTTGCGGATAACGGTCCGTCACGATCAACCAGCCGTTCAACTTATCCTGTCTGGCTTTTTTCAACTTGCGGTAACGGTCATTGGCCACCAAGACAGCAAACAGGGCATCAGCAACATTTTTCCACGCTGCTTGATATTTCTTTTTTTCCCTTTTGCCATGTTTGGGCTTCTCCCCGGATTTGCCCCGCAGCCGCTTAAACAGCGCCCATAAAGACTTAGCCACAGACACGGACAAACTGACGCGGCCATCCCCGCTTCCCAGATAAACGTTTTGGATATCCACTTTTTTAGACAGGGTCTCCACCAATGCTTTGGATAAGGTCGACTTCCCGCTCCCGTCACAACCGACCAAGGCGATGATGAGTCCCCCTTTGTGGGGCCGCTTGCCTTTTTGGCCACTCAGTTTCAGCTTGCGTTTCAGTCTGGACACAGCCACTTTATAAAATCTGGCCAATTGCACCCAGTACAAGTTAAGACCCGAATAGCGCTGATGTTCCCTGTAATGGCGCTTCACCATGGCGCGAATGGCCCGGATCACCGTTGGTTCAGACAACTTCTTGTCCATGATCCATTGGCAGAGGGCCATGCCGTCATTTCTGCCGAACAGGCGGACCGCAACATCCTTGACCCGCCGCGGGTCAGCGTGTTCAAGCAAGTATTCATATTCGGCGATAATGTTTTTGGGAAGGGGGGTTGTGCCCAAATATGCCTTTAACAGTTGCCAATTACTTGTTTTTATGCTAATACGCACAGCCAGCAAGATCAACTCTAAATGGGGGTTTGTGACATACACACCGTACAGGGGATGACGTTCAGCCGTTTTCAGAAGCAATTGCTCCCAAGGCAAATGTTGCTCCTTGACAAATTTCAGACCAGATAATAATTGGTAATGCAAATGAATATGCACGATCTTTCCCTGTTCTTCATCGTAACCGATCCAGTCCTCAATCCCGGGATAAGTGACCCACGGCTGGGATACGAAACGTTTAAATCCATTCTGTTTCAACACTATTTCACAGCGGTCTGCGCTGTTTTTATCCACCAAAAGATCCACATCGGTTTCCCCGGACAATGCTTCACCCAGATGCTGGTTGCTTTTAAAATGGCAGTAGGCCACGCCCTGCTCTTCCAGTTGATGAAAAAAGCGCATGAGCACAGGCACAGGCTGCAACAGCACCGTCTCCTCCTTTTCTCCCATCACGATACCCTCCCTCTTTAAAGTTAAATTTTCTCACGAATACTCGCGTATTCTCAAATTTTCAT
>CALFAC010000011.1 GCA_937927935.1 uncultured Bacillaceae bacterium
AAAATGTGTTTATATTCTTGAAACTCTGCCATGGCCGATTTCCCATTCAGCCTGCCTAGACCGCTCTGATTAAAACCCCCTTCCTCAAATTGGTCAAAGACCACTGCCCAATCATTGACCCAAACGGTGCCAGCCTGTATCATTCCTGGCAAGGTTAATGAACGTTTCCGACAATTGGTCCAAAGGGAAGCGGCCAATCCATATTCCGTGGCGTTTGCTTTTGTGACGGCTTCTTCGTCATCGCGGAACACTTCAAAGGTGGCGACGGGGCCAAATACTTCTTGCTGGACCAAGGGATCGTTTGGATCGTTCACTCTGATTAAGCTGGGGCGATAATAAGCATCGTAGTGTGGATTGACCTCCCCCTCTTTTTGCCCCCGACCTCCTCTCACAATGGCCACATTTTTCTTTAAGGCTTCTTGTACCATTTTATCGACTCTAATGGCGCTCTCTTGATTAATTAGTGGGCCCATCTGACTTTCTGGGTCAGTCCCTGGCCCTACTTTAATGGTTTCCAAGGCCCTTTTTAAACGCACTTCTACTTGATCGGCTATCTCTTCCTGTACAAGAATCCGACTCCCGGTCATACAAAACTGACCGGCAAAGGTGGTAATACCGGCTACAAGGGTGGGAATGGCCGCATCAAGATCAGCATCGTTAAAGACAATCATTGGGGTTTTTCCGCCCAATTCCAAACAAACGCGCTTTAGACGGGCTGCCCCTGCAGCCATAATCTTACGTCCAACCTCTGTGCTGCCTGTATAACTGATCACTTTCACATCAGGTGACTCAACCAATCCTTTGGCGACCAAGTCGCCCGACTCCGTTAACATATTGATCACGCCAGGGGGCAGTGATTCTGTTTCAGAAATAATTTCGGCAATCAAACCATTAACGAGCGCCGTCTGACCAGGCATTTTAATCACTGTTGTGCAGCCGGCTGCTAGGGCAGGTGCAAAGGAACGGATGGCTAAAATGAGAGGAGAATTCCAGGGGACAATGATGCCTGCCACACCAATCGGTTCTCTAACAAGGGTAGAGTAGGATCCTTTAACAATCTCAGCTGACTGCCCGGTTTCCGTTAAAGCGAGAGAGGCGTAGTAACGCAACTTTGATGGTGTTAAATTAAATTCAAAGGTGGCTTCGGGAATAATTTTTCCATTTTCCTTAGAAATAAGATGGATCAATTCATCCTTGTGAGCTTCGATGCGATCGGCCAGTTCATTCAACGCTTTGGCTCTTAACTGGCGGTCGTATTTCCAATTGGTGAGCTCAAAGGCCTGTTTGGCTGCCTGGATCGCTTCATGTAAGTGTTCTGCAGTCGGTTCATAAAAATAGCCTATAACCTCACCAGTGGCTGGACAGGTGGTTTCCCTTAACTGATCTGATTTAACCCACTTTCCTCCGATAAGATGGGCTCTGATCGGTAAATCTTTATGTGTCATATTGAAAAATCCCCTTCAATTTCATATTTTCAATGGGGGCCAATAAGGCCGCCCCCGCTTTTAGTGACGTAAGCCCGCTTGTTTCATCAGGGGTAAGATTCTCTCCCCAAAAAACTTCAACTCTTCGTAATAATCCAAAAAGCCGATTAACATGCCGTCCACGCCTGCTTTCGATAATTGGATAAATTGTTCCACCACTTGTTCCGGGGTACCAATGATGGGATAACCACCATAGCCGGTGATAAAACGTTCTTGAATGGCTTTTATTTGTTCAAAGGACTGACTCTCCGTACCCAGCCCTTGCTGAACAAATTTGGCCACATCCCAATCGCCCATTTCTAAAATTTGATTATAGAGTTCCTTTGTTTCTTTTTCCGTTTCACGGCAAATAATATTTCCGTAACTTAAAATTCCCAGATGTTTACCGTATTGGCGAGCGATATTTCTCACTCTCCGACTTGTTTCTTTCGCTTCCTCAGGATCGCGGAAAGCAATAAAGTTAAAATCACATTCTCGAGCACAGAAATTTAAACCGGCTGGAGAGTTACCGGCATTGACCAAAACCGGATAAGGCTTCTGGATGGGTTTGGGCTCCGCTTCCAGATTATAGAGTTCAAAATATTTCCCTTTATAGTCAAATTCCCCTTTTTCAGTCCACAGTTTCTTGACAATATCAATCCATTCCGAACCGTATTGATATCTTTCGTCATGGGGACGCTGTTTTCCACCAAACATTTCAATTTCTTTCTTGTACCATCCCATGGTGACGTTTAAGCCAAATCTTCCATTGGAGATGTGGTCCACGGTGACCGACTCTTTAGCCGCAACAACGGGGTGTTTGGCGGGAACATGAACGGTTGCAAACACCATGATTTGTTTGGTGGCCTGAGCCAGTCCAGCGGCCCATGTATGGGTCTCAAAATTTTCACCGTTAAAATTGCTTTCCCCACCCATTCCTTTATATCTGGCCACTGGCACCATGGCCTCAAATCCTAATTCATCGGCCAATTGCGCAATTTTTAAAGTGTGCTCCCAGGTAACTTCAAAGGTGGAGGGCGCTTTTGTTGCCATAAGCCCGTAGCTGCAATTACTACCAAAGATGCCCAGTTTCATTTTGTTATCATTGAATAGAGGAACGCCGCTTTGTACTCTCATCTCGTATAATTGATCCGGAGATATGGCGCTAGACATATTCATCACCTCGAAAAATTTTTATGGAAATTAGCGGCCGTAAATTTCAGCCAGAGGTTTTGGCCCTAGCTTTTTATTGGCCAATACATCTGCCAAATAAAGGGTACTTTCAGTCAATTGCTTCAATTGATCTCGAATATCATCCGGAATGCCATCGTTTAACGCATGGGCTAAAATGTAACAGGTCGCTGGAACATATAAAGCGCCGAACCAAGCTAAAATATCCTGAAAGTGGCGTTCCACCCCCAGATAATGCTCGGCCACGTTACCCACCGTCACCAGGGCTACAGGTTTAGAACGCAAAGCCTTTACGGGCAGCGCATCAAACAAGGACTTTAAAATGGCTGGAAACGATGCTCGGTAGACGGGCGAAGCAACGATGATGGCCTGCGATTCTTCCACCTTTTCCAGATCTTCGTCACGCCAGTAATATAATGAACTGGATTCAAATGGGGAGGGTTTGACGATTTCCACCGCCACATTAGGATGGGACAAGTTTACCTCTTTTTCTAAGTGTTGGAGAAGTGTAAACGTCCTTCCAGGTGGAGTGGTACTGCCATAGACAAGGAGTAGTTTCTTAGCTAGGGGTATAGATTGGCTTTGATCCATTTCACCAACTCCTTCACCGGTATTCGGAAATTTCATAAACAATCTTAGTTTCGAAGTTGCACCTGTACAATTCAAGAAGCGAAAATAAATATACAATAAACGAATAATTGGATGTTTAGATAATATTTAGATATTAATGCGAGCCAATGTTGATCAATAAACATGAAAAAGCTCCCCGATGGGTAGCAGGTGTTTTCCGTCTGTCTACCTTAAGGGGAGCTTTTTTATCGCTGATTTCAATTTTCTTTGTCAATGCGCTTTATGGCCAGCTTTAGGCGTTGGCTACCATTTGACGCAACACTTTTTGCAGGATGCCGCCATGTTTGTAGTAATCAATATCAACGACGCTGTCCAGGCGAACGGTCACATTAAATTCTTTGCTGGAGCCATCGGTTTTGGTAGCCCGAACCGTAATGCTTTGTCCTGGTTTTAGATCTTCATTGAGACCGATAATGTCAAAGGTTTCTGTTCCATCCAGGCCGAGGGACTTCCAGCTTTGCCCATCTTCAAACTGAAGGGGCAGTACACCCATGCAAACCAGGTTGGTGCGGTGAATTCGCTCAAAGCTCTCGGCAATAACCGCTTTAACACCCAACAGATAGGTTCCTTTCGCTGCCCAGTCCCGGGAGCTTCCTGTACCGTACTCTTTGCCAGCCAGCACCACCAGGGGCGTGTTGCTTTCCTGATATTTCATGGCCGCATCATAAATGGGCATCACTTCACCGGTAGGCAGGTAGGTGGTGTATCCGCCTTCTGTTCCAGGGGCCATCTGGTTGCGGATGCGAATGTTGGCAAAAGTCCCCCGCATCATCACTTCATGGTTACCCCGACGGGAACCATAGGAGTTAAAGTCTTTGCGCTCTACGCCGCGGGCAATGAGATACTTGCCAGCTGGGCTGTCAGGAGCGATGTTTCCGGCTGGTGAGATATGGTCTGTGGTGACGGAGTCACCCAAGAGTGCCAATGCTTTAGCTCCTTTAATATCGGCCAGTTCACCCGGTTCAGGTTCCAGGTTGGTGAAGAAAGGCGGTTCCTGAATGTAGGTGGACTCAGGATCAAACTCGTACAGATCCCCTTGAGGGGCATCGATCTGGTTAAAGAGGGGATTGGAACTAAAGACGTCAGCATACTCTTTCTTAAACAGTTCAGAGTTCACTTTTTGCAGGGCTTCCTGCAATTCTTCTGATGTGGGCCAAATATCTTTCAGATATACGGGATTGCCTTCTTTATCGTAACCTAAGGGATCGTTTTGCAGGTCAATGTTCATGGTACCGGCGATGGCATAAGCCACGACCAGCGGCGGTGAAGCCAAGTAGTTGGCCTTCACTTGAGCGTGAATCCGCCCTTCAAAGTTGCGGTTACCGCTTAAAACAGAGCAGACGGTTAAGTCATGCTCGGCAATAGCCTGACTCACCTCATCCGGCAGAGGACCGGAGTTTCCGATACAGGTGGCACAACCGTAACCGGCAACGTGGAAGCCAAGGGCCTCAAGAGGTTCCATCAGACCGGCATCGATCAGGTACTGGGTGACCACTTTGGAACCGGGGGTTAAGCTGGTTTTAACATAACCGGGTGTGCTTAATCCTTTTTCCACCGCTTTTTTAGCGAGCAACCCTGCTCCCATCAAGACCCCTGGGTTAGAGGTGTTGGTACAGCTGGTAATTGCAGCAATCACCACTGCGCCGTTTTTCATTTCCGATGTTGAACCATCAGGATGTTTGACCGTAACAGCGGTTTCGTTTAGCTCCTTCTCTGACAGGCCAAAGCCGCCCTCTTCTATGGGGGAAGTCATGGTCTTCACAAAGCTGTTTTTCATGTCGGACAGATTAATGCGATCTTGAGGACGTCTCGGACCGGCCAAGGAGGGTTCCACCGTGCTTAAATCAAGGGTTAAGGTTTCGGAAAAGACAGGTTCAGGACTATCTGCCGTGCGGAACAAGCCTTGAGCTTCATAGTAGGCTTTAACCAGTTGAATCTGTTCTTCACTCCGACCAGTTAAGCGGAGGTAATCCAAGGTTTGCTCATCCACAGGGAAAAAGCCCATGGTTGCCCCGTACTCAGGTGCCATGTTGGCCACTGTGGCCCGGTCAGCAACGCTGATGTTGGCCAGACCCTCACCATAAAACTCAACGAACTTACCTACGACCCCTTTTTTGCGCAAAATCTCAGTCACCGTTAAAGCTAGGTCGGTGGCCGTAGCTCCTTGCGGTAATTTGCCCACCAACTTAAAGCCAATCACTTCAGGGGTGACAAAGTAGAGCGGTTGTCCCAACATGCCTGCTTCCGCCTCAATGCCCCCAACACCCCAACCCACCACGCCAATGCCGTTAATCATGGTGGTGTGGGAGTCGGTTCCAACAAGCGAATCAGGGAAGACATACTCTTCGCCATCGACGTTTTTGGTAGCAGCCACACTGGCCAGATACTCCAGGTTAACTTGATGGATGATTCCGGTGGCAGGGGGAACGATGCGGAAGTTATCAAAAGCGGTTTGGGCCCAGCGCAAGAAGCGGTACCGTTCCCGGTTGCGTTCAAACTCCACCTTCATGTTATAATCTAAGGCATCTTTGCTTCCAAAACGGTCCACCATCACCGAGTGGTCAATCACCAGGTCAACAGGGACCAGCGGGTTAATCTGCTTGGGGTCTCCTCCGTCTTTGGCCACTTTGGAGCGCATGGCAGCCAAGTCCACCACGGCAGGAACCCCTGTAAAGTCCTGCAGCACAATTCGGGCCGGTTGAAAGGGGATCTCTTTCTTTTGAGCTTTGGTTTCCGGCCAATTGGCAATCAGTTTCACATGGTCTTCCGTAATGGCCACTCCGTCCATCTGCCTTAAAGCGGCTTCCAGCAACACTTTGATGGAAAAAGGCAGCTTGGAAACGGGACCGATTCCTTTTTTCTCCAATTCAGGTAAGGAAAAATAGCTGTATGCTTTTCCGTTGACGTTTAGGGTTGATTTTACAGAAAATGCATCTGAGTAAGACATCCAATACCCTCCCTTAACTGAAGTATACCACTCGGTTCCGTTTTACCCTTTGAAACACAAATTCCTTTGACGCCCCTATTATAACGTACCAGGCAATAGATGTAAAACTAAACAAAAAATGATTTCATTTACCTTTAGACGGTCAAACAGTATAATAGAAAATTAAATAAGGTTTCATTATATGAAACGAGGGGGCTGCGGATGGAAGGAAAGTCGGTTCGTTCAGTGGAACGGGCGTTAGACATTTTGCTCTGTTTTACCGACCAGCCAGAATTAACTTTAACAGAGATCAGCCGCAAGGTAAATCTAAATAAAAGCACGGTTTATCGTCTTTTAAACGCCTTGGCCAAAAAAGGATTTGTCGTAAAAAACAAGGCCACCGATAAATATAAACTGGGTTTAGCCGTTTGGGAACTTTTTGTTCATATGGAGCGGGGAGAAGATCCTGCTGTCATCTTGTTGCCAGAAATGGAACGGCTGAGGGACCAATTGGATGAGACCGTAACCTTGTACATTCGGGACGGCCGGGAGCGGGTTCGGGTGCAAGCGGTGGAGAGCCGACAGACCATCCGCAGGGTGGCTCCCATTGGGGCCAGGATGCCTCTTTACGTTGGAGCGTCAGGAAAAATTTTAACGGCCTACGCCGACCCGTCTACCCGAGACTACATTTTGGCTGACCCAAACTGGCCAGAAAATATTGACCAGGAACAGTTTGTAAGAAACCTGCACACCATAAAAAAACAGGGGTATGCCACCAGTATAGAAGAGAGGGAAGTGGGCACGGCCGCCATCTCTGCTCCCATTTTGAATCGTCAAGGAGAGTGTGTAGCGGCCCTAGCTGTTTCGGGCCCTTCCAGCCGGCTAACATTAGAAAAAATGAAGCAGATTGCGCCGCAAGTGCTTGAGGCGGCAGACCGCATGGGTAAGATGTTGCATTAGTCTCACCCTAAAAATACTTAGACATTCAGCTGCAAGTTGACACATATTTCCACTGTGTGAAGGCCATCCTACCTAAAAGGAGGGATGGCCGATATGTTTGGCAAAGTCATTCATTTTTCCTGGCCCAAAAAGGGTTTGCGATTATTGTTAGCCCTCGTTATGATCAGTTTCCTGTCGGCTTGCAGCGCAAATGATCATAATCAGGAGGGAAGCTTTGAGGTTCAAGAGCAAGGTTCTAATCAGGCAGAAAGGGGCGCAGAGAAGGGACGCACCGCTGGAACGGAAGAAGAGGCATTGAGGGCCAAAGAAATTGCTTATTCGGTGGATGGGGTATCCGATGTGGCGGCCGTATGCATCGGGAAGGAATTGTCTCTGGCTGCTGATGTACGGCAAATGAAGCGGTTTCAGTTAAAAGCGATCCGCAAAGAGATCTTTCATAAGCTTCGTCATGAGTTTCCTGAGCATGAGATCCATGTGACCACAGATCGCAAATTGTTGCGTGATTTAAAAGAG
>CALFAC010000012.1 GCA_937927935.1 uncultured Bacillaceae bacterium
GAGGCACCTCGGCCTCCCCCGCCCCCAGGCCCGCGATCCCACGAAGCCTACGGCCTCAGCCGTAGGACTTTTCCTTCTTCTCCTGCTCCTCTTTGCAGCGGATGCAGAGCGTCGTCACGGGCCGCGCTTCGAGGCGCTTGATGTTGATCTCTTCCTCGCAACGCTCGCAGATACCGAAGGTTCCTTCGCGGATTCGGTCCAGCGCTTTCTCGATCTTCCGAAGCAGGAACTTCTCGCGGTCGCGCAGCCGGAAGACCATCGACTGCGTGTACTCCGAAGAGGCCAGATCGATCATGGACCCATACAGGGTAGGCACACCAAAAAATAGGGTAGGCCGGTATCGTTCAATGGTTTCAAATACCTTATCCGGCGAAGGACGGTCAGGCATGAGCACCGTAGAAGCCCCAGCCCCCAAGGGGAAATACATGCCGTTTCCTAACCCGTAGGCGAAAAAAAGTTTGGAAGCGGAAAAGGTGATGTCGTTTTCGTCGATCTCCAAAATGCTTTGAGCGTAACTTCTAAAGGCATACTCCATATCGTGCTGAAGATGGATGGCCCCCTTGGGATTACCCGTGCTTCCTGACGTATACAGCCAAAAGGCGGCATCGTCCCGCACAGTGTGAACCGGTTCACCTTGATCCGATTGCTGGTTTACGTATCGATCAAAGTCGAGCACGCCGTCAGCCAAGGCTGTTTCCTTTTCCTTCCGGCCGTCATCATCCCGACAGACGATCACATGCTGCAAATAGGGAAAGCGCTCCTTACAATCGGCCAGCTTCTTCCAAATACTTTCCTGGATCACCAGCACTTTGGCCCGGCTGTTGTTCAAAAAATATTCATAATCCTTCACGGTCATCATGGTGTTAACGGGGACGGGCACCACGCCCACCTTGATGCAGCCGAAAAAGGAGATGATAAATTGGGGGGAATCATACAAGACAATCAGCACCCTGTTTTCCAGCTCGGCCAGTTGACGGATGCCGTTGGCAAACTGATTCACTTGTTTTTGCAGTTCTCGATAGGTTATTTCCTGATCTTTGTAATAGATGGCCGTTTTATCTCCCAACCCCCGTTCCACATTGTCATCGATAAAGAGGCGGGCCGCATTGTAATACGGGCCGATTCCCCTCAATGCTTCCCTCATCGCATAACCACCTCAATTGGAAATAAAATCCTTTACATATAATTTCAATACAACAATAATTAAGAAAATTTGTTCTGTAAAAACAGCAATATCGGCTTATCTGAACAAACCGATATTGCTGTTCACAAATTATATCAAAGTCAGGAAAGCTTTAGACGCCTTTCCACTGGGGAGCCCGTTTTTCAAGGAAAGCAGCCAAACCCTCTTTGGCGTCCTCAGAGCGGAAGAGGAGGTTTTGCAGTTCTCCTTCATAGCGGATGGCCACGTTGAGGGGCATCTCCTTACCGTTCATGATGGAGAGCTTGATGTTGGAGATGGCGTAGGTGGGGCCGTTGGCCAGGTTGCGGGCATATTCCCTCGTTTTCTCCTTGGTTTCAGACTGAGGGAAAACCTTGTCAACCAATCCGATGTCCAACGCTTCTTGGGGAGTCAAGGTGCGTCCAGTTATGCACAGGTCGAGGGCCTTGGAGTGACCCACCAGACGGGCTAGCCGCTGGGTGCCTCCCGTACCCGGCAACACACCCAGGGAAACTTCAGGAAGACCAATCTTGCCGGCCTCATCCCCCATGAAGCGCAGATCGCAACCCAGGGCCATTTCCAATCCGCCACCCACGGTGTGACCTTCCAGGCAGGCGATATACACCTGGGGTGAGCGGGCAATTTTATCCAGTGTTTCATTGCAGAAGAGACAAAACTGGGTTTTGTAGGCCGGGTCGGCCGATTTCAGGAAATTGATGTCCGCCCCGGAAGAGAAAAATTTGGGCACATCGCTCATCAAAATGACCACTTTAACGGAATTATCAAAGCGGATATCATCAATGGCGTTATTGAAATCCCGGTAAAACTCAAGGTCATAGGAGTTGGCTTTATTGATGTGCAGGTGGATTTCTGCCACCCCATTTTCTTTGATGACGGTCAAGGTGTCGGTTTTGGTCGTGACGGTCATGAGATACGCCTCCTTTTTATTATGTGTTATCACCTAGCGTCTCTATAACATAATATAGCAAAATTATATTAAAATGGTCAATATTTTTTTTAGAATTTATTTTTGTTCTTTTTGTATCCAGCCCTTATTCCACCCGTTCAAACAGGGTGGCCACCCCTTGACCGACGCCGACGCACATGGTCGCTAGACCAAAGTGGCTCTTTCTTCTTTTCATCTCGTGAAGAAGGGTGGTTACGATCCGAGCCCCGCTGCACCCCAAAGGATGGCCCAAGGCGATGGCTCCTCCGTTTACATTCACTTTTTCCTGATCCATGTTCAGGGTTTTGACGCAGGCCAAAACCTGGGCGGCAAAAGCTTCATTGATCTCGATTAAATCCACATCGCTAAGGGCTATACCCGTTCGCTCCAGGACCTTTTTCACCGCCGGGACCGGCCCGATCCCCATGTAATCGGGGTGCACCCCGGCCGTGGCGGAGGTGACCACTCGGGCCAGGGGCTTTACGCCCAGCGCTTCCGCCTTTTGGCGAGACATCACCAAAAGGGCGCTGGCTCCGTCGTTAATCCCCGATGAGTTGCCCGCCGTCACCGTTCCCCCCTTCTTAAAAACCGGCTTGAGACGGGCCAGCTCTTCCAGAGTGGTTTCGGGCCGGGGATGTTCATCGGCATCAAAGAGGAAACTCCTCTTTTTTTCCACAATTTGAAGGGGGATGATTTCATCTTTAAATTTTCCTTCCCTGATCGCCCGTTGGGCTTTTTGCTGACTGCTCAAGGCAAAGCGGTCCTGCTCTTCTCTGGAAACCCCGTAACGCTCCGCCACTTTTTCCGCCGTCTCCCCCAAACTAATGGGAGGATACATTTCCTCCATCTTGGGGTTGACCAGCCTCCAGCCCAGGGTGGTATCATAAAGGACCTGATTGTAACCGTTTTATTCGGTTTTGGAATCCATAATGGTA
>CALFAC010000013.1 GCA_937927935.1 uncultured Bacillaceae bacterium
ATGCCACTGCGGCAAATACAAACGGGTCCGTTACAAAGGCGTAGTTTGTGATCGCTGCGGAGTGGAAGTGACCCGCTCCAAAGTGAGACGGGAGCGGATGGGGCACATTGAACTGGCTGCCCCTGTCTCCCATATCTGGTATTTTAAAGGGATTCCAAGCCGGATGGGGCTCACTTTAGATATGAGCCCCAGGGCCTTGGAAGAAGTGATCTACTTTGCTTCCTATGTGGTGATTGATCCAGGACCGACGCCTCTAGAGAAAAAACAGCTCCTTACAGAAAAGGAATACCGCAGCTACCGGGAGAAATACGGCAATGCTTTTAAAGCGGGTATGGGGGCTGAGGCGATCAAGGAGTTGCTCTTAGACCTTGATCTGGATAAAGAGGTGGAGAAGCTAAAGGAAGAGCTGCGCACAGCGCAGGGGCAGCGTCGCAACCGGGCCATTAAGCGTCTGGAAGTTTTGGAAGCCTTCCGCAACTCCAATAACCATCCGTCTTGGATGATCTTAGATGTACTGCCTGTTATTCCTCCTGAACTGAGGCCCATGGTTCAGCTGGATGGGGGCCGTTTCGCCACTTCTGACTTGAACGATTTATATCGGCGGGTGATCAACCGCAACAACCGCTTAAAACGGCTTTTAGACCTAGGCGCCCCAGAAATTATTGTTCAAAATGAAAAGCGGATGCTGCAGGAAGCGGTAGACGCCTTGATTGATAACGGTCGGCGGGGGCGACCGGTGACCGGTCCAGGCAACCGTCCCCTCAAATCCTTAAGCCATATGCTCAAAGGGAAGCAAGGCCGTTTCCGTCAAAACTTGCTGGGGAAACGGGTGGACTATTCCGGCCGCTCCGTGATTGTGGTGGGTCCGCAGCTTAAGATGTATCAATGTGGCTTGCCCAAGGAGATGGCTCTGGAGCTGTTTAAGCCCTTCGTGATGAAAGAGCTGGTCCGTCGGGAAATCGCCCACAATATTAAAAGCGCCAAGCGTAAAGTGGAGCGCGTCAACCCGGAAGTGTGGGATGTATTGGAAGACGTGATTAAAGAGCATCCCGTCCTTTTAAACCGGGCGCCCACGCTGCACCGCTTGGGGATTCAAGCCTTTGAACCCGTTCTGGTGGAAGGGAGAGCCATCAAATTGCATCCCCTGGTTTGTACGGCCTATAACGCCGACTTTGACGGGGACCAGATGGCCGTTCACGTTCCTCTTTCGGCTGAAGCGCAAGCGGAAGCACGCATCTTGATGCTGGCAGCCCAAAACATTTTAAACCCTAAAGATGGCAAGCCTGTGGTGACGCCTTCCCAGGACATGGTGTTGGGGAACTATTACATCACCATGGAGCGGGCAGGGGCCAAAGGGGAAGGATCCATCTTCCATAGTCCAGCAGAAGCCATTGCCGCTTATCAAAATGGTTATGTTGAACTTCATGCCCGCATTGCCGTCAAAGCATCTTCCCTAAATAAACATTCCTTCACTGAAAAACAAAATAAAGCTTTGCTGGTCACAACGGTGGGCAAACTGATCTTTAACGAGATTTTACCTCAGTCATTCCCTTATATTAATGAGCCGACGAAAGAAAACCTGCAGGGTACACCAGACCGCTGCTTCATCTTTGAAAAGGGCGTTAATATCAGAGAATATATTGCCCAATTGCCCCTCATTCCCCCGTTTAAAAAATCATACCTGGGGGAAATCATCGCGGAGGTCTTTAAGCGCTATCAAACTACCGAGACATCCAAGATGTTGGATCGCTTAAAAGACCTGGGCTTTCGCTACTCCACCAAGGCGGGTATCACCATCAGCATTGCGGACATCGTAGTCCTTCAGGAGAAAAAAGAGATCTTGGAAAAAGCGGATCAAGAAGTGGCTTTGGTGACCAAGCAGTTCCGCCGGGGACTGATCACCGATGAGGAACGCTATGACAAAGTGATCGCCATTTGGAGCAAAGCGAAAGATGAGATCCAGGAAAAATTGATGAAATCCCTTGATCCTTTAAACCCCATCTTCATGATGGCTGATTCAGGCGCGCGGGGGAACGCTTCCAACTTCACTCAGCTGGCAGGGATGCGGGGCTTGATGGCCAACCCGGCGGGCCGCATCATCGAGCTGCCCATTAAATCCAGCTTCCGGGAAGGGCTGACCGTGCTGGAATACTTCATCTCCACTCACGGGGCCCGCAAAGGGTTGGCGGACACCGCGCTGAAAACAGCGGATTCCGGTTATCTCACCCGTCGCCTCGTGGATGTGGCCCAAGACGTGATTGTTCGGGAGGATGACTGCGGAACAGACCAAGGGGTGGATGTGACCGCCCTGACCGATGGTCGGGAAGTCATCGAAACCCTGACGGAGCGGATCGTAGGGCGGATCGCTTTTGAAACCGTCCGTCATCCCGAGACCCATGAGGTCCTCGTTCGTCCCAATCAGATGATTACCGAGGACATTGCTCAGGCCATCGAACGGGCCGGTATCACCAGCGTCCGCATCCGCAGCGTCTTTACCTGTCGCACCAAACATGGGGTTTGTCAAATGTGCTACGGCCGCAACTTAGCCACCGGTAACCTGGTGGAAATTGGTGAGGCCGTCGGGATCATAGCCGCCCAGTCCATCGGCGAGCCAGGTACCCAGCTCACCATGCGTACCTTCCACACCGGTGGGGTGGCTGGAGACGATATCACCCAGGGTCTCCCCCGGGTTCAGGAGCTGTTTGAAGCCCGCAACCCCAAAGGGCAGGCGGTTATTTCTGAAGTGGACGGTGAAGTGATCGATATTAAAGAGGTGAAGGATCGGCGTGAAATTTTGGTCCAAGGGGATGTAGAAGTGCGCAGTTATCCTGTGCCTTTTGGTTCCCGTTTAAAAGTGGCCGTTGGGGATAAGGTGACGGCCGGTCAAGACTTAACAGAAGGTTCGGTGGATCCCAAAGAGCTGCTTAAGGTGCAGGGCGTGCGCGGTGTTCAAACCTACCTCTTGAAAGAAGTTCAGAAAGTGTACCGCATGCAAGGGGTGGAGATTGGAGATAAACATATCGAAGTGATGGTTCGGCAGATGCTGCGTAAAGTGCGCATCACCGATCCGGGCGATACCGATCTCTTGCCTGGCTCCATCATCGATGTGACCGACTATGAGGAAGCCAATATGGCTATGTTTAAGGAAGGAAAAAGACCGGCTACCGCCCACCCGGTGTTACTGGGTATCACCAAAGCATCCTTGGAAACCGAATCATTCCTGTCGGCGGCCTCGTTCCAGGAAACAACCCGGGTGCTGACCGATGCCGCCATCAAAGGAAAACGCGACCCCCTGTTGGGCTTGAAGGAAAATGTGATCATTGGCAAACTGATCCCAGCGGGCACCGGCATGTCTCGCTATCGTCTCACCAAAGTGATTCATCCACAACCGGAGGAAGCGGTAACAGACGAGGAAGAGCAGGCAGAACCCCAAGCAGAAGAGGATGTTACCCAGGCTGTGGCTGTGGAGAAATAATATTGACAGCATAATTTCAGGATGTTAATATATCAACTGTGTGTCAAAACGTCTGTCGCTTTGGAGGATTTTCATGTCTTATGAAAAAGTGAAACAGGCGAAACACATTAAGGTGGGGCTGAAGCAAACCATCAAGGCGATAAAGCGCGGCGAGGCTAGCGAAGTGATCATCGCTGAAGATGCTGATGCCCATATCATTGGACAAATTGAAACAGCATGCCTCCACCATCAGGTGCCGGTCGTCTATGTCGATTCCATGCGTCAATTGGGAAAGGCTTGTGGCATTGAGGTGGGCGCTGCTAGCGTGGCCATTTTAAAATAGTGCAGTTTCTGTTCAGGCCAAAGGCCTGAACAGAACTTTGCCTAAAATGAACCGCCTGGATCTGTGTGCATAAAATTGGAAGGAGGTGCAATGCATGCCCACAATTAACCAGTTGATCCGTAAAGGACGCAAAGCGAAACAGACCAAATCTAAATCCCCTGCCTTGCTAAAGGGATACAACAGCTTTAAAAAGGCTCATACTGATGTTAACTCTCCTCAAAAGCGCGGCGTGTGTACCCGTGTAGGAACGATGACGCCCAAAAAGCCGAACTCTGCATTGCGTAAATATGCCCGGGTTCGTTTGAGCAATCAGATTGAAGTGACTGCCTATATTCCAGGCATAGGACATAACTTGCAGGAGCACAGTGTGGTGCTGATCCGCGGCGGACGGGTGAAAGACCTGCCGGGGGTACGTTACCATATTGTGCGCGGGGCTCTGGATACAGCGGGTGTTCAAGACCGTAAACAAGGCAGATCCAAATATGGGACAAAACGACCCAAAGAGTAAACCGATCACTGACAAACAATAGCCTCATATGTACTCAATGTAAGAAGGAGGGAATAGAATGCCTCGCAAAGGTCCTGTGCCGCGTCGAGATGTCCTTCCCGATCCGATCTATAACAGCAAACTGGTTACCCGTCTGATCAACCGGATTATGAAAGACGGCAAAAAAGGGAAGGCTGAGAAAATATTATACCGTGCTTTTGATATCGTGCGGGAACGTACAGGTCAAGATCCGATGGAAGTATTTGACCAAGCGTTAAAAAATGTGATGCCTGTCCTGGAGGTAAGAGCTCGCCGAGTGGGAGGGGCCAACTATCAGGTGCCGGTTGAGGTTCGTCCTGAGCGGCGCATCTCACTGGCCTTGCGCTGGATCGTCAATTATGCCCGGCTGCGCGGTGAAAAAACTATGGAAGAACGCTTGGCTGCTGAACTGATCGATGCGGCTAACAACACGGGAGCAGCCGTTAAAAAGCGTGAAGATACGCATAAAATGGCCGAAGCGAACAAGGCATTTGCCCATTATCGCTGGTAAACTGAGTCGTATAGAAGAAAGGAGCAGAATGTATGCCGAGGGAGTTTCCCTTAGAAAAAACGCGTAATATCGGCATTATGGCCCATATCGACGCAGGGAAAACGACCACCACGGAGCGGATCTTGTTCTATACCGGCCGGACTCATAAAATTGGGGAAACCCATGAAGGTTCGGCCACCATGGACTGGATGGAACAAGAGCAGGAGCGAGGAATCACCATTACCTCGGCGGCGACCACCGCTCAGTGGAAAGGACACCGGATCAACATTATCGATACCCCAGGACACGTTGATTTTACCGTAGAGGTGGAACGTTCCTTAAGGGTGCTTGACGGTGCGGTGGCCATTCTGGATGCCAAAAGCGGGGTAGAACCCCAAACGGAAACCGTTTGGCGTCAGGCAACCAACTACCATGTTCCCCGCATCGTCTACGTCAATAAGATGGACACCATCGGTGCCGATTTTCTGGCTGCTGTTAAAACATTGGAAGATCGGCTGCAGGCCAAGCCGGTTCCAGTGCAGCTGCCCATCGGTGCGGAAGACACCTTTGAAGGGATTATTGATCTGGTCACCATGCAGGCTTACTACTATTTGGACGATTTAGGGACCCGCACTGAAGCAAAAGAAATACCGGACGAGTACAAAGAGCTGGCCGAAGAATGGCGCACGGCATTGATTGAAAATGTGGCTGAAACTGATGAAGAGCTGATGATGAAATATTTGGAAGGCGAAGAGCTGACCGTTGAAGAGATTAAAGCAGGCCTGCGCAAAGGAACCTGTAATCTAGAGTTTTATCCCGTTTTCTGCGGCTCTTCCTATAAAAACAAAGGGGTACAGTTGCTACTGGATGGTGTGGTCGACTATCTGCCCTCACCCCTGGACATACCGGCCATTAAGGGAACGCTGCCAGACACAGAAGAAGAGGTTACGCGAGAAGCTGACGACAACGGTCCCTTTGCTGCGCTGGCGTTTAAAATTATGTCTGATCCCTATGTGGGTAAACTCACCTTTTTCCGGGTCTACTCAGGAACCCTTAATGCGGGATCCCATGTTTTAAACTCCACCAAAGGTAAGAAAGAACGGATCGGCCGGATCCTGATGATGCATGCCAATCACCGGGAAGAGATTAGCACAGTGTATGCCGGTGACATTGCAGCCGCCGTTGGTTTAAAAGAGACCACCACAGGGGATACCTTGTGCGATGAAAAACATCCGGTCATTTTGGAATCAATGGTCTTCCCAGATCCTGTGATCAAGTTGGCCATTGAGCCGAAAACAAAGGCTGACCAGGAAAAACTGGCCATTGCCTTGTCCAAACTGGCTGAAGAGGACCCCACCTTCCGTACTGAAACGGACGAGGAGACAGGTCAAACCACCATCGCCGGAATGGGTGAATTGCACCTCGAGGTGATTGTGGATCGCCTGCGCCGGGAATTTAAAGTGGAAGCTAACGTGGGTGCCCCGCAGGTGGCCTATAAAGAGACCATTACCACCTCCACCAAAGTGGAAGGGAAATTTATCCGCCAGTCTGGTGGACGGGGTCAATATGGACACGTGTGGCTGGAGCTGGAACCGCTGGAGCGGGGAGCTGGCTTTGAATTTGTGAACAAAATCGTCGGCGGTGTTGTTCCCAAAGAATATATTCCAGCTGTGCAGCAAGGAATCGAAGAAGCGATGCAAAACGGCGTATTGGCCGGTTATCCAGTCGTCGATCTCCGGGCCACGCTGTATGATGGAAGCTACCACGAAGTGGACTCCAGTGAGATGGCCTTTAAAATAGCGGGTTCCATTGCCTTAAGAGAAGGGGCTAAAAAGTGTAATCCCGTTCTCCTGGAACCCATCATGAAAGTGGAAGTGGTTGTGCCGGAGGAATATATGGGTGACGTGATGGGGGATATTAACTCTCGTCGCGGAAAAGTGGAAGGCATGGAAGCTCGAGGCAATACCCAAGTGATTCGGGCTCAGGTCCCCTTATCCGAGATGTTTGGCTACGCCACCTCTCTTCGTTCCAAAACACAAGGACGAGGCACGTACACCATGGTGTTTGACCACTATGAGGAAGCACCCAAATCGATTACCGACCAAATCGTGGAAAAAAGTAACGCATAATTGGCCACTATTGTCAAAAAGTATGCTCATATTGTAAGCTAAGAGAGGATCGATGTTTGGACAAAACCGTCATCCTGTCTTGGCTACATAATAAACTTGATATTTAAAAAACAATTCTCTTGTTTAAGGAGGAAAACAATAATGGCTAAAGAAAAGTTTGAGCGGACAAAGCCGCACGTTAACATTGGTACCATTGGTCACGTTGACCACGGTAAAACCACTTTAACCGCTGCTATTACCACTGTTTTGGCTGCCCATGGTAAGGCCGAAGCAAGAGCATATGATGCCATTGACAAAGCTCCAGAAGAAAGGGAACGGGGAATCACCATCTCCACTTCCCACGTAGAGTATGAAACCGATAACCGTCACTATGCTCACGTGGACTGCCCCGGTCACGCTGACTATGTTAAAAACATGATCACCGGTGCAGCTCAAATGGACGGTGCTATTCTGGTTGTATCCGCAGCTGACGGTCCCATGCCTCAAACTCGGGAGCACATTTTGCTGTCCCGTCAGGTTGGCGTTCCCGCCATTGTCGTCTTCCTGAACAAATGCGATATGGTTGACGATGAAGAGTTGCTTGAACTGGTTGAAATGGAAGTGCGGGAACTGTTAAGCGAATATGAATTTGATGGCGACAATGTACCCGTTATTCGCGGCTCTGCCTTAAAAGCGCTGGAAGATCCCAACAGCGAATGGGGTCAAAAAATCCTTGAGTTGATGAACGCCGTCGACGAATATATTCCCACTCCAGAACGGGATGTGGACAAACCCTTCCTCATGCCAGTTGAAGACGTGTTCAGCATTACTGGACGCGGAACCGTTGCTACAGGACGGGTTGAGCGTGGCGTAGTAAAAGTGGGCGATGAGGTAGAAATCTTGGGTCTTTCTGATGAAACTAAGAAAACCACCGTTACCGGTGTAGAGATGTTCCGTAAAATTTTGGATGAAGCTCAAGCCGGTGACAACATCGGTGCACTTCTCAGAGGGATCGACCGGGATGAAGTGGAGCGCGGCCAAGTTTTGGTACAACCCGGTACGGTTAAAGCCCATAAAAAGTTTAAATGTCAAGTGTACGTCCTCAGCAAAGAGGAGGGCGGACGTCACACTCCCTTCTTCTCCAACTATCGTCCTCAATTCTACTTCCGCACCACAGACGTAACTGGTGTGATTAAATTGCCAGAGGGTGTGGAAATGGTCATGCCTGGGGACAACGTGGAGATGGAAGTGGAACTGATCGCTCCCATCGCCATTGAGGACGGCACTCGCTTCGCTATCCGGGAAGGTGGCCGTACTGTAGGTGCCGGTGCCGTTACTCAAATCATCGAATAATCGATACTTCCAATAAAGGATACTTCCTTAAATTGGCCCAATAAAAGAGGCTGTTGATAGACTCAACAGCCTCTTATTTGTATTTTTGTATTTTCTATCA
>CALFAC010000014.1 GCA_937927935.1 uncultured Bacillaceae bacterium
GATCTGTCCCCGCTATTTTGTATAGCCTGCTTATAAAAAATGGGCACTACAGGATCTGAACATCCCCTGCAGGAGCTGAATATACATATGGTGGCAGCTGGAAACGGGCAGCAACCTATTTTACAGCATAGTGAGGTTATTAAAATGAAATATTTTCCACTTCAACTGCCAGAACGAAACAGTAAGCCACGGACGACGGGTCTGACCATTTTAATTGATAACGGTGTTCCCCTTAATTATTTTAAAGATACCATTACCAGCAATGCGGACTTGATCGATTTTGTCAAATTTGGCTGGGGCACCCCGCTGATCACCAAACAGATGGAGGAGAAGATCGCCTGTTTACAGGAGCATGATGTTCAATTCTTTTTTGGTGGCACATTATTCGAAAAATTTTGCAGTCAAGGGAAAATCAGCGAGTTTTATACCTATTGTCAGCGCTACAACTGTCAATACGTCGAAATTTCCAATGGCACGTTAAGCATTTCCAACAGGGAAAAGGCTGCCTTTATCGCTGAGTTTGCCCAAGAGTTTCATGTCTTCAGCGAGGTGGGCAAAAAAGACAGCAGTGAGTCGCTTCAACAAAGTTCCACGGAATGGATTGAATCCATTTTGGAAGATTTGGAAGCCGGTTCCGAGAAGGTGATTACGGAGGCTCGGGAGAGCGGCACCAGCGGATTGTGTAACAGCAACGGCGAGATTCGCTATGGTTTGGTGGATGAAATTATTTATTCCGGCATCAATGTTGATCAGCTGATTTTTGAGGCGCCCAATAAGGCGATGCAAACGTACTTTATTAAGCGCTTGGGTCCCAATGTGAATCTGGGTAACATCCCTTTTACCGATGCCATTTCCCTAGAGACCTTGCGCTTGGGATTGCGGTCAGACACCTTCTTTACCTTTGCAACCGATGGCATTTGATTAAGATGGCTTTAGACGGCTATAGACTGGTACCTATCCAAACAGACGGAAAGCCGATGAGGGGACATTCTCCTCATCGGCTTTCCATTTTTATTTGATATAAATTGGGTTAAACGTGGGTGGATATCTTTTCAGTCTGTCTTTTTTTCAACGTAAAGGAGATCACCAGTCCGCCCAAGGCCAGGACGCAAGAGACAATAAAGGAGGTATGGATGCCATCCATCATGGCTAAAACCGGATTGGCCGCGGAAGAATTAACCTGGGCATTGCTCATGATGGAAATCAGCAATGCGGTCCCGATGGATCCCCCCACCATGCGGATGGTGTTATTCATCGCTGTGCCGTGGGCAATCAGGCGGTTGGGCAGAGCATTGATGCCGGCTGTGGCCAGGGGCATCATCACCATGGACATGCCCGTCATCATGCAGGCAAAGTAGAGGGCGATCAACAGCACGGAGGTTTCCATGGATAGATTGATAAAAAACAGCATGGCTAAAAAGATTAAAGAAAAGCCGGTGATGGCCAGTCCTCGACCGCCAAACCGGTCAAAAATGCGGCCGGTGACGGGAGACATGACGCCCATGATGATGGCTCCCGGCAGCAAGACAAGGCCGGACTCCATGGCGGGAATACCCCGGACATCCTGCGTATAAATAGGCAAAAGGAGCTGCGTGCCCACCATAAGAGCGAACATCAGCGTGCCTAAAAATGTGGTAAGACTAAAGACCGATGATTTAAACACGCGAAACTCCAAAATGGGTTGCTCCAGGCGCAGCTGGCGGCGAATAAAGAAAATGAGGGTAACACCGCCCACCAACAGTGAGATAAAGACAACAGGGCTGATCCAGCCTACGGAACCGGCCATGCTAAACCCGTACAACAGACCACCCCAACCCAAGGTGGACAAGATGAGGGAAGGGATGTCCAGCTTGGTGTTTTGCAAAGCGGTAAAATTTTTCATGTAGCGGATAGCAGCCACTAAGACAAGAAGGGCAATGGGCAGAACAATGTAAAACAGATAGCGCCAGGAGTAGTTATCCACAATCCAGCCGGACAAGGTCGGGCCAATGGCGGGGGCAAAGCCGATCACCAACCCCACTGTGCCCATGGCTGATCCCCGTTTTTCCATGGGGAAAATGGTTAAAAGGACGGTCTGCATCAGAGGCATCATGATGCCGGCTCCGGCGGCTTGGATGACACGGGCCGCCAACAGAACGGGAAAGGAGGGGGCGATCCCCCCCAGAAGGGTTCCTGCGCTAAAAATACTGATGGCTGCAATCAACAGGGACCGGTCTGAAAATTTATCGATTAAAAAGGCCGTGACAGGGATCAGGATACCGTTGGTTAACAGGAAGGCTGTGGTCAACCATTGTCCTTGGCTCGGTTCAATATAAAAATCTTCCATAATGGGAGGAATGGCAATTAAAAATAAGGTTTGGTTTAACACCGTCACAAAAGCGGCCGAAATTAAAAGCACAATGATCACATTGCGCTGGCCGGTGCTAATGGGCTGTGCGTTCATGTTTATCCCTTCTTTTTGTACACAAATTCAAGTTCATCCCGCTCTTCATTAAACTGCACATAAAGGTCATGCTGATCAAAAAACCAAAGATCATCTTCTTCAATAAAAAAAAGAATGCCTGCTGCACTGGTACTGGCACCGATCAAACGGGGAGTTTCACCGGGAGAAAATCCCAGGGAAAAACCAGGCTGAACAGGGCTCGAACCACCGTACTTCACAAAAAATTTAACCGTACCGCCGTCTTTTAGTCCCAGTTCTTCTTGAAACCACTTTAATGCTCTAGGGCTGATCTCAAGCTTCATCGTGTCACTCCTTTTTTAGGCTCTATTCCTATTATAGCTGCACAGAGTGAAGCTATGTCAAACGGATGCTTAGACCAGATTAAAACACCCCGCTCATTCACTCAGCGGGGTGATCCTTCTTTAGTCTAGCCTTTGCACCAAGGCAGGGTAATCATTTTTGGCGGTGTTCACCTCATTGGAAACAGGGTACACTTCCATTTCTTCAGCTGGATAAGACTTAAGCAGATCTTGGAGCAGATGGGGATCCTCCAGGCGTCGATCCAGCCATAGGTGTTCATCTTCTGGACGAAGGATGACCGGCATGCGGGGATGCAGATCGGCTAACAGGGCGTTGGCTTGGGTGGTCACAATGGTGCAGGTGTGGTAAACGGTGCCATCTGGTGCTTGCCAGCGATCCCATAGGCCGGCAAAACCAAAGGGCTCCCCTGATTTCAACCTGATGTAAAAGGGCTGCTTCTCTTTGCCCGCCCCTTTCCACTCATAAAAGCCATCGGCCGGGATGATGCAGCGCTGCCGGCGAAAGGGGCGTTTAAAGGCCGGCTTTTCGGCCAGCGTTTCAGCCCGGGCGTTAATCATTTTGTAGCCTATATTCATCTCCTTGGCCCAGGGGGGAATCAATCCCCAGCGCAAGAGGCCCATCCGATTTTCCTTGCCGTCGCTGACGATGGCCACAACGTTTTGGGATGGGGCAATATTATACCGTTTGGTGTAGTTGATCTCCACCGTTTTGACCGCATTGAAACGAACCAGAACCTTGCGCTCATCCACGGTCAGGGTGAATCGGCCGCACATTTGTTATCCTTCCCCTCAACCATACGTCGTTTGGGTTAAGTCTTTTTACAGTATACCCTTTCTCCTTAAGAAGGGGAAGGATTTGCAGCGGCTTTATTTTTTCCAAAGGCCAACTGCCTATGCATCATTTACCGTCAATATCAGGGGCTTAATTGGCCAACCTTAAAAGGGGATCAGTTTTCTGCTTTGAATGATCCCCATCATATTCAAAGGAGGATGTTGATGGGTATTTTAAGTGGAACCCCTCAAAAACAGCCGATGCATTACGGAGAGGTATTTGGCGCCTGGTCTTATCTCATGGGAACCAAAGGGAAAATTGCCGCTTACCAAACCTTTGTCAATCACACAGGAGACAATGATTTGCGCCATTTTCTTGAAGATATGATAGATGCGGCGCAAAGGGAAGAAAGACAGATCGAAGAGCTGTTGAAAGAAAATGGAGTGGCTTTACCCCCTACTCCTCCTGAGCGGCCCAAAGCGGATCTGGAAAGCATTCCGGCTGGCGCCCGCTTTAATGATGCGGAAATTGCCGCCTCAGTCGCCAGGGATATCACCACGGATATGGTGGCCTGCAGTACCATGATGGGCGAAAGCACCCGGGAGGATATCGGCATGATGTTTGGGCAGATGCATACCACCAAAGCCCAGTTTGGGACCAGGCTATTAAGAATGCAAAAAGAGAAGGGCTGGTTGGTGCCTCCCCCTCTCCACTTACAAGTGCCTGAACTTGAAGGTGCAGGCGTTTAAAGCCACAATCAGCATCCTCACCATGACGCCAAGGGGCTTCCGGTTATGGAAGCCCCTTTGGCATATCTTCCTTTTTGATACATACATTTGGATATAAGGGTGGCCAAGCAATCCAAGCGGTGGGAAAGGTCCGGTCTATATGGACAAGTTAAAAATATATGCGATTTTAACGGTGGGCGGCATATTGCAAGGCATGGCCATGGGAATTTTTCTTTTTCCCCACGCCATTCCTTCCGGAGGCGCTGCTGCCATCTCAGTGCTCATGAAATATTTGTTCAACATTCCCTATGAAATCAGTTTATGGCTGCTTAACTTTTCCCTGCTGGTGGCAGCCGTAAAATGGTTGGGGTATGCTAGCACCATTCGCACCATGTATACCGTGTCCGTCATTTCCGTCACCATCAATGTAACGCATAGCCTAGGGCAGTGGCCTTTAGGCAGCGTCTGGCTGGATTTGATCTGGGGCAGTCTTTTGATCGGGGTGGGTGTCGGCCTGTTGGTACGCCAAAGGGCTTCCAATGGAGGGATGCTGATCCTTGCTTTAATTATCCATTTTTATAAAGGCTATCCCCCAGGTCGCGTCATGTTTTGGATCAATTGTATTATTTTTTTGATAACCGCCATCGTGGTGGACTGGAAAATTATTTTTTTAGCCTTGTTTAACCAATGGTTGTCCACCCGGATCGTGGATTTTATTTATCAGCTGAACCTATCCCAATCCCTTTTATTACGACTGATTGGTTTGGCCTGGCGTCGGCGCTAAAACGTTAATCTTCCTCCTCTTCGTTCACATTAATTTCTTTCCCACCGATCCCCAGGGTGATTAATACATCCATATCTTCTTTGCTTTTGGCCATGCCCTCAATGTAAGGTTTCACCAGGTCTTTAAAGTCGGCAGCCACTCCTTCATCTTGACAGTGGCCCATGACATACATTTTTTTCTCGTTCATCACAAAAGTTAAGTAACCCACCGGTTGGTTCTTGTTATTAACCACGTTCAGAATATGGGCGCCTTCAATCATCATTTCCGGATGCAGGTAGATATCCATTGGATAACCTCCCAAATAAAATGATTTATTCTTAATATGGTCCTTTCTTTAAAATTTACTTGGCAGGCTCCATCTTTCTAAACAGCGTGTTTTCCGCCTCTTCGGCCGGCTCCTTATTTTTAACCCGGACGGTGAGCATAATAAGCATCCCCGTTACCAAGGTGAAGGCGGCGGTCACCAGAAACATGCCGGTGCGAGACCAGTCCATCATCCAGCCAAAGACGGGTGGCCCGATGGCCACGCCCAAAAAGCGGACAGAGCCATAAATGGAGGTGACAAACCCTCGGCGGCTTTTGCTCACCGCACCGGTGATCAAGCTGTTGAGACAGGGTAAAACCAGACCTGTTCCCAGGCTGCTAAACAGTAAGATCCCGATAAAGGCATACAGATTGGTAAAGAAGATGAGGGAAGCAAAGGAAGCCGTGCTTAACATCAGGCCGATGATGATCAGCTTTTTCATCAAGGTCAGGTCTTTCTTGATCACCAGCCCGGTGATATAGGCGGTGGTACACATGACAAGCAGGGGGATGGCCAAAATGGCTCCCTTTAAGATACCGTCAATGTCATATTGTTTTTCCAATACATCGGATAAATAAAACAGGACGCCAAACAAGGCGAAGAAACAGACGGCTCCTGCCAAATAGGCGCTAAACAGCCAGCGTCCCTCATGTTTAAAAACGGTGAGCAGTCCCTTTATATATTGGCCAAAGGGAAGGACTGCCTTCTTTTTATCTTTTTCCTTGACAAAGATCCAGGTCAACACGATGGCCATCAGGCCGAAAAAGGGATAGGCAAAAAAAGGGGCATACCAAATCAAAGCAGCCAAAAGGGAACCGATCAAAGGGGAAAGCACTTTACCCATGCCGTTGGAGGCTTCCACCAAGCCCAAAACCTTACTGGCTCTCCCTCCCTTAAACAGGTCACCGGCCAAAGCCATGGACATGGGGGTGGTGCCAGCGGCCCCAATCCCCTGGAAGACACGCCCTACCAAAATCCAGGCATATGCTTTTTTGGATAAAAGCAGGGTGGCAATCCCAGCTAACAAACCTCCAACAGAATAAAAGATCAGGGCAGGAATAATGATGGCTTTGCGGGTAAAGCGGTCCGACAAATAGCCAAAAATGGGAATGAAGATAGCCCCCACTACGGAAAAGACGGTGATGGTGAGGCTCACTTTAAATTGAGAAAGGTCCAGAGCGGAACGCATTTGGGGCAAGATGGGAATCAACATGGAATTGCCCAGGGTCATGATTAAGGCAACCGAGGCGATGGCCAAAATGGTCCAACCTGTTGGCTTTTGCAAAGGGGATATCCTCCTTTTACAAAGATCAAACTTTTTCTATTTTGGACGAAGGGAAGCCTCCCTATTCTTCAAGACCATTGGATGTATTTTGGAAGTCAAAATCAGTGAGAAGAGTCAATTGGTAATTTTATGCATTTGCCGGGGAGGGTTTGTCTATACCAGGCACCGCCTCTCACCATATATTGATGGTAGAGGGGGGTGTTATGATGAGCCAACGCATGAGAGTTGTTTTTGTTCGCTTGCGCCCCAATCAAGTTGCCGTGGTAACATTTAGCCGTCGCCGTCGTTGCTCATCAACGTCAAGAAGGTCAAGTTCAAGTACGTCCAGACCAAGACCACCAAGACCACCCGGCCGGTAATTTTTAACAGGGGTTTAAGGGCCTGCAGACTTCAGTTTGGTCTGCAGGTTTTTTACTGTGTTGAATAGGGAATATATGTTCGCATATAATAAAGAAGGGAGGAAGGGGGAACTTCTCTTGTTTAAGAAAACAAAAATAACGCCTGGTTCCAATCTGATGTGGGAATCCAGCCGGATGATGTTGCCTGAGCATGTCCAGGCTTTTTTAGAGCTAAAGCGGAATTGGAACAAAAAGAAAAAACCGGAATGGGATGATCAACGTCTGGAAGAAATGGAGAGGGTGGTGGTAGAGGCTTACGCCAGCAAGCGGCCAGTGACGGTCACCTTGTTTGGCGAATGGGAAACAAGATGTCTAACAGGGGTGATCGCCCGCCTTGATCCCTACCAAAGGAAAATCAGACTGGATACAGAGAAAGGCTCCATCTGGATCAACTGGACAGATGTTTTAGATGTGGATGAACCGTGAGGGGGGTTCGGCTGTGGGTTTAGCCAGTCCCGTCATTTTGTTAACCCATCCAATTGTTAACCCATCAAACGGCCAAACTAATCCATTGGGTTTTGGGAGAGATCAGCCCAATCGGAGAACAAGCCGCTGCCATTACAGCCGGGACAATAGCCATGCTGGGGGTCGATATGGATAAATTCGCTAAAGATATAATAGTTAAATCCATGGCCATGGCAGACGGGACATTTGCCTTCCTCCCGCATTTTGGCCAATTTTTTCTCATATTGGGCTTTTCGCCATTGGGCGATGGAGTGAAATAACCTCATGGTAACCACCTTTAAGGTTTTTAATATATTAATGTGCAAACCGAATTATTTTATACACTAAAAAATAAGAAATCCGCTTCTTCGTCATCCGATTTATCTAGGAAAACAAAGAAGCGGTTGTTACTATTATAACGAAATATGGATCTATTTTCAATTTTGAAAATAAATTTTTAACGGGCAAATACATGGTTACCAATCACCTTGACGGTGGGGCGAGTAAAGATCCATGAACTGGTGGCAATTTTTGGGTTATAAAAATAAAGGATCTCCTTATCCTGCTGATCATACGTTTTTAAGGCGTATTCAACGGCCCGAATGGACTCTTCATCCGGTTCTTGATAAATGCTGCCATTGGCCACTGGCTGAAATTGGCCGGGCTGAAAGATCACTTCCCGGATGGTGTCGGGGAAACCTTCATGATGGACGCGATTTAGAATCACATGAACCACAGCCACTTTTCCCAAAAAAGGTTCTCCTTTGGCCTCGGCATGAACAATGCGGCTCAACCAATACTTATCCATGGGGCTTACCGTGTACGTGTTTTCCTGTTTATCTTTTTGATCTGATTGAAGGCGGTAGGTACTGATCGATTTTTTCGTCGATGAAGATGGATTGGAAGAATAGCCATTGGAATGATCGATATAGATGGGCTGGTTGGCATGAAAGTTTGGTAGTTTAAGAGTTTGACCCGCATAGATGCGGTCAGGATGGCTGATGTCAGGATTGTGTTTCAATAATTGCTCCATTTCCACCTGAAACAGTTGGGCCAGTTCGCTTAATGTATCTCCGGGCTGAATCGTATAAGCCCCAGCGGTTCCAGGCACAGCTAGAATCAGAAAAAACAGGATTAAAAACACCCTTTTGCCTTTGACTGACACCTTATCCCTCCTTCCTTAACGGAAAGCTGTTGTAGGCTGGTTACTAGCATTGTTGACAGCAAATGATAGATTTATACTCTTGGGAGGGATAAGAGAGCTAGATTTGAGATTAATCTCACAACGAAACGGACTGATTCCAGGCTTCTCTTTCTGTATCAAACCATGATTCATAATGCATTGACTTTCTGTTCTAACTGTGCTATTCTTTTTACCGCATTAAAATATTAATAGGCGGGTGTAGTTTAATGGTAGAACGCCAGCTTCCCAAGCTGGCAGCGGGGGTTCGATTCCCCTCACCCGCTCCATTTAAAAAGCCTTATATATCAAGGCTTTTTTTATTTTGTTCCGTCTAAAAAACGGTGAAACTGAAATAAAGAGTGTTAATGAACAAAGCGCTGAGAGTGAACAATAGAGCCAAATTTGTGATAAAAAAAGAAGCCCCTGTATAACAGGAGCTTCTACGGGGAGGAGCGTTTTTATTTTAATAGTATGAGCCCGAGCAGGAGTATGAATATGGGCTTCTGTTGAAGCAAGAACAACCTACAATAATCAACAAAATAAACAACACGACGATCAAAGTAAAGTGGTTAAACATGCCAAATGCTCCTTTCTGGGGGGTGTTAGGGATGTTCACATATTTATATCATCTGCCAAAGATAAAAACTATCCGTTTATGGTAATCCCCTGGCTAATGATGCCCTGGTCATTGGCGATGAGAAATCCTTGAACGGGATTGTAATCAAGGGTGAGCTTTTCCTCACCGAGAAAATGGTAGGTAAATTTATCCATATAAAATAGGAACTCATCAACCTTAATTTCCGTATCATTTGGTCTGGGCTCATCCAGAGCCAGATGAAGCTCCCAAACGGTGCATCACCCGCCGGTGAGTTCCATCTCAATTCGAAAGCCTTTTCCAGCGGGTACAGGATACTGGCTTAAAGCCTCTTGGGCCGCTGGTGTCACATGAAGCGGCATGGGAAGCCCTCCTTCTTAATTGATCTGACAGCAAGCGTACGCTTCCTCTCACCTTTATTGTATCTTTCTCATCAGATATAATCAAAAACAAGAGTGAGGAAATCCAGCCCAATTGGGTGAGGGGGAATCTGTGTGACCAGCCACACCAGGCCCGATCATGAATTTGAATTTATTGACCGAGTGACCAGCCTGATGAAAGCCACTCGTCCTGACCAAACCCTGGTTTCTTTTGGCGATGATGGTGCGGTATATCGTCCCACCCCAGGGAAGGCTCAGGTGCTAACCGTCGATATGCTGGTGGAAGGGGTGCACTTTACCCGCCAAACCATGTCTCCTGTCCAGATTGGCCATAAAGCATTGGCCGTCAATTTAAGCGATCTGGCTGCCATGGGTGCTGTTCCCGCCTATTTTCTTATCTCTATAGGCGTTGCAGAGGATTGGACCGAAAAGGCCTTGCAAGATATCTATGTGGGCATGTCCCGGTTGGCGGCTGCCCATCGCATCGATTTGATCGGTGGCGATACGGTAACCTCTCCGAGGCAGCTGGTGATCAGCATCACGGCAGTGGGAGAAGCGGATACGCAAAATCTGCCTTTGCGTTCCCGGGCCAGGCCAGGCCATATCGTTTTTGTGACAGGGAAATTGGGTCTGGCTGCCGCCGGCCTTCATTTATTGCTGCAGGAAAATGTCTCCCAACAGGAAAAGGAACGGTTTGCCCCCTTGTTAAAAGCCCATCAGGAACCTGATCCCCATGTGCAGCAAGGACAGTTGATTGTTCACCTGGCCCAGGATGAACCGGTTGCCTTAAATGATGTGAGTGACGGATTGGCCAGTGAAGCCAATGAAATTGCCCAGGCTAGCGGGGTTGACCTGGTTTTGGAGAAAAAGAAGCTGCCCACCAGCCGTCTGCTACTTGACTATGCGCAACTGCAGGGGGTAGATCCCTATGACTGGATTTTAACGGGGGGAGAGGATTTTGTGTTGACAGGGACCATAGCTCCCGAACTGTTTGCCCGCTTGAATCAAGCCTTCCGCCACCAGGGTTTCCCCTTGTATGAGATCGGCCGGGTGGTTTCAGGAAGCGGCCAAGTGTGGCTGGACGATGGTGGAAAAATAGAACCCTTAAAGGCAATGGGCTATAATCATTTTAAAAAGCGGGGAGGCTCACCATGACCAGGACATACCAGATCATCACGCAATCCCCTGAAGAGACCAAAGAGTGGGCCAAACGGTTGGGACGCCATTTAAGCGGTGGTGAAGTGCTGGTCTTAAGGGGGGACGTGGGAGCGGGAAAAACCACCTTTACCCAGGGGTTGGCCCAGGGTTTGTCGATTACGGAGACCGTCAACAGTCCCACCTTTACCATTGTGAAGGAATATGAAGGACGGCTGCCCCTTTTCCACGTGGATGCCTATCGGCTGGATGAAGAGGAGGAGCTGGGTTTAGAGGAATATTTTGAGGGAGACGGCGTCTCTGTAATCGAGTGGGCGGAGCGGATACCCACTCAGTTGCCTAGGGAATACCTGGAAATTATCATTGAGAGCACAGGCCATCAAAGTCGCAAGCTCCAGTTTTTCTCGCACGGATCCCGTTATCAGCAGCTGCTTGAGGCGCTGTTTGGATAAAGAGGTGTTGGCATGAATATTTTGGTCCTGGATACGTCCACCTGGGCCTTGGCGGTGGCAGTCTCCTGTCAGGGTACCTTGGCTGGTGAAATCAATTCCTACATATCTAAAAACCATGCGGTCCGCCTAATGCCGGCCATCGATTATTTATTGGCAAGCATCGATCTTACGCCCCGTGATCTGGATTTGATCGCTGTGGGCAGTGGCCCCGGTTCCTATACCGGGGTGCGCATCGGCGTCACTGTGGCTAAAACATTGGCTTGGACATTGAAGCTGCCTTTGCTGGGCCTATCCAGCCTTCAGGCCATAGCCCAAAACCAGGCCCAATTTGACGGCCTGATTGTGCCCCTGTGTGATGCCCGGCGGGGTCAAGTGTATGCCGGAGTGTATCGGGGAAGAGTCTCTGCGGTCTCAACTTCCAACACGAATCAGGAAGTCCCTCCTGTAAAAAGTGACGGCAGCCCTGCTTATGGCCGGTTGCAACGAAATTCCAAGGCGATACCACCTCAACACGGAAGCTGGTTGGCGGAACCTGTTGCCCAGGATCGCATTCAACCCCTGGAGCAGCTGTTGGATGAAGTGGAACGTCAGTTAAAAGGCACCGCCCTTTTTATTGGTCCCGGTTTGGCTGTTCACGGTGAAACGGTGAGGGAGCGTTTGGGAAACAGGGCTATTTTAGCCGATGAGGTCACCAGCTGCATCACCGGACGGGCGTTGGCTGCGTTAGCCTGGCATTACCGGGCCAATATGACCCGGGATATACATTCCTTTGCCCCCCGATATCTTCAACTGGCGGAAGCGGAGAAAAAATGGCTGGAAAAACAAGGTTAAATCCTGCCCATCAGGTTGAGATTCGCCTCATGCAGCTGAGTGATCTGGATCAGGTGATGGAGGTGGACCAATCCTCCTTCACCACTCCTTGGACCCGGGAGGCCTTTTACCATGAGCTTTTGCACAATCATTTAGCCTACTACCTGGTGGCCGAGCTGGAGGGGCGGGTGGTGGGCTATTGTGGAACTTGGGTGGTGCCGCCTGAAGCGCATATCACCAATATTGCCGTTCATCCTCAGTTTCGAGGGAAAAAAATTGGAGAACAGTTGCTCAGGGCCCTGATGTACCTGGCTCTGTATAAGGGGGCCACTAGAATTACGTTGGAGGTACGGGTGAGCAATCAGGTGGCCCAAAATCTGTACCATAAACTGGGGTTTCGCATTGAAGGGCGCCGGCCCAAATATTATTCGGATAACCAGGAAGATGCCTTCATTATGTGGGCCAACCTGGATGTATTGAGTCAAAGAGAGGTTAATGACGGATCAAATCAAGGTGAAGATGATGACGATTAGACCCGATGTTTTACCAATAGGTGCGGAAGAACCAAAAAATACAGTTACAGAGCGGGATGTATTAATTTTAGGTGTGGAAACCAGCTGTGATGAGACGGCGGCGGCCATTGTAGCCAATGGACACAAGCTGCTGGCCAATCAAGTGGCTTCCCAAATGGAGATTCATCAGCGCTTTGGCGGTGTGGTGCCTGAGGTGGCTTCCCGCCGCCATGTGGAATCCATCACGCTGGTGGTGGAAGAGGCGCTGAAGGAAGCGGGGGTCACCATGGAGGATCTCACCGCCGTGGCCGTCACCCAAGGGCCCGGTCTGGTGGGCGCATTGTTGGTGGGCTTGGAAGCGGCCAAAGCCCTGGCCTGGGCCCATGGCCTGCCTCTGATCGGTGTCCATCATTTGGCTGGCCATATTTATGCCAATCAGCTGATAGACTCCTTCCTTTTTCCCAATCTAAGCTTGATTGTCTCTGGTGGTCATACCGAACTGGTGCTGATGAGGGAACACGGCTCCTTTCAGGTGTTGGGCCAAACCCGGGATGATGCAGCCGGGGAAGCCTATGATAAGGTGGCCCGGGCCCTTGGCCTCCCCTATCCAGGCGGCCCTGAAATTGACCGCTTGGCTAAGGAGGGGAAAGAGAGCATCCCTTTTCCCAGAGCCTGGCTGGAGCCCGGTTCTTACGATTTCAGTTTTAGCGGGCTGAAGTCTGCCGTGCTCAATTACCTCAATCAGGCTGATCAAAAGGGGGAAGCGATCAATAAGGCGGATGTGGCCGCCAGCTTTCAGACGAGCGTGGTGGAGGTGCTGGTGACCAAAACCATGCAGGCTGCCAAAGCTTATGACGTGCGCCAGGTTCTATTGGCCGGGGGGGTGGCCGCCAACAGCGCTTTACGGGCCCAACTCGCTGAAGAATGCCGCAAGGAAACCCTGCCCCTCTTGCTCCCCCCGATCTGGTTATGCACCGATACTGCGGCCAT
>CALFAC010000015.1 GCA_937927935.1 uncultured Bacillaceae bacterium
TTCTGATAGATTCATAATCACATCCTCACCATGATCGGCCAATAAAAGTAGAATCATCCCTTTATCATCAAGTAATTCCATATAAAACCAGGGTAAAATAAGATCGTCGTATTTGTTCATCTCTTCAAAAATAATGTTTCGAAGCTGACAGCTTATTTTACAGATAGCCGCTTCCATCTGAAACTGGGGGATCTTTCTAATTTCATGGGCGAAAGGTTGAAGGGGTTTAACGCCCTTTGTACTAATTTGCTGATCAAGAGGAAGGTTAAAATCACTGGGCCAATATTTAATGACAAGGGTTTCGCTTTTATTGAGAAAGTAAGTGAAGAGACGGTGTATGTTTTCCCGCTTCTCCTCTTGTCGCTTGTGCCACTCCTCCGAGCCAGGCTCAAATTGATTTGTTGTATCAAAACGGTAAGTCAGTGTCATTTTGCATTACCCCTTTGTATTGGCCTTTTATATATTAAACGTTCGTAATAGGAATTTCGATTCGGTCAATTTCATAAAAATTTCCATGGCAATATTAAAATCGGTTGGTCACTTGCACAGAATTGAAAAGGAAAGTAAACTAAAATTAATCCTTATTTTTTAACAATAACGATATTACTCATCAGTAAAAAAGTTGGGTCAAATTAATAGCGACTGAACAGGAGAGATGTAGAGTGGCTGACGATTTTGAAGTGATTAGTGGACAAGACCTAAAACATTTGGTCGACCTGATCAGGCAGCTGGAGGAATCATCCTTTGATTATTTAGCCTACGAAAAAAACGGGACCAAAATTGTGATTAGCAAAGGGGATGTTGATATTGTTAACAGTGTGGGACAAAGGACGACTTTAAGTCCATCGACCAGTGCAAGTCAAACAGCAGACCCAAGTCCCGCAAGCACACCCGTAAAGGAAGAAAATCAGCCAGAGGAAAAAATAGCTCCTCCTTCAGCTCCAGTTGATAAAGATACCATCGTCATTACAGCTCCTACGGCAGGTCGTTTCTATGCTCAGCCTGAACCTGGAGCCCCGCCCTATGTTAAGGTGGGTGATGAGGTGGATGAAGAAACAACGGTAGGATTGATTGAAGTGATGAAAGTGTTTACGGCCGTAACGGCAGGCGTCCAGGGAACCATTGCCGAAATTTGTGTGGAAGATGCCCAATTTGTAGAATATGGTCAACCTCTTTTCCGGGTTAAGCCCCATCAACAACCTGGGGATCAGTCATGAGACAAATCAACCGCGTGTTTATTGCCAATCGGGGAGAAATAGCTTTACGGATTATCCGAGCCTGTCGACTGTTAGGTATTGAGACCGTTTTGGGTGCGTCTGAAGCGGATCTTAACAGCTTACCTGCTCAGCTGGCGGATCGCACGGTCTGTATCGGACCGGCCCCTGTGACCGACAGCTACTTAAATACCAATGTCATCATTGCTTCAGCCATAGGGACTGGAGCGGATGCGATTCATCCGGGTTACGGATTTTTAGCAGAGGTGCCTGAGCTGGCTGAAAATTGTGAAGAGCAGGGACTTATCTTTATTGGACCTAAATCGGATCACATTCGTCAAATGGGCAATAAACTGTTGGCCCGCGCCTTGGCCCAGAAAAATAATGTGCCTGTATTGCCCGGTTCTGAAAAAATTGGGTCGTACCACGAAGCAATCCAAGTGGTACAGCAAATTGGCTTGCCAGTCATGGTGAAGGCGGCGGCCGGTGGTGGCGGGCGCGGCATGAAGATTGTTTGGGATGAGGCCGATTTAAAAGAGACTATTGAATCGGCGGCCAAAGAGGCGGAGGCAGCCTTTGGAGACGGCACTTTGTATGTTGAAAAATATATCCCCCATGCCCGCCATATTGAAGTTCAAATTTTGGGGGATGCCCATGGCAATGTGATTCATTTAGGGGAAAGAGACTGTTCTTTACAGCGTAGACATCAGAAGTTGGTGGAGGAGGCGCCAGCTCCAAAAATCTCAGATACGTTAAGACAAGCGATTCGGGAAACAGCGGTGAAACTGGCTCAGGCGATAAAGTACGAAAATGCAGGTACCGTTGAATTTTTGGTGGATATGGATCATGAAACCTTTTATTTTTTGGAGATGAATACACGCATCCAGGTTGAACATCCAGTCACTGAAGCCATCACCGGGGTTGATCTGGTTCTGGAACAGTTGCGAGTGGCCAGCGGCCTTCCCCTGAGATATACGCAAGATGACATTTCCTTTAGTGGACATGCCATCGAATGTCGCATCAATGCAGAAGCTCCGGAAAGGGGGTTTCAGCCCTCACCCGGTCAAATTGCGGAGTGGATGCCCCCCGGAGGGATGGGAGTTCGTCTAGACTCCCATTGTTATGCCGGGTATACGGTTCCCATGTTTTACGACTCCATGATTGGCAAGCTGATCGTACATGGTCGTGACCGAGAGGAAGCGATCCAGCGTATGCAGCTGGCCTTAAACGAGTTTCGCATCACCGGCATTCCCACCACCGTTTCCTTTTTAAAACAGGTCATGCAGAATGAAGATTTTAAAAATGGTGCCGTTCATACACGGCTTTTGGAAACTATTCTTAAGGACAATTAGTAGGACAATTAGAGAAGAATTATTTTTTAGGCGGTTAATAATGAGCAGCTGAGATGGATCATTAAATGATGCCGATAAACTGTGTGGCAGTTTATCGGCATTTTTGTGACGTTTTCTGATGGATCAATTTCGTGGTTGGAGGACCGATTGGAGCAGCTCTCCCACCATTCTTGGCCGGTCAGCCACCAGAACCCCTGCATCAGTAAAAGCCTTGATCTTGTCTTCAACCGTACCTTTGCCCGCTGTAATAATGGCGCCAGCGTGGCCCATTTTTTTACCCTTGGGAGCGGTTCGTCCGCCCAGGAACGCCACTGCCGGTTTCGTAAATTGACCATCCTTGATGATTTCGGCCGCTTCTTCCTCCATGGTGCCCCCCAGCTCTCCAATAATGACGACGGCATCGGTCTCAGGATCTTGTTCAAACAGGGGAAGAATTTCGGCAAAACGGCTCATGGGCACCGCATCGCCGCCGATACCCACCAGGGTGGAAGTTCCAAAGCCCGCTTTTACCACCTGAGCGGTGATTTCGTTGGTGAGGGAGCCACTGCGGGTCATTATGCCGATCCGGCCCGGCCGATACACCCGTTCAATCCAGTAGGGGAAAAAGCCCATCATCGCTTTACCGGTGGAGATAAGCCCCGATGTGTTGGCGCCAATGACAATGGCCTGCTCTGTTATGGCCGCTTTTCTCATCTGCAGGGTATCATGCAGGGGAATGCCTTCGCATAAGATGACCACTTTTTTGATGCCACAGCTTAAAGCTTCAAACAGGGCATCTTTCGCAAAGCGAGGGGGGACAAAAAGGATGGAGGCCTCGATGGTATGCTCATCTACCGCTCGCCTTACGCTATTATAGACAGGGATACCTTCCACCGTTTCCCCTTCTTTGCCAGGTGTCACCCCCGCCACCACTTTGGATCCATAATCAAGCATATGTTTGGTCCAAAACCGACCTTCACTGCCTGTAATGCCCTGTACCAGTATGCGGGTCGTTTGATCCAAGATAATGCTCATTCTGTCCTGCCTCCCGCCAGCTGAACCGCTTTTTGAACCGCTTCTTCTGTATCAGTAACCACCTCTAGCCCGGCTTGAGTTAAGATGTTCCAGGCTTCGTCTTCCCCCGTTCCTCTGATGGCAGTGACAATGGGGATGTCGGGTTTAAGCTGTTGAATCGCTTCAACCACCCCTTGAGCCATCACATCGGCTCGGGCAATAGTTCCAAAGGTGACGATCAGGATCACCTTGGGCTTCCTTTTTAAAATAATCTGCATCGCTTTTACCGCCTTATGGTAATTGGGTCCGCCAAATTCTAAGTAGCTGGCCACCGTTCCGCCGTAATAATGGACTAAATCATACACGGTATTGGTTAATCCGGCCCCGGCACACATGAGGCCAATCGCCCCATCAAATTCAAGATAGGGGATGCCCTCCAATGCCGCTTCGTATTGGGCATCACTTTCAAAGTATTCCCGTGATAGTGTATAGCGTTTATGGCGATAGAGAGCGTTATCATCCAGGGTGATTTTGCCATCAAGGGCCACCAGTCGATCCTTTGAAATGACCAGAGGATTAACTTCTACCAATTCAGCTTCATAGGAGCGAAACAGTTCATACAGTTTGGTCAGGATGGTTACCCCTTGTTTAACCAAGGGTTGATCCAGGCCCAGTTGGTACATCACATTGCGGGCTTGATAGGGAAAAAGGCCCAGCGATAAATCAACGTACTCTTTAACTATCAGCTCAGGATGATCCCGAGCAATCTCTTCTATGTCTACCCCTCCTTGGGACGAAGCCATAATCATGGCTTGGCCGGAAACGGGATCAACGGTGATGGCCAGATACAATTCCTGCGTGATGGGTAAAGCCTCTTCAATTAAAATTTTGGAGACGTTGGCTTTGGAGTTGAAAATCTGCTGGGCTTTTTGCAGGGCTTCTTCATAGGTGGCAGCCATTTGGATTAACCCTGCTTTTCCCCGCCCCCCCTGCAACACTTGGGCTTTAACCACGCAGGGCAGTTTGATTTCGTCAGACTTTAGGTCAAGGGGTTGACTTATTAGCTTACCTTCTGGGACAGGGATACCCAGATCCCGGAACAGCTCCTTTGCCTGATGTTCAAACAACTTCATCCCTTGATTTTTCCCCCTTCTGGCTGAAGTTTAATCTAGCGGCCATACTTGGCAAAATAGGACCCCAATAACTCCTCTTCATCAGGGATCACTTCCGGGATTACATGGGATACTTTTGTGATATTGATAAAATGTTTATAGGAAAGGTTTTCCCCGATGTTGTTCCCTGCCCAGGTTCCGCCCCCCATGGAGAGGGTGAAATTTAAACCGTTATTAAAGTTGCCGCCATTGCCGAAACATTGAACTTGATTGATCAAGAGGCGGCAAACATCAATTTCATGGCCAATTCGGTCAATATGCTCTTTGTTGGTGCTGTGCAAACCACAGGAATGTCCTTTCCCTTGAATTTCTAAAATTTGTTGGGTTATGTCAATGGCATGGTCAAAATTGTCTGCTTTAAAGACAGTGAGGACAACCGCTAATTTCTCTCTGGTAAAGGGATTATCAGGGTTAATTTCGGTCTCCTCCACCATAAAAAAGGATGCGTTCAGAGCATCAGGATGGGTGAGTTGCGCGGCCTGAGCAATGACGTGGGGAGGTTTACAGGTGGTTTCGCTCCGCCGTTTCCCCTCTTTCCATAAGGCTGCCTTTAACCGCTCTTTTTCTTCAGGGGTACATAAATAGCCCCCTTCTTGTTTAAAGGCTTCCAGCATCTGATCATAAACGGCTGCCTCGATCACCACGGAGTTATCGCTGGAACAACTGGTGGCATAATCATACGTTTTGCTTAATTTTATTTTGCGGGCCGCTTCCTTTATATTGGCACTGGCATCAACGATGGAGACCACATTGCCCGCACTGACACATAAATTGGGTTTGCCGCTGGTTTGGCCAGCGCGCACATTGTTCGCTGAGCCTGTTACGGTCACCAGATCCGCCTGCTGCATCAGCTCATGGGTTAACCCTTTATTCACATAGGGAAGCATCTGGACGAGATCAAGGGGAGCCCCTACTTTGGCCAGTTCCTCATGAATGTAGCGGAGCAAAAGCTTCATGGTGGTTGCCCCTTTGGGAGAAGGGGAAAAGATGATGGCATTGCGCCCTTTTAAGGCCATCATCGCTTTGTTGGCAGGAGTGGCTGCCGGGTTGGTGGAGGGGACGACAGCCGCTACGACCCCGACGGGTTTGGCAATTTCAACAATTCCTTTTTCGGGATCTTCCCGTATCACACCAACGGTTTTAACCTGCATCAAATCCCGCAGTGTTCCCAACGTTTTACGCCTGTTTTTATTAACCTTATCCTCAACTTTGCCCAAGCCGGTATCCCGGACAGCGACCCGAGCCAGCTCTTCGGCCCGTTCCGGTTTCATGATGGCCCAAGCCACCGCTTGGACCACTTCATCCACTTGTTCTTGGGTATAGTTTTTATATATTTTCATCGCTTCCCTAGCTTTGCGAACCAGCTCTCTGACGATCTCTTTTTCTTCGGCGGTTGATGGGAGCTGGCTGTTCTGTGGAGTCATCTGATCATTCCTCCTTATGAGAGGGCTATGCCCAGGTCAGAAGACCTGGACATCGCCTGTGATATATAGCTATTAAACACTGGTCGATTTAGACCAATTGCGATAATCCAAATGGGCATATTTGGGAAGCAGGCGGGTGGGCAATTTCAAGG
>CALFAC010000016.1 GCA_937927935.1 uncultured Bacillaceae bacterium
GCCATCATTCTTGTAGGTGTTAAAGGGACTTTCCACTTCCAGGTCTTTCAATGTCAGCCGTTCCCTAGGGATATCCAAAACATAGAGCACCGTGGCGCAGGACTCCAATCTCCAATTGACATCCATCCGGTTATGGAACACGCCAGAAATGGTTTTCCTCTCTTCCTCCAAAACGGCCTCCCGCTCAATGATGGAAGCAAGGACGACCGCCTCATAAAGGGTAAAGCCATGCTCTTCCAGGGCAGGATACCATTCCTCTTTAAACTCTTTTTCAAATTGACTAAGTAACTTGCGGATAACCTCCTCTTCACTGGCTCCTTTAAATACCTCATACGTCTCTGGATATAAAAATCCTTCCAAACGGTACTTCCGTCCCGGAACATCTTCCGGAATCTCATCGATAAAGGCAAAGTCGCTAAAATCGCCCTCATTGACCACTTGCAAAAAGCGTTCAGCGTCGACAACGCCCTGCTCCTCAAGACGGATAGCCGTCTCTTCCACCGTGAGCCCTTCCGGGATGGTGAAGCGCACCGTCTCCCGGGCAACCCCTTCTTTTAATTTGCTGATAATCTCCTCCACGGTATCCCCAGGCGAAAGGTGATACACGCCGGCTTGAAACCCCGTCTCATCTTTAAAGCGAACGTAATAATAAAAGAGCTTGCCGTTTTTAATGATTCCTTTTTCTTCTAAAATCTGAGCAATCTTGACGGATGATGAGCCCATGGGAATCTCCACTTCCACCAGCTCATCAGAACCAGGTTCTACGGGTTTTAGCTGGGAATAAACATAGTAGATTCCTCCTCCCGCCACCGCAGCAAGGACGAACAAGACGACTGCTAATGTGATCAAAACCACTTTAATGGGCGACGGGGCTTTTATAACGTCTTCTATCAGTTGATTTTCTTCCTCTTGTTTTTTATCCATCAAACTCTCCCCCCACATTTTATGTGCTTATTATACTTCAAAAAAAGAAAACCATCACAACCAGCGGATGGTCTTCCTAATGGTTCTTTCAGCTCATATAGTGTTCGGGGAGCGTCTAATGGACATCGTCAAATATATTCTCTTCTAACAGGGTTTGAAAAGCGGACTCCACGATATCCCATTCTTCGTCGTCCTCGATAAGATAAAGATTGATGCGTTCCTGCTCACCATGGGCTTCCTCAGATTCTTCATAACGAAAGGCATACACTTCCTGCTCTTCATGCTCAGGACCATCCTGATCAGCAGGCGTCAGCAAAATATATTGTTTCCCCGTCTCTTCTACATCAAATTTGAGCAGTACATTAAACACTTCTTCGTTGCCATCTTCATCGGGGATAATAATGCGTTCATCTTCCTCTTTTCCTTTATACATTTTAACACCTCTTCCACTTGGCTAATGCGCCGAGGTTCGTGGTTGATCCACCATTTACTCTTTACTGTGGCGCTGGCGGTCTAGATAGCTTTGTAATATGATGGCTGCAGCCATTTTATCAACGACCTGTTTTCTCTTTTTACGGCTCACATTGGCTTCAAGGAGCACCCGTTCAGAAAAACGGGTGGAGAGCCGCTCATCCCACAAAGTGACTGGCAAACCTGTCCGCTCCTTAATGGATTGGGCAAACTGCCGGGCCGACTTTCCCATTTCTCCTGTGGAACCGTCCATATTGATGGGGAGCCCTATCACAATGTGTTCCACCTTTAAACGATTAACCCAGTCCTCTACTTGGGCCAGATCGGAGTCAGGCTGCGTGCGTCGAATCACAGTTACGCCTTGCGCAGTGATCCCCAGTTCATCACTCACACTGACCCCGATCGTTTTGCTGCCCACATCAAGCCCCATGATCCGCACTTGCTTCTCCTCACTTTTGTCCGGCTTGTCAAGAGCGCTTTTGTCAAGTGTCCAGATGGTGGTTCAGGTATTCACGCACCAGCTCTTCAATAATTTCGTCCCGTTCCAATTTACGGATCAAACTGCGGGCATTGTTATGGCGGGGAATATAGGCAGGATCTCCTGAAAGCAGGTAACCAACAATTTGATTGATGGGATGGTACCCCTTTTCTTCCAAAGAGCGGTAGACGGTTAACAGCACATCTTTGGCGTTAACCTCCACCTTCTCCCCTTTCACATTAAACTTGACGGTATGATCCATGGAGCCCATGGTTATCCCCCATTTCTACCGTAAAAAAGATTGTTTACGCTGACTATGCCTTTATTGTACTCCAATTCTTACGTTTGTAAAACAGATTTAACCAATTTAGGCACCAACTTTAAGGCTTCAGGCAATTTATCAGGCCGCTTGCCTCCCGCTTGGGCCAGATCAGGTCGACCGCCGCCGCCACCTTCACAAAGGGCAGCCACCTCTTTAACCAGCCGCCCAGCATGCATCCCTTTCTCTATCCAATCAGGGCTGACATAAGCGACCAACAACACTTTGCCATTATTTTCTGCCCCCAGCACAATAACGGCCGACTGCAAGCGCTGCTTTAAAACATCCACTCGGTTGCGTAAATCGTCCATATCTTTCGCTTCCACTTTAACTGCCAGCACCGGTACCTCATCCACATATTGAATCTGCTCTTGTAAGTAGACAGACTCCTGTTTGGCTAAGCGGCTCCGCAACGATTCATTTTCCCGCTCCAGCTCTTTAAGCTCCTTCTGCACGGCCTCAATTCGATCCAGCAGCTGGTCCTTTTTGGCTTTTAAAATGGAGGCTGCCTGCTCCACCATCTCCTCATAGCGGTTTAAATAGTTATAAGCGTACTGACCCGTTACCGCCTCAATGCGCCGAGTGCCGGCACCGATGCCACCTTCTGAAACAATTTTAAACAGCCCAATTTCAGCGCTATTGTTCACATGACAGCCACCACACAACTCCAGGCTGTAATCCCCCACTTTGACCACACGCACAATGGACCCATATTTTTCACCAAAGAGCGCCATAGCGCCCATTGCTTTGGCTTCCTCCAGGGAACGATAAAAGGTTTCCACCGGCAAGCGTTGCCAGATCAGGCTGTTCACTTTCTGTTCAATTTGACGCAGCTCTTCTTCCGAAAGAGCACTAAAATGGGTAAAGTCAAAGCGGAGCCGATCGGGAGCCACCAGGGAGCCAGCCTGGTTCACATGTTCCCCTAACACATCTTTTAAAGCTTGGTGTAAGAGGTGGGTGGCCGTATGGTTTTTAACGGTATGAGCCCGAAGCTCCTCATTAATTTTAGCCGTTACAGTTTTACCTTTGTGTAAAACCCCTTCCAAAACAACTGCATAATGAAGATGCTGCCCATTGGGTGCTTTTTGCACCTCTTCAATGCGCACCTTTAATCCTTCAGCTTCTAGAACCCCCTGATCGGCCACCTGCCCCCCGCTCTCAGCATAAAAGGGCGTTTGATCCAAAATGAGCTGGCAGCTTTGCCCTGCGCCAATCATATCGACAAATTGACCATCTTTAAACAAGGCAATCACTTTGGCCTCTGTTTGCCAAGTGTCATAGCCTACAAACGTGCTTGATTCTTTAAAATCAGCTAAAACGCCGCCTTGCACCTGCATGCTATCCACATCTTGTCGAGCCTCGCGAGCCCGCTGACGCTGGGCTTCCATCTCCTTTTCAAAGCCCTCATGATCCACACGCAAACCCTGCTCAGCCGCATAATCTTCAGTCAGATCAAGGGGAAAGCCATATGTATCATACAAGGTGAAAGCGTCTTTACCGGGCAGCACTTTCTCGCCTTGGGCCTTGAGCCGGGTGACCATCTCCTCTAAAATGGTCAAGCCCTCATTTAATGTTTCCAAGAAACGCTCCTCTTCTGACCGGACCACCTGGGCAATAAGTTCCTTTTTATCCACCACCTCAGGATAGAAGTGGCCCATTATTTCCCCCACCACAGGGGTTAATTGATGTAAAAAGGGCTGGTTAATGCCTAACACCTTGCCGTAACGGACAGCCCGACGAATCAGGCGGCGGATCACGTAACCTCTCCCTTCATTGGAAGGCAAGGCCCCATCCCCAATGGCAAAAGCAGCGGTGCGCACATGATCGGCAATCACCTTAAAGGCCACGTCATGATCCTGGTTTACCCCATACGCTTGACCAGCCAGCTGGGCCGTCTTTTGAATGATGGGCTGAAACAGATCTGTATCAAAATTGGTGGGCACATCTTGCAAAATGGAGGCCATTCGTTCCAGCCCCATCCCCGTATCAATATTTTTTCGGGGCAAGGGCGTATAGGTTCCGTCGGGATTGTGATTATATTGGGAAAATACCAGGTTCCAAATTTCTAGATAACGCTCGTTTTCCCCGCCGGGATAAAGCTCCGGATCATTGGGATCGGAGCCGAAAGCTTCACCTCGGTCATAAAAGATTTCCGTATTGGGGCCGCACGGTCCCTCCCCAATATCCCAAAAGTTATCTTCCAGACGGATGATGCGTTCCTCGGGAAGACCGATCTCCTCATGCCAGATCTGGAAGGCTTCCTCATCCTCAGGATGAATGGTGACGGAAAGGCGCTCAGGCTCCATACCGATCCACTTGGGATCAGTCAAAAACTCCCAGGCCCAGTGGATCGCCTCCCGTTTAAAATAATCGCCAATGGAGAAGTTACCCAGCATTTCAAAAAAGGTGTGATGGCGAGCCGTTTTACCCACGTTTTCAATATCATTGGTTCGGATCGATTTTTGACAGTTGGTGATGCGGGGGTTTTCCGGAATCTCCCGTCCATCAAAATACTTTTTTAAAGTGGCCACGCCGGAATTGATCCAGAGCAGCGAAGGATCGTCTTTAGGAATCAGAGAAGCGCTGGGTTCCACACGATGCCCCTTCTCCTTAAAAAAAGTGAGAAACATCTCTCTTATTTCAGCAGCGGAGAGCTTTTTCATTCATTTTCCTCCTTGCTCCTATGTACGGTATATCTAAATATACCTACTGATGGGGAAGCTTGTCAATGCGCGCCGTTCTATACATATTCACCAGGGAATTGACCACAATCACCTTAAAAATAACGAACAGAGGGACGGCAAATAAAAGCCCCATCAGTCCCCCCACCTCAGCGCCGATCAAAAGGATAATGATGATTAGCATGGGGTGAAGGCGCAAACGCTTGCCCACAATATAAGGATTTAAGAAATTGCCTTCCGTAATTTGAATGAAAATGTTGATGAAGACAATCCAGATGACCAGCCGTGGTTCCGTCAAAAGGGCGACGCTTCCACTTAACACCGTCCCTAAGATGGGTCCAAAATAAGGGATGATATTCATCACCCCCACCACCACCCCTAACAACAAAGCGTAGGGGAGACCGATCAGATAATAGCCCATAAAAGCCATCACACCCACAAAGAGACAAACCAGTAACTGGCCGCGAATATATTCTCCCAAATTGCGATCAATATCCCTGATCACCCTTAAAAACACTTTGCGCTTGGAACGGGGTAAGAGACGCAACAACAAAGAATGAATTTTTTCCACATCCTTTAACAGATAAAAGGCAAAAAAGGGAACCACTAAAACGGTGACCGCCTGGCTTGGTAACCCTGAGAGGGATGTAAAAAGACGGGTGATCCAACTTGAAACCCCGCTTTCAAAATTGCCAATAGCGCGATCAACAGCCTGATGAATGCCGCTGGGCAACTGTTCCAAGCGATGATCGATTAAATAATACCACTGGCGCAGCTGGTCTTCATATTCAGGAAGTCGAGCCATCATTTCCCTCACTTGGACGGTTAACAAAGGAAAGAGTAGCCAGCCAAACAGGAGAATCCCTCCAAAAAATAGAACGTAAACCACCAAAATAGCCAGCGAACGCCTTAGTCTCAGTTTCGTTAACATGTCCACCACAGGGTGGAGCAAATAAGCCACCACCACCGCTAAAAAAAGGGGAAAGAGCACCGTCATCGCCAAGCGAAACAGGGGCTTAAAAAAAGGAAGCACTTGAAACAGGAGAAAAATGGCCACCATGATTAAAACCAGCACCGCGCTGGCGATTAAACCTGAAAGAGAGAAGACGGATTTAAGCACACCTCTCATGATGATCCCCTTTACGCATTAAAATTAGCCTGTCCCTTTTACACCATGACCTCGCGTTTCGTCCGAGGCCAGAATGCCTCTAATCTCTCAAATGAAAAGCCCTCCCAGTTTGAAGGAGGGCTATGACGGAAAGGGGCGTTAGGCTCTAACCCGCCGTTTTACCATGCGGGTCATCTGGTCAAACAGACGGGCGTAAGCGTTCTGGTTAAGCCATTGCCTCATGATCTGTCTGGTCATCAACCTTGTTCCGGAACGTTTTTTCATCCATTGCCACATGGTCAACATCAAACCGCTGAGTGCCACAAGAGAGGTTAGCCAGCCGCGTTTCATCATCATCCCCCTCCCTTTACCAGTCCAGCTGGTGGTTTAGGTTAGGCGTGATCAGAGGGATTCCCTCATCTTCCATCAAATCATTTAAGGAACTTAATGTGCCATCTTCCTCAATTTGAAACACATCATATTTGCCATCACTAAAGGCAAATTCAATAAAGCAGTTCCAGCAGTAGTATTGACTGGTGGCAATTTTCCCGATCTCTTTACTTTTGCAGTTGGGGCAAATGATCACGTCCATCATTTTCCTCCTGGTTAAAAACTTTACATCGGCTCAGGATCAACCGGGCTTTGGACAACAAACGCATCTTGTCCAAATAAAAACTGATCCGGCTGGCAGATCAGTTGCCGGCCATCCATTACGTCGTTCATAAAACCGTCCGATAACTCGTACCCTACTATGTTTCCCTGTTTCTCATCAAAATATACCTCTTCCAGGATCCCCAACTGCTTACCATTGGTGGTGATGACCGGCCGACCCAGCATCTGCTGTTCCCCTCGGCTATACCGAAACCATTCCTCTTTGGGGAGAGGCAATTTGTCCGGTAAGGGACCTTCGATGGTGACACAATCTTCCCCGATGCTCAAAATATGGTCAAGGGGTAAATAGATTTTTTTTTCAAACCAGGAGGTTCGAGATAGTGAAAGCCCATGGAGACGTCCTTCCCGATCAAATAAAAGATCATCCACTTGCCCCAATTTTTTTCCTGACGTGACATCGATCACGGCTAAACCAAGTACGTCACCTGCCCGACGCACGGAAAAGCCCCCCTTTCCGTACGTTTTTAGTTTGGTGTAAAGCAAAGCTAAACATAACTAGGAGTGTTTACCAAAATTGCGCTTTAAGCGCATCTTCACCCTCAATACACTCCCTTAATGTGGTAAAGCGTTTAGCCACCTCTTGGCGTTGGATGGCCATTTTAATAGCCTGCTCCTCACCGCAGAAGAACAGGTACTCTTTTCCCCGGGTGACTGCCGTGTATAACAGATTGCGTTTAAGCATGCGCCAATAGCTGTTCACAATGGGAATGATGACAATGGGGTATTCACTGCCCTGAGCCTTATGGATGGAACAGCAATAAGCGAGAGTCAGCTGGTTCAAATCATTTTTCCGATAGCGCACCTCCTGTTCATCAAACTGGACCACGACTTCTTCTTCCTTATGCGCCGACTCCTCCGCATCTAAAATGGCAAGCACTTGACCAATATCCCCATTGTAAACATGATGATCTACATTGTTAACCAGTTGAAGCACTTTATCCCCCACACGGAATCGATGTTCGCCCCACATCAGCTCTTTTTTGGTGGGAGAGGGCGGGTTAAAGGTGGCCTGCAAATGTTTGTTTAAAGCATGGATTCCGGCATCGCCTTTATACATGGGGGCCAACACCTGGATGTCTCTAAAGGTAAACCCACGGGCTAAGGCCAGCTGACAAATTTGCCCCACCACGTTAACCACTTGAGTCGCTGAACAGGGAAAAAAGCGAAAATCTGGCTTAGAGGTGAATAGATCCAGATCATAATCCCCAGCTTTAATTTGATGGGCCAAGGTGATGATGGTGGAATGACTGGCCTGCCGAAAAATGTCCTGCAGTTGGACCACTGGGATTGATGTGCAGCGCAAAAGATCGGTTAACACTTGGCCGGGGCCGACGGAGGGAAGCTGATCCTGATCCCCCACCAAAACCACCTGAATATCATCAGGAAGGGCTCTAAACAGTTGGTTAGCCAGCCATTGATCCATCATGGAAGATTCATCCACAATCAACAGTTTCCCTGATAAACGGTGTTCATCATCATATTCAAAAGCCTGCCCCCCCTTCCAGCCCAACAGCCGGTGGATGGTAAAGGCAGGTAGACCCGTTGATTCGGCCAAACGTTTGGCCGCTCGACCAGTGGGAGCCACCAATAAAAAGGGGAACGGCTCTCCCTTCTTTACGTAGTCCCGCGGATTGACTGAAAGGTCGTAGAGGCGGGCAAAACAATGGACGATGCCTTTGATCACTGTTGTTTTTCCTGTGCCTGGTCCCCCCGTTAATATGATCAAAGGGGATTTTAAGGCTTGTTCAATAGCTTCCCGCTGACTGGGGGCGTATTCCAGACCCAATTCATCCTCTATCTGGCCGATTATTTTTAACAGCTGATCATAAGAAACGGGAAGTTGGATCGTTTGGTTAAGCAAGCGCTTCACTTTTTTGGCAAAGCCTCGCTCGGCGAAAAACAGGGAGGGGAGATACAGACGGTCCTCTTCCAAAATTAAAAGTTCCTCTTGGGCTAAACGGATTAAATGCTCTTTTACCGCATCAGGCTCGATGTTAACCTCACCAGTATCGGCGCTAGCTAAGCTCTGATTTAACAGGTCCTCAACCCGCTGAATCGCTTGATCCAATGGAACGTAAACATGGCCATGATCTTCTGCCTCCTTTTGAATCAGATGCAGGCAGGCGGCCCTGATGCGCTGGGGGGCATCCACCGGTATTCCCATCGCTCTGGCAATGGTATCGGCCCGTTTAAAACCAATTCCTTCTATATCTTCCATTAATTGATAAGGATTTTCCTCAATCACCTGTAAAGCCTTGTCACCATAGGTTTGGTAGATTTGAACGGCCAGTCCCAGACCGATTCCGTACTGACCCAGTCGCTGCATGACCTGTTCCAAGCCTTGATATTCTAACAGACGTTGATGCACCACGGCTCGCTGTTCCTCAGTCAAGCGGGGAACCCGCTTTAAAACAGCCGGATCTTCCAGGATTAAAGCAACAGCTTCTTCCCCCAAGGTGTCTACAATTCGCTCAGCGGTCTTTTTCCCAATTCCTGGGAAGAGATCGCTGGATAAATAGGCAATCAAGCCTTCCGTCCCTTGGGGAATCTCTTTTTGAAAATAGTCAAGATGATATTGCCGGCCAAATCGGGGATGATCTTTAAAACGTCCCCAAAAAAGGTAGGTTTCCCCTTCCAGTAAAGGGGGATAGTAACCCACCACCGTTACCTCTTTATCATCAATCTCTTCGGTGCTCTCCAACACCTTCACCTTGCTCACCGTATAGTAATTCTCCGTGTTATGAAAAATCTCGTAGCTTAGTTTCCCCTTGATGTACGGCCGGCTTTGATCATACTGGGTTAACTCTGGCCTGGGCATACCACCGTTCTCCTTTACCCGTTATGCTTAAACATAAGCATCTTGAAGCTTGAGGCGCTCCTCATCCTGCACGCCGTAATCAATAATCCCTCCGCCTAAACACTCCTCTCCACGGTAGAAAACGACTGCTTGTCCAGGGGTGACAGCCCGTTGGGGCTCGTCAAAAGTAACTGCACAGCTTCCATCTTCCTTCAGAACAACGGTGCATGGGTGATCTTCTTGCCGATAGCGAAACTTGGCAGTGCAATGGAATGGATTGGAGGGAGCTTTACCGCTGATCCAATTTAGTTGAGAAGCGACCAGTCCTTCAAAATAAAGGTATGGATTATCCGCCCCTGATTCCACGTATAAAATATTGTTTTTCAAATCTTTATCCACCACAAACCAGGGGCCCCCTGGACCTCCCAAGCCTAAGCCCTGCCTTTGACCGATGGTGTAATACATCAGGCCATCATGACGTCCCAAAGTTTTTTCGGTGGATTTCTGCCTAATCTCCCCGGGCTGGGCGGGTAGGTAGGTGCTTAAAAATGACTTAAAATCCTTTTCACCTATAAAACAGATACCCGTGCTATCTTTTTTCCTAGCCGTCGGCAAATTAGCCTCCAGGGCGATGCGACGCACCTCTTTCTTCAGCAAATGACCGATGGGAAACACCACTTGGCTAAGTTGCCTTTGGTTAAGCTGATTTAAAAAGTACGTTTGATCTTTACCCGGATCGGCCCCTCTAAGGAGACGCACCTGATCCCCCTGCACTTCAATTTGGGCGTAATGACCAGTTGCTACAAAATCAGCCCCTAAATCAAGGGCATGATCTAAAAACGCTTTAAATTTGATCTCCTTATTGCACATCACATCAGGGTTAGGTGTGCGCCCCGCTTTATACTCCTCTAAAAAATACGTAAATACCCGGTCCCAATACTCCTTTTCAAAATTGACTGAGTAATAGGGAATACCAATGTGGTCACAAACGGCCATCACATCATGAAAATCTTCGGTTGCCGTACATACACCGTTTTCATCCGTGTCGTCCCAATTTTTCATAAAGATCCCCACAACATCGAACCCAAGCTCCTTAAGGACCAGGGCGGTTACAGAGGAGTCAACACCTCCCGACATCCCTACCACGATGCGCGTCTGTTCCGGTACTTTTTTAAATCGCAAGCGGTTGGCTTTTAGCCAAGGCGCCATCATCTGGGCAATTGAGGTCACGAAGCTCACCTCCTTAAGTGAAGTTTAACCCTTGTTTGTTTAACCGGCTGAGGATAGTGGCAATTTTTTCGGCCAGCTCTTTCATCTCCTCGCCCGTGTTCCCCAAGCCAAAGCTGAACCGAACAGCCGATTGGGCCCGCTCTTCATCGTGATACATGGCCAAAATCACATGGGAGGGAGTTAAAGAGCCAGCTGTACAGGCTGATCCGCTGGAGGCCGCCACGCCCTCCAAATCAAGATTGGTCAGAAGAGTGCTGGCCTTTACACCGGGAAAACTAAGATTGACAATATGGGGCACGCTATGGGTTTCATCGCCATTGAACAAAAATGGGACGCCTTGAGCGGCTAGATGATCCAAGAAATCGGCCTTCAGTTTGCGGTACTTGTCGGTCCTTTCTTCCCATTCAGCATAAACCAACTTCAGGGCCTCAGCAAAGCCTGCCACGCCAGGCACATTTTCCGTTCCAGCCCTCCGTAGGCGCTCCTGGGAACCACCGTATAGCAGGGGATGCAGTTTAATCCCATCTTTAATGTATAGACAGCCCACCCCTTTGGGCCCATTGATTTTGTGAGCAGAAAAAGAGACAGCATCCACTGGCAGAGCAGCCAAATCAAGAGGCAGTGCCCCCAAGGCTTGAACGGCATCGGTATGAACAATGATCTCCCGTTCCTTTAGCATGCGTCCAATTTCCTCAATGGGGTTGATCACCCCTGTTTCATTATTGACCAGGATAAAGCTGGCCAAGATGGTATCGGGACGAATGGCTGCTTCTACTTGTTCAGGCCGCACTTGGCCGTTTTGATCCACGGGCAAATAGGTCACTTCAAAGCCGTCCCGCTCCAACTGTTCTAAAGCGTGTAAAACAGCATGATGCTCCGCTTGAGAACTTAAGATATGCTTCCCTTTATCCCGATAAGCCCTGGCGATGCCTAAGATGGCCAAATTGTCCGCTTCGGTGCCACCGCTGGTAAAGACGATTTCCTTGGCCTGAACACCCAAATGATGAGCGATGGTGCGCCTGGCCTGTTCCATGATGGATTTGGCTTCACGGCCAAAAGAATGGATGCTGGAGGGGTTGCCATACTGCTTGGTCAGCACCTTATGCATCACATCTATAACTTGAGGATGAAGGGGTGTTGTTGCTGCATGATCTACGTAAATGAGCGCCATCATATCCCTCTCCGCTTCTAACAATGGATTCACCATCAAATCATGTAAGTGTAAAACATCACAATTTAAATGTAAAACATCACACTTTCTTCGCCTTCATCACGGTAGTTGATCAAATCATCCAAAGTGGTGGAATCAAGCACCTCGGTGATGCTATCTCTGATCCTGCGCCATAAATCACGCTTGGCCGGATCTTTCTCTTCATCAAATTCGACGGGCTTAATGGGGCCTTCTAAGATGCGAATCACATCCCCAGCGGTAATCTTATCCGGCTCTTTAGCCAGTACATAGCCTCCATAAGCTCCACGAACGCTTTTCACCAGGCCAGCGTTGCGCAAAGGGGAGATCAGCTGTTCTAAATAATGCTCCGATAAATCATGTATCTCCGCTATTTTGCGGAGTGAAACAGGTCCTTCGCCGTAATGCTGGGCCAGCTCCATCATGATGGTGAGTCCATACTGCCCTTTGGTCGAAATTCTCAACTGAGACACCTCCGCTATAATCGATCATTTCCCTGTTAATAGACCGGTATTAAAGGTATTATTATCTCCATTTTACCACATCTGCTCTTTAAAGTTTCATTAGGCAATGCCCCGTCTCTTTAAAGGAAGGGGAAAAACTTCTTTTCATTGTTGTCTAAGGCAGAGATTGTTACAATTGGAATGATCACAGACAAAAAAGGGTGAGAAGGATGGACCTGTTTGATTTTGCCCAACATACGTCTCGCGGCCAAGAACCATTGGCCAACCGTCTCAGACCCCGAACGTTGGATGAAATCGTGGGGCAAGAGCATCTGATTGGTCCAGGAAAGCTCTTGCGCCGCTCCATTGAAGCCGACCGAATAACGCCCATGATCTTTTACGGTCCGCCTGGAACAGGGAAAACCACCTTGGCCAAAGTGATCGCCAACACCACCAAATCGTATTTCGAACAGGTGAATGCGGTCACCTCAGGCGTCCAGGAGCTGCGCCAGGTGATTAGTGCCGCCAAGGAAAGACTTAAATATGACCAGGTGCGCACCGTTCTATTTATTGACGAAATTCATCATTTTAATAAAGCGCAACAAGATGCCTTGCTGCCCTTTATTGAGGATGGCACCCTGATTTTGATCGGGGCCACAACCCAAAACCCCATGTTTGCGATCAATAGCGCACTACTATCCCGTTTGCGCATTTTCGCCTTGGAACCTTTAAATGATAACCATCTGCGTAAGATTATAAACCGAGCCTTAACCGATAAAGAACGCGGACTGGGAGAGCAGAACATCGTCCTTCAACCTGATGCTTTAGACCATATCGTCCAGGTGGCCAATGGCGATGCCCGCAATGCCTTAAATGCCCTGGAACTGGCGGCCTTAACCACCCCTCCAGACAAAGAGGGGCGCATCGTCATTACCCTGGAAGTGGCTGAAGAATCCATTCAAAGGCGTATGGTCCAATATGATAAAAATGGAGATCAGCATTATGATGTGATCTCAGCCTTTATTAAAAGTTTGAGGGGCTCTGATCCTGATGCGGCCCTGTATTGGTTGGCCCGGATGATTTACGCCGGGGAAGATCCCCGCTTTATCGCCCGGCGGCTGTATGTTCATGCCGCTGAAGATGTGGGGGTGGCCGATCCCATGGCCCTTTTAGTGGCTCAGGCCGCCGCCTATGCCGTTGAGTTTTTAGGCATGCCCGAAGCCCGCATTCCGTTAGCAGAAGCAACGATTTACATCGCCACGGCACCCAAAAGCAATTCAGCCATTAAGGGGATTGACAAAGCCTTGGCGACGGTTGAAAAAGAAAAAAGCGGCCAAGTTCCCCTTCATTTAAGGGATAGCCACTATCGAGGGGCCAAGCAACTGGGACATGGAAAAGGGTACAAATATCCCCATCATTTTCCTGGTGGATACGTCCCTCAAGAGTATTTACCGAAAGAGCTGCTTGGCCATAAGTTTTACTTCCCTACTCAGCATGGGTATGAAAAAACCATTGCTGAGCGACTGGAGCGTTGGCGCTCCCAATCTTTATCCACGGGCGACCGTGCTCCCAATCAATCGTGACAGGAACGTCAAAGGTTTGGCTCAAAAGAGGGGCTGTTAAAACGTCTTCCTTCGGACCTTGGGCCACGACGGTGCCTTCTTTAAGTAAGAGTGCATGGGTGAAAGTGGGCATGATTTCCTCTATATGGTGAGTCACATAAAGCATGGTGGGGCCATTTTGGCGGCCAAGCCGTTCCAAGCTGGCCAACAGTTCTTCCCTCGCCTTAAGATCTAGTCCCGTGCAAGGTTCATCCAAAATGATCAGCTTTGGCTTTGCCATCCAGGCTCTGGCCAGAAGAACCTTTTGCTTTTCCCCGCTGGACAAGCGCTGAAAGGGGTCATGGGCCCGATGGGCCATTGAAATTTGACTCAGCAAATAGTCGGCCTGTTCCTGATCAGCCACACTGACCCGTTCCCATAGACCAATGGAACCAAATTTTCCACTCAAAACCACGTCCCGGGCTGATAAATCGGCCTGACTGCGATAGCGTTCGGCCAAGGCGGCGCTCACCCAGCCAATTTTTTGGCGCAGGCTCCTTAATTCCACTTGCCCCAAACGTTCCCCAAGGAGTTCGATCGCTCCCTGGCTGGGCCACTCATACCCGGTGATCAAATTGAGCAAAGAAGTTTTACCTGATCCATTGAGTCCAATGAGGGCCCAGTGTTCCCCTTCCTTCACTCTCCAACTCACATCATTCAAAATGGGGCGACCGCCCCTCCTCCAACTGACCTTTAGAACACGAACGACATCTTTAGATGGTTTCATACGATCCTTCCTTGTTAATAAGCGAACTTATTTCTTTTTTATTTCTCATTATATCAGCAAGGGTATACCTGTCCAACACCGAAAGAAAAGCATCCACTGCCTGACTTAGCACCCCTTTCAACTGGCAGGATGGGCTAAGGAGACAGGCACTCTTCTCAGAATCAAAGCATTCCACCAAATTGAAATCTTCCTCCGTCTGACGAATCACCCACCCTAAGCAGATCTCCTCTGGATTTCTGGCCAACCTGATCCCACCGCCCCGTCCGCGTACGGTTTCCACTAAGCCTAACTTGCCCAGTTCATGAACGATTTTAATCAAATGATTATTAGAAATCTGGTAGATATCGGCAATCTCTTTGATGCTCACCAAGCGGTCTGATCCTTGCAAACCCAAATAAATCAGCACCCTGATGGCATAATCTGTATAGCGGGTTAATCGCATGCTGACCCATCCTTTATTTAAAATCCTATTTCTTGGTGAAACAGGAACAATTAAGATCCGTCTAAGGATCTTTAAGACGTTAGTCCCTGTGATCATGGTAGCACAAACCATCCCTCTAAGGTAGTTTAATCAACCTCCCTTTCCCTTTAGCATAGGATGTTCACATAATTTTCAATAAATGACCAGAAAAGATGTATTTAAAATACACCTTTTTAAGTTATAATCATACCTGAAAAAGTGAGCTCACTTAAATATCCAAAAGGAATAATTGGGAGGAATATGAATGAAAACCCATACCCAACTAAGTCCAGAAACCATAAAAATCGTTAAATCGACCGCTCCCATTCTTCAAAGCCAAGGCGAAATCATAACCAAACATTTTTATACCCGCATGTTTTCCAAACATCCCGAATTATTAAACGTGTTTAACCAAACCAACCAAAAAATGGGGAAACAACCTTCCGCTCTGGCCCATTCCGTCTATAGAGCGGCGGCTCACATTGATTGTTTAGATCAAATTTTGCCAGAGGTGGAACTGATCGCCCACAAACACCGCAGTTTAGGCGTTAAGCCTGAACAGTATGCCATTGTCGGAGAAAACTTATTGGCGGCCATCGAGGAGGTACTTGGGGAGGCAGCTACTCCTGAAGTGCTTCATGCCTGGAAAGAAGCGTATCAAGTGATTGCTGACGTTTTTATCGAAGTGGAACGCCAACTGTATAAAGAAGTGGAACAGCAACCAGGCGGCTGGAAAGATTTTAAACCCTTCATTGTGGTCAAAAAAGTAAAAGAGAGCGATGTAATTACGTCCTTTTATTTAAAACCAAAAGATGGTGGAATGCTGCCCCATTTTAAACCTGGCCAATACATCAGTGTGAAAGTTGAGATCCCAGGAGAGCCGTATATCCATCATCGTCAGTACAGCTTATCGGATCGGCCGGGTCAAGATTATTTTCGTATCAGTGTGAAGCGGGAAGATGGCACCGATACTAAACCGGCCGGTGTAGTGTCCACTTTTCTTCATCAGAAAGTGAATGAAGGGGACATGCTTGAAATTAGCCCTCCGGCAGGCAATTTTATTTTGGATCAATCCAGTGACCGGCCAGTGGTTTTGATTAGCGGTGGAGTGGGTTTAACTCCCTTGTTGAGCATGTTAAAAACGGCACTCAACACTTCCGATCGACCGGTGACCTTTATCCATGCCGCCATCAATGGCCGCACCCATGCCTTCAGGGAAGAAGTGTTGGCCTTAAAAAAACAGCATCCCCAACTGAATACCTATTTTTGCTATGAACGGCCAACGGAAGAAGATCGGGCTTTAAACCGCTTTGATAAAGAAGGTTATATTGATATTGACTGGTTTGAGTCCATCATCCCCCAGCGGGATGCCCAGTTTTACTTTTGCGGACCCGTACCCTTTATGAAAGAAGTGCTACGTATACTAAGAGCAATGGGCATCCAAGAGGAACAAATCAACTATGAATTTTTTGGTCCCAAGGGCAAGCTGGACTAGCTGACCTGACCAATGGTATCACCGCTTGATTCTACGAGAGTGGATAAAGTAAAAAATAAACAGGGCTGTTCATCATGATGGATGAACAGCCCTTAGCGGTTTAAATGTCTGTATTCAACGTGGAAAAAATCAAGAGTCCCGCCTTTGCCGTGATTTACATAGTTTTGAATCCCTGCCCTCGCAGGTGGGTGCCCTGCTCCCTGCTTCACATGTCCTTCTTCAGGCCTATGTTCCACAGAGAGACGCCGGACTCCCTTTATGTTGGTGTTGGCTCAAAACACACGCAAACCACGCACAACTCAGGACTCTTCGGTGTTACAATGATATCACATCCATTTTTGGAATGCAACGCATTTTTGGCTGGAAAGTTGCAGCAAGCTTAGTCCAAGGAGACGGTGCTAATCCTAAGTGAGAGCTCTTCCAGCTGTTTGGGATCGATTTCTGACGGTGCTCCTGTCAGCAAGCAGCTGGCGCTGGCCGTTTTGGGAAAAGCGATGGTATCCCGCAAGTTGTTCACTCCGGCCAAAAGCATCACTAAACGGTCAAATCCAAAGGCCATCCCCCCATGAGGCGGCGTTCCATATTCAAAGGCTTCCAGCAAAAACCCAAATTTTTGTTGAGCTTCTTCAGGGGAGTAGCCCAACAGTTTAAACATCTTTTCCTGAATCTCCCGCTTATAGATCCGCATGCTACCTCCCCCTATTTCGTGGCCATTGAGCACCAAATCATAAGCTTGGGCCCGCATGGCCAGGGGATCCGTCTCAAACAAGTGCAGATCCTCTTCACGGGGCATGGTAAAGGGGTGATGCAAGGCAACATACCGTTTCTCATCGGGATCGTATTCCACCAGGGGGAAGTCAATCACCCAGCAGAATTTATACTCATTTTCATTGATCAGCCCCAGCTCCTCACCTAGCTTCAGGCGTAAAGCCCCTAAGGCGTCAGCCACCACCTGAGGTTTGTCCGCCACAAAGAGGAGCAAATCCCCTTCTTCCGCTTCCAAAATCTGTTTCAACTGCTCCAATTCTTGATCAGTGAAAAACTTCACAATAGGGCTTTTCAGCTCACCATCTTTCACCGTTATCCAAGCCAATCCCTT
>CALFAC010000017.1 GCA_937927935.1 uncultured Bacillaceae bacterium
TGAAGAATACTTCCATCAAAAAGCTGGTCTTGGTTTCAACCGTACGGCAGGCTCAAAAGGCAGAGAGCTTGGGAGCAGACGCCGTAATGGCCGTTGGACAGGAAGGAGGTGGCCATATCGGCCGGGATGACCTTGGGACCCTTGTCTTGATTCCCCGGGTGGTTGATTCCGTTTCCATCCCCGTGGTGGCCAGTGGCGGAATAGGAGATGGGCGCGGTTATCTGGCTGCTTTTGCTCTAGGAGCTGAGGGAATTGAAATGGGCACCCGCTTTATTGCCACCCAGGAATGTGTTCATGCCCATCCCCGCTATAAACAGTTGCTTGTGGAAGGTTCTGAGCTGGACACCAGAGTGATCAAGCGCAGTTGGGGGGCTCCCGGCCGGGCGGTGAAGACGCCCCTGGTGGAAAAAATTTTAGCCCGTGAAGCTGAGGGGGCCACATACGAAGAGCTGGCTGACTGGGTGAGCGGGAAAGCTAATCAAGCCCTTATCTATCAGGGAAAGATTGAGGAAGGTTTTGGCTGGGCCGGACAAGTGATGGGGCTGATTAATGACATTCCAACCGTTAAAGAATTGCTGGAGCGTATGGAAAAAGAGGCAAAAACATACCTGGCTCGTTGTCAACAGATTTTTGACACCTAACGCTTTCGCTAGCTTGCGGTAGTACCAATAAATACACTTGTTTATCTCTTGCTTAAATTTCTGCTTTAGATTACTATATCAAAAAAGAAAACCTGCAGAAAAAATGTTATTGTCAAAGCCTGCACTGCATAATATGATATACTAACGAACCCTTGAATTGTCAGAATATTGGCGTTTCCAGGTTGGCTGAGGTGGATTGGTGAGTAGCGCGAGGGATATGGCGTAATCTCTTTTGAAGGGGGAGGCTTAGATTGGAACAGGTGATCCAAGCCTTAAAAAGGACAGATGCTGAGAAAAGGATTCCGGTTTTGCTGATGGAAATCGACTATGAGTTGTCCAATCTCCATGAGGCCATGCTGGAAGAAGATCTTGATAAAATAGAGCAGTGTAAGCGTCGCTTAGCTGAGTTGCGCAAAGAGATGTTATTGTTGGAAGCGTTTCAAACTCCTGTCCATCAAAAATAGGCGGTGGGGATAGAAAAAGAGGAATAGAATAGGGTAAATGTGCTTGTAACATCTTGCCGGGTCAGGTGAGGTGTTTTTTTTGGCTTAAAATTAGTATACTCTTAGTAGACCACATGTTGACAGCCAACAGGAGGGGTGAATTTTGGCAACCAGTGATCTTTTACCGATTTATCGCAACGCACGAGAGTGGATTATGGAAGCTGGTGAAAATTTGCGCCAAAGCATAAAAACAAACATTCGTGTTATGTACAAAACATCCATCAAGAATTTGGTAACCGATAAAGACCGGGAAATAGAACAATTTTTTATTGAGCGCATTCGCCAAAAGTACCCCGGCCATCAAATTTTAGCCGAAGAAGGCGTATACAAAGAAGAGATTAAAAACCCCTACAAGGAGTGGGTGTGGATTATAGATCCCATTGATGGCACCACCAATTTTGTCCATCAAAAGTGTAATTTTTGTGTTTCTGTTGCCTTGTATTATCAGGGTAAGCCTCAGTTGGGCCTAGTGTATGATCCGGTGGTTGATGAATTATTTTATGCCATCAAAGGTCACGGGGCTTATTTAAATGATCAGCCTTTGGACAAGTTAGAACAACGTCCCATTGAAGAAGCGGTGATCGGCATAAACAGTCTATGGCTGACACCCAACCGCTATTTTGATTATCGCCCCTTGCAAGCTTTGGTGGGAGCTGTGCGGGGCAGCCGTTCTTTAGGCAGTGCAGCCTTGGAACTTTCCTATGTGGCCAGCGGCCGCTTGGACGCCTATTTTGCCCTGAGCCTTTCCCCATGGGATTTTGGGGCAGGGGTGTTTATTGCCCAGGAGGCCGGGGCACTGGCCAGCACCATTACCAATCAGCCGATCCCCATCTTTGAGAAAACGTCCATTTTTATTGCCCGTCCCGGGCTGCACCAGTCCATCGTGGATCAATTTTTAAGCACTTCTCCTGCGTTTCAAAATCATGCCACAGCCAATCAGCAGAACGGACACTATAAACGTGATTAAGGCTAAGCCCAGTTTCCTTTCAGCGATGCTGATTCCCGTTAGCACAAACAGAATGACCGTGAGCAAAGCCAGGACAAGCGGGACGGTTTGTTTACGGTTCATACCTTTTCCGCCTTTCTCCTCTGGGTTTAAACTTGTGAAAAAGCCCCCCCTATTATATCATTGAAAGAGACTTGTTTATAGAACGGATGTATTGATGTATTGTTTAACAAAGGAGAGAAAACGTTGTGAAAATCGGATGCCATATCAGTGTAGGCAAAGGTCTTAAAAAGGCTGCTGAAACAGCCGTAGAACTGGGTGCAGCTTCATTTCAGGTCTTTACCAAAAACCCCCGGGGATTGCGCCCTAAAAAGATAGATGAAGTGGATGCAAAAAAAGGGCGGGAATATTGTGCTGAACATGGGCTTGAGGTGGTTTGTCACACGCCTTACATCACCAATTTATCAACGCCCAAAGCTGATCTACAGGAAGTGACTATTCGCTCCATACTGGAAGATTTAAACATTGCCGAGGCCTACGGGGCCAAAGGGGCTGTCGTGCACTGCGGCAAGCATGTGGGTGAAGGAGAGGAATATGGAATCCAACGCATGATCGAAACCCTAAATTTAATTTTAGATAATTATGAGGGACCTACGAAACTGCTGTTGGAAAACACAGCGGGGCAAGGGTCTGAGCTGGGGCAGGAGATTAAAACCCTGATGGAAGTGCGCCAGGCCACCAACCATCCGGAAAAAATCGGTTTTTGTTTTGATACTTGCCATGGATTTGCCGCGGGGATCTGGAGTGAGGAGACTTTTGGGGATCTCGTACAGGAGATGGAGGAGACAGGTTATCTGGACCATCTATACTGTATCCATTTTAATGATAGCAAGGCGCCCTTTAACAGCCGTAAAGACCGCCATGAAAAAATTGGCCAGGGCCATATCGGTTCAGAAGCCCTCAGTCTCTTTTTGAAAGAGGAGCGTTTTCAACATCTGCCGGTCATCCTAGAAACACCGGTGGAGGACGAGCGGGAATATGGGGATGAAATTCAATATTTACATCAGCTAAAAGGAGATCGCTAATAGGCAGATGAAAAATGTGACGTTTGCAGCAGCTGCCGGTCAAATGGTTCAACCGGAACCCACAGGGTTGATCGCCAAGTACATTTACTCCGTTACCGACCCGCCTCTGGCATTTCTGCTATTGTATGTGGTGATTGTTGTTTTTATGGCCGCTGCTTATAAACTGGGCTTTGCCCGTAAGCTTCCCCTCTTAAAACAAGCCTTGGTCTATCTCATCCTTGTTTTAGGCTGTTTCATCTTAACGTTTATGGCTTATGAGATTCCCATCGCTGATATCGTTGTCATTACCGTGGCGGTGCTGGCCGTGGTCCGCTATAGAGCCAGTCGCTACGATGAGTCGTAAAGGATGGGTGACTCCATGACACTGGATCAGGCCTTGTTTAATTGGCTGCAGATTTACTATGTGTTGGAGCAGCGGCCCCATGATGAGGCGGCTCAAGAAACATGCCAATTTTTTTGGACCATACTGACCGAGGACCACGGTGTTCAAACGGTTGAAGTGGACCAGCATGACGATATGTATATTGTTCGGTTGCAACAAAAGGGCGTAGAGCTGGAAAAGAAGTTTCCAGTCCAAGCTGTGCAACAATTGTGGTTTGATTTGGAAGAAAATCAAGCTGGCCAGCATCAGGATTAAAAATAACCCCCCTTGCAGCAATGGGATTTGCTGTAAGGGGTTTTTTAATTATCACATCTAAATTAAATTACTCCAGGCGATTCAAGTCTTTGCTCTTTTCCGCTTCATCAACATTGTCCTTTTGTTGCGGGGTCCTTTGGGGGGATTCCACTTCCCGGGGAATTTGCGGCATCAGCCGGCCGACGATTTCTGCCAACTCATTCATAATGCCCTCCACGGGTTCACCGTTTTGAATCGCTTCCCTCATCTCCCTCAGCCGCTGTAAGGTGTCGGGATCTGCCGTCACCACAGCATAGGCTCCGGCCGGGTCTTGCTTTAATGCTTCAGCTACGCTGTACTTAATATTGCCCACCCGTCCCCGGTCATAACTGGCGTCAATATCAATGCCTACCACCGCCCACGGACCTACCACCACGGCCGTGGCATCGTTCACCTCACTCACCCGGGTGGCTAACTTAGCCAGTCGCTCGGCCGTTTGTTGAGCAGTTTTTCGGTCAAACTCTTCTACAACCTGATCCCGTCCATTCTCTTTAACGGGTTCCCTTTCACTCTGCCCCTGAAAGGGTTGGGGTTCCCGCTCAGGTTCTTGTGTATCGTTAGGGGTTGTACCATTAGGGGTACAAGCCGTAATGATGAGCAGAGCTGTCAGGGTTAAAAGGATCCTTCTTGAGATTCTCCTTTGAAACATGCTTTCACCCTTTCCGCAACCAATGCTAGTGTGCTTGGTTTATTATTGTAGTGTGTCCCTGAAGATGAACAGTTATTGCTGTGAAAAAAAGTCTTCAGATAGTATATTTTTACAAATGGGCTTAACAATTCCTTAGCTTGCTGCTTCTCATGATGATTAGGTAAAATGAGGAAAGAATAAGAAAGAATAATAGGAAAAAGGTGATACTGTGAAGCTATGGACACAACCGCTGGGTCCTTTACAAATGAATGGCTATGTGCTTTCCAATGAAAAGGGAGAGGGGATCATCATCGATCCAGGTCAGGATCCCCAAGCGATGTTGGATTACATTCGCCCGCTAAAAATTGTGGCCATCTTGCTCACGCATGCCCATTTTGATCATATTGGGGGCCTGGAAGAGGTGCGTCAGGTGACCCAAGCTCCTGTCTATATTCATGATTTGGAAGCGGATTGGCTCTTGGATCCGGAACTAAATGGTTCCGCCCGCTGGCCGATGTTTGAACCGGTCAAATGTCGTCCCCGCGATCACAGCTTATCGGATGGTCAGGTTTTAACCTTGGCTGGCCTTTCCTTAGAGGTGTTTCATACCCCAGGCCATTCACCAGGCAGTGTTTCTTTTTATATACGGGACGAAAATGTGCTAATTGCAGGAGATACCTTGTTTGCCGGATCGATCGGCCGAACGGATTTGCCCGGTGGTGATCATGCTACGCTGATTAAGTCCATCAAAGAGAAGTTATTTACCCTTCCCCCCGAAACCATGGTGTATCCGGGGCATGGCCCGGAAACAACCATCGGCGATGAAAAGCGATACAATCCGTTTGTGGGAGGAGCCTGATGCTTCGGTTACAAGAGGAAATCATTCAACGAATTGAACAAAGTCCCGATAAGATGATCTCCTTTCGGGATTATATGGACTTATGCTTATACCATCCCACTTGGGGTTACTATATGCAGAGACGGCCCAAAATCGGCAAACAAGGGGATTTTTATACGTCCAGTTCCGTCCATCCTGTTTTTGCTGAAACCCTCGCTCGTTTTACCTTAAAATTGATAAAAAGCTGGGGTTTTCCCCTTCATTTTTGTGAAATTGGTGGAGGAACAGGGGAGTTTGCTAAGCACTTTTTAGATAGTGTTTTAGAACATGATCCTGAAGCGTATCAGCAATTACAGTTTTTTCTGCTGGAAAAAAGTGCATATCACCAAGATTTACAGCAAAGCAAGTTACAGGTCCACGCCAACCAGGTGAAATGGTTGACGGAAGATGAACTGGAACAGGGGGCCGATCCGTTTACAGGGGTTATTTTTGCTAACGAGGTGGCCGATGCTTTACCTGTTTATGTTGTGGAAAAAAAGGGGGAGGCCTGGCTTGAAATTGGCGTCGGTTATGATCGAGAAAGCCGTCAGCTCGTTGAAAAAAAGCGTCCCCTTCATCATCCGGCCCTCACCCATTATTTAACCCTCTTAGAGATTGAAGTGCCGGATGGACAGCGTATCGAGGTGCCCGTGGATGGGATGAACTGGATAAAAAAAATAAGCGCTTGGCTTGAGAAAGGGCTTTGTATCATCATCGATTACGGTTACCGCTGGGAGGATTTAAAACTGCCCCGGTACTCAAGGGGCACGTTGCGTTCCTTTTATCGGCATCAGGTGGACGATGCCCTCTATGACCAACCGGGTGAAAAAGATCTGACGGCCGATGTCTGCTTTGATGCCTTAAGCTGGATGGCGAAAGAGTGTGGACTGAAGGAGGTTGGTCTTTTTCCTCAGGCCAATTTTTTGCTAATGAGTGGGATCTTGGACCTCTTGAAAGAGCATCAAGATAGAGATCCTTTTTCGCCACTGGCTAAAAAAAACAGAGCGATTCGCTACCTGATCTCGCCGGGAGGAATCAGCGATGCTTTTTCAGTGTTGGTCTTAGCCAAAGGGGTACCTGAAGAGGTGTTGCATCATTTTAACCCGTATTCGTTTGTTCCTAAAAAAACTTAAACGAGGCAACTGACCATTCAGTTGCCTCGTGATATCCATCGTTGTCATAAAATTTTTAATCACATCATAAAGGTGGCGTAATATGTAAAACAGACAAAGAACAAGACCAGGTAACCGGCAAATACATAAATGTATCCGCGTTCAGATAAGTTCATATAGCTTAAAGCGAGAAAAAATGCGGTTTGAGCGAAAAATAAAAGCGCCATTTCCAACAGGTTTCCCGCATAGGCCATCATGGCAATAACCGCGGTCCAAAAGGCAAATACTCGGTACATACGCGGCATGATGAATTCCCCTCCTTTTGCTCTACAGACCATTATAATCCAGTTGCCACACGATGTAAATGCTTGCCATCAATCGCCACACTTTGTCAAGATTTGTTCACAAGAGGGGATTAGATGCTGGCTGGGCTGGCTGGATTCGAACCAGCGCATCACGGGGCCAAAACCCGTTGCCTTACCACTTGGCTACAGCCCAGCAATAGGCTAATTCTACCCTATAATGTGGGCAAGTGAGCCCTGATTTATACCTCAATTGAAAGAAATGGAGAGAAAAAATTTGATCGGTTATTGGGGAGAAGTACGCAAAGTGGAGTGGGAAGCGGATGACGCCCAACTTGTCAGAGTTTATCTAACATTCAGGAAGAGAGAGGTCACAGCTTTTTATTTTCGTTATGCCGGAAGTCGCGTCAAAGTGGGTCAGACGGTTTTGGTCAACACGTCGGGCGTTGATTTAGAATTAGGAACAGGTGGATACGGATTTATCATGGCGATTGAGCCGGAAATAGGGACGCTAGAACATGACATTGAAAAGCAGGATGGGACTAAAAGAAGCATTCTTGACGAAGACTCTCCTTATTTGGGCCGAATCATAAAATGGCGCTATACCCCTCAACAAACGGCAGTAAAAACGGTAGAATGTGAGGAAAGCGTTTATCATCCTTTGTTTTGTGAACCGTTTCATCTTAATCAGCGTCTGGTGTTGTTGGGCGAGTTGCACAGCATGTTTGTTATTGTGGCCGCTCTTTTATTCCATTGGTGCCCCAAGCGACGGGTAGCCTATATTATGGATGATCAGGCCGCCCTTCATCTGGGCATCAGTCATCAGATCCGCCAATTGAAGAAAAAGGGTGATTTGGTTACCATCACAATAGGGCAAGCGATAGGTGGCGATCTGGAAGCGGTTAACCTGTACACTGCCCTGGAAGCAGCGGTAAAAGTGGCTCGTGCCGATGATATAGTGATCAGCCAAGGGCCGGGAGTGGTGGGCACCAGCACCCCGCGAGGGTTTAGCGGCATGCAGCTGGCCCAGTGGATTCATGCCGTCACCACTTTACAAGGTGTTCCGGTTGTGATTCCCCGTTTAAGCTGGGCAGACCGACGGCCCCGCCATAGGGGATTGAGTGAACACACGCGCTACCCTTTGGCCGAACATGTCCTCTCTAGGGTTCAGATTCCCTATCCAGTGGAAGATGAAAGCATAGACCAAGACCAGGAGAGCCTCTTGCAAAAACAGCTATTCTCCCTGCGCAGTAAGCATGATCTCATTCCCATTCCAACGAGCTTGTTTAAAGAGGAGCTTAAGCAAGCCTTAGCGTGGTATGGAGATATTACCACTATGGGTCGAACGTATGCGGAGGATCCCCTATTTTTTGAGGGAGTGGGGGCGGCCTTTTATTATTATCGGCAGCACCTTAAGGATTGAGGGTGGCTGCAAGTCACCACGATTTAAACAAAACAACAGAGGGGAGAGGTGACGATGCACAGCTTTTATGAAAAAACATTGCATTCAACCTCTGTATTTAAGGGGCGGTTAATCCAGGTGGAAGTGGCTCAAGTGGAACTGCCCAATGGAGAAAAAAGCACTAGGGAGATCGTCAAACATCCAGGGGCTGTGGCCATCATCCCTTTTACAGCTGATGGTCGCTTGGTGGTGGTGCGACAGTTTCGCAAGCCTCTTGAAAAGGAGATTTTTGAAATTCCGGCGGGTAAATTGGAACAAGGGGAAGACCCCCTGGAGACGGCTCGGCGGGAATTGAGGGAAGAGACAGGGTATCAAGGGGAGCATTTTAAGTTGGTCACCTCGTTTTACACCTCGCCCGGATTTGCCGATGAGCTCATCTACATTTATGAAGCCACCCAGCTTAAACCTGGTCATGGTGAGCAAGATGAGGATGAATTTGTGGAGCCACATTTAATTACCTTGGAGGAAGGATTAAGCCTGTTAGCCAATCAAAAGATTCATGATGCCAAGACGGCTTTTGCCATTATTTACTGGCAAAATAAGCGTTTGCAGGAACGGTTGAAAAATGACAGCTTATAGGCAGGCGGTTCAGACAACCATGGTTTTTGCTGATTTGCACATTCATATTGGTTCCACTCAGACGGGGCGTCCCGTTAAAATTTCCGCTTCCAGGCAGATGACCATCAAATCCATCCTGCATGAGGCCTCTCATCGTAAAGGCTTAGGAATGATCGGGGTGATTGATTGCCATGTGCCTGAGGTGATCAAGGAACTAAAAGAGCTGATTGCCTCTGGCGAGGCTGAGGAGCTGAGCGGCGGGGGCTTAAAGTACCACAGCACCACCCTTATTTTAGGCACTGAAATGGAGATTTTGGATGACACTTGCCAGGGACCGATCCATGTGCTCTGTTATTTTCCAAACCTTAAGACCATGGAGCGCTTCAGCGCCTGGATGGCCCGCTATCAGCGCAACATCAACCTGAGCTCTCAACGAAGTTACGTTAAAGCTAAACAGCTGCAGCGGGAAGTGAAGGCATTGGACGGACTATTTGTTCCCGCCCATATATTTACCCCTTATAAAAGCGTGTATGGCAAAGGGGTAAAACACTGCATGAGCGAAGTGTTTGATCTCGACAAAGTGGATGCTGTGGAGCTGGGGTTAAGCTCAGACACAAAGATGGCCATACAGCTTCCAGAGCTTAACCGGTTCACCTTTTTAACCAATTCGGATGCCCATTCATTAACCAAGATTGGGCGTGAATATCAACGATTAAATATATCCCACTGCGATTTTAAACATTTGCAGGAAGGGCTGCACAACCACACAGCCGTCTCCGTTAACTATGGCCTGGATCCCAAGCTGGGAAAATATCATGCGGAGGTATCCGCCCGAATCAAACAGCTGGCCACCCATCAATCCCAACTGTTGAAGGACAGGCCCCCTCTAGCGCCAGAACGGGAAAAGATTTCGGTAGAACGTCCTCCCTATGTCCATCAAGTGCCCCTGGAGTTTATTCCTGGCATTGGGGCAAAACGTATCGACATGCTCATCGAAGCTTTTGGTTCAGAGATGAACGTGGTTCATAATGCCACCAAAGAGGAGCTAGAAGCCTTCATTCCTGAAGAAGCGGCGGCCATGATCGTTAAGGCGAGAGCCAACAAGCTCAACTTTATCGCCGGCGGAAGTGGTCGTTATGGAAAGGTGTCATATTAGAGCCGGCCCTCACATAAGAATTGGAATAAATGGACTAGGGGAGGGCATGCGATGGGCGAAAAGATGGGACAAGTCATCTACAAACATCTGGAGGAACAGGCGTCTCTCTACCTATTTAATATTGTGCTTTTGGTGATGGGGATCATTTTTGGTACGTTAACCATTCATAGTTTGGGCTATGCCCAGCAACATGACCTTTTTACCTACTTTCAGCAATTTTTGGAGGCCCTTAGCCAGGATTCACCCAGTGATCCCAAAGCGATGCTGATCCATCATATCATTGAAGACGTAAAGTATGTAGGTATCATTTGGCTGTTGGGTTTGTCCATTATCGGCTTGCCCATCATTTTGGTGATGGTTTTTTTAAAAGGCGTTTTTGTTGGTTTTACAGTAGGGTTTCTGGTCCATCAAATGGGGATGAGGGGCTTTTGGCTTGCTCTGTTTACAGTGATTCCCCAAAATATGATTATGGTTCCTGTTATTCTCTTGATCAGCGTGAGCAGCGTCACTTTTTCCATTAAGCTGGCTGGCCATCTTTTCTCCCGTGCCCGAGCCTATCAAAAGTTAAGCTTAGCCAAATATGTTGGTCTGTTTACCATTGCTTTTTTAGCTGTGGTGATCGTTGCCTTCTTTCAAACCTACCTTGCTCCCCCTTTGATGAAAATGATATTATAACAGATTATTGAAACTGGTATTTGACGCAGAGGAAACCCCTCTTCTATAATAAAGAAGGATAAGCTTTGGGGGAGGGTATTATACGTGGAAGAACGTATAGAGCGCATTAAGCAGGAGCTGCACTCCCATAACTACAAACTGACCCCTCAACGAGAAGCAACGGTCCGCGTGTTGCTTGAACATGAAGATGACCATCTTAGTGCTGAAGATGTTTATTTATTGTTAAAAGAAAAGTCCCCTGAAATTGGATTAGCCACTGTTTACCGGACATTGGAACTCCTTAATGATTTAAATATTATACACAAATTAAATTTTGGCGACGGTGTGGCCCGCTACGAGTTTCGAGCAGAAGGAGCTGAACGTCACCACCACCATCTCATCTGCGTCCAATGTGGAGCCGTTGATGAGATCATGGAAGATCTATTAAAAAATGTGGAGCACAAGGTAGAGGAAAATTTTAATTTTAAAATATTGGATCACCGCCTGATCTTTCATGGCATTTGCCACCGGTGTCAAGAAAAGGAAGACGGCAAGAAGGCTACGTCAAAATTAAAAAGGGCGGAAGTGAAAGGAAGTTCATAGTTCCGATCCAATCAGCGGTCAGGTTCCAAAGCTATGGAAAGGCCATAGCTCTTTTTTTATTGAAGATGCTGCGCTTATAAGAAGAGGAGGACACTGGATGATCATTGGAGTACCTAAAGAGCTTAAGGATAATGAAAATAGGGTCGCTTTATCTCCTGCAGGTGTTCATGCTTTAGTTAAAGCGGGCCATCGGGTTTTAGTAGAATGCGGAGCAGGTTTGGGCAGCGGATTTAACGATGAGATATACAAGGACGCTGGCGCTGAATTGATCAGCAAAGCTGCAGAGGTATGGCACAATGCGGACATGGTGATGAAAGTAAAAGAGCCGGAACCCAACGAGTTTGAATACTTAAGAGAAGGATTGATTTTGTTCACCTTCTTACATCTGGCAGCCGCCCCTGAAGTGACTAAAGCCCTTTTGAAACATAAAGTGACCGCTATTGCTTATGAGACCATACAGCGGGCCGATGGTTCACTGCCGCTGTTAACCCCCATGTCTGAGGTGGCCGGCCATATGGCTGTTCAGGTTGGCATCCGCTATTTGGAAAAACCTCGGGGTGGCAAAGGCATTTTAATTGGCGGTGTTCCTGGGGTGAGTCCGGGACGCGTGGTTGTTATCGGTGGAGGCGTGGTGGGCTCCAACGCGGTTCGAACGGCAGTGGGACTGGGCGCTCAAGTGACGCTGTTAGATATCAACACTGATCGTTTGCGTCAAATGGATGAAATGTACCAGGGGCGTCTCATCACATTAATGTCCAATAGCTACAACATCGAAGCGGCGGTCCAAGAGGCGGACTTGGTGATCGGTGCCGTACTCATCCCTGGTGCTCGTGCTCCCAAGTTGGTCACAGAAGAGATGGTTAAGAAAATGAGTCCTGGATCGGTCATAGTGGATGTGGCTGTGGATCAGGGGGGCATCGTGGAAACCATTGATCGGCCAACCTCTCACAGTGACCCGGTATATGAAAAATTTGGCGTGCTTCATTATGCGGTCCCCAACATGCCTGGTGCAGTTCCTCGTACCTCCACCATCGCTTTGAGTAATGTAACGGTTCCCTATGCTCTCAAGTTAGCCGATCAAGGGGTAAAAAATGCGGTTTTAAATGATCAGTCCTTGGCCTCAGGGGTGAATACGTATAAGGGCTACATCACTTATCAGGCGGTGGCTGAAGCTCATCAGCTACCTTATCAGTCGCTCGACCAACTTCTTTAAAAGCTTGCCCAAGAAGGTTCGTCAAGAACCTTCTTTTTTTAATACTGGGATGAATGAACAGATGGCTTTCTGGCATATCTTCTATATAAAATAAGGATGTCCTTGTAAAGGAGGGACGCCCCATGCACAATTCACTGGCCAAGGTGCTGGATCTTATTAAAATGATGGTCAGCTTTGCTTTACTGACCCTTCTGTTTTATTTTTTAATCAACTGGGTGGCAGGTATTTTGGACCATCAAGGACTTGATAAAGAACCATCGGGGAAATCGGTTCAAGTGGTGGAGCGTATTCCGGAAGAAACAAAGGAAAGCATCAATGAGGTGACGCGGCGGCTGGTCTTTTTCTACTGGTATGGTGAATAGTTGAAAAAGGGCGTGAAAAAAAGAACAGGAGATTGCGAACCGTATGTAGAATGATAGGTATAGCAATAGCAATCTATCATGCCAATGAAGGCGGAGGCTTTTTTCCATGAACAAACGGTTGGATGCCTTTTTGCATTACCTACAGGTAGAAAAGGGTCTGTCCGATAATACCATCGATTCCTATCGGCGGGATTTAACCCGCTTTCTCTCTTATTTAAAAGAGCAGGGCTGTTCTAACCTCAACCAAATTGAACGTGAGCATATTTTAAGTTTTCTCCTGAAATTGCGGAGAGAAAAGAAAGCGGTGGCCACCATCAACCGCCATCTTTCATCCATTCGCACATTTTTCCGCTATTTGATTCAAGACCAGGTCTTAAAAACAGATCCATCCGCTCTGATTGAGACGCCTAAACAGGAGAAAAAACTCCCCCATATTTTGTCAGTGGAAGAAGTGGAACAGTTATTGCAAGCACCCGAATCCTCAACCCCGTTCGGACAGCGAGATAAAGCCATGCTGGAAGTGCTGTATGCCACAGGAATTAGGGTGAGTGAACTGATTAACCTGAAGCTGGATGACGTTCATCTTGAAATGGGTTTTTTAAAATGCATGGGCAAAGGGGCTAAAGAAAGAATCATTCCTTTAGGGGAAGCGGCCATTAAAGCCCTGACGCTCTATTTAAACAATGGCCGGCGTAAGCTGGATAAAACTCGTCGAGAGACGACGCTCTTTTTAAATCATCATGGCCGACCCCTGACTCGGCAAGGCTTTTGGAAAATCATAAAACAGCATGCTGTTCAGGCTGGAATCAAAAAAAGAATCACTCCTCACACCCTACGCCATTCTTTTGCCACTCATTTATTGGAAAATGGTGCCGATCTCAGGGCTGTTCAAGAAATGTTGGGCCATGCCGATATTTCCACCACTCAAATTTATACCCATGTGACTAAAATTAGATTAAGGGAAGTTTATGCCCAGGCGCATCCTCGTGCCTAGTGCTGGCAGCACAGGCAGATGGGCGAAGGAAGGAGAGACACGGTGGATACTTTTAAACGAGTTTTTTTGATCGTTTTGGACAGTGTAGGGATTGGAGCTATGCCAGATGCCCATCAATATGGCGATGAAAATGCCCATACCTTGGGCCATATAGCCGAGCATCGAGGGGGACTCAAACTGCCCCACTTGGAAGCCTTGGGGTTAGGATGGATCGCACCGGTTCAAGGCGTAACGGCTGTGGACAGTCCTTTGGCCGCCTATGGTCGCATGCAAGAAGCTTCTGTAGGCAAAGACACGTTAACCGGTCATTGGGAATTGATGGGCTTACGATTAAGTGTTCCCTTTAAAACCTATACAGATAAAGGATTTCCCAAGGAATTAATCCAGCAGTTTGAAAGTTTAACCGGACGGAAGGTGATTGGCAACAAAGCAGCCAGCGGGACAGCGATTATTGAAGAGTTGGGTCAAGAGCATATGCGCACCGGTGCTTGGATTGTTTATACCTCTGCAGACAGCGTCTTTCAAATTGCCGCCCATGAGGAGGTCGTTCCATTAGAAGAGCTGTATCAAGCGTGTCAAGTGGCGCGGAGATTGACCCAAGAGGATCCCTATCTGGTGGGCAGAGTGATCGCTCGCCCCTTCGTGGGCACGCCCGGCCGGTTTGTGCGGACGGCCAACCGGCGCGATTACGCCCTCAAACCCTTTGGAAAAACGGTACTTAATATGTTGAAAGAGGCGGGCTATGAGGTGATTGCCCTAGGAAAAATCGAAGATATTTACGCCGGAGAGGGGATCACTCGCGCTTTAAAGACCCAGTCCAACATGGATGGGGTTGATAAGTTGCTTGTCACCATGGAAGAAACCTTTACCGGTTTGTCATTTGTCAATTTGGTCGATTTTGATTCCCTTTATGGACATCGACGGGATCCAGACGGCTATGCTCAGGCTTTGGAGGTCTTTGATCAACGTTTGCCAGAGATTCTGGCCCGATTAAAAGACCATGATCTATTAATGATCACAGCGGATCACGGCAATGATCCCACCCATCATGGCACGGACCATACCCGGGAATATGTGCCCCTGTTGTGTTACTCCCCATCCTTTCAACAGAAAGGAATCTCTTTAGGGTTAAGGGAGACCTTTGCGGATGTGGGGGCAACCATCGCAGACAATTTTGGTGTCACCCTGCCCAAGTGGGGAACCAGCTTTTTGGTAGAATTAATGACGTTAAGGAGGAACTGAGATGGAGTTGACAGAGCAATATAAGCGGGCTGCCCAATATATTCAAGAAAAAATGGAAATCACTCCTAAAACGGGTTTGATTTTAGGGTCTGGATTAGGGGATTTAGCCGATGAGATGACAGATAAAGTGATCATCCCCTATGAAGAAATCCCAGGTTTTCTACGTTCTACTGTGGAGGGGCATAAAGGACGCCTGGTGGCAGGTTACCTAGAGGGACAAGCCTGCCTGGCGATGCAGGGACGTTTTCATTATTATGAAGGCTATGATTTAAAACAGGTCACATTGCCTGTCAGGGTGATGAAAGAATTGGGGATCATGCAGCTGATCGTAACCAACGCAGCAGGGGGGATCAATTATAGCTTTCAACCGGGTGATTTGATGGTGATTACTGATCATATTAATTTGATGGGGGCTAATCCCTTAAGAGGCCCCAATGTGGAGGATCAAGGTCCCCGCTTTCCCGATTTATCCCAAGCTTATTCTTTGCGATTGCAAAAGCTAGCCCTCCAGGTGGCTGAAGCGTTAAACATCCCCATCAAACAGGGGGTTTATATCGGTGTCAGCGGGCCTAGCTATGAAACGCCAGCCGAAATTCGCATGTTTCGTGCCCTGGGAGCTGATGCGGTAGGCATGTCCACTGTTCCTGAAGTGATCGTGGCTCGTCATTGTGGCTTGGAAGTGCTGGGCATCTCCTGCATTTCCAATATGGCTGCCGGCATCCTAGATCAGCCCCTTTCCCATGAAGAAGTGGTGGAAACGGCTAACCGGGTCAAAACCACCTTTACCCAACTGGTAAAAGGCATCCTGGCCCGCCTTTAGGATATAAAGAACAGTGGTGAGGAGAGCTGCCGTGAGAATGGTCGATCTGATCTACAAGAAACGTGAAGGGATGCGGCTCAGCAAAGAAGAAATTTCATTTATCATCAAGGAATACACCAAGGGCACCATCCCCGATTATCAGATGTCTGCTTTGGCGATGGCCATCTATTTTAAAGGCATGGATGCTGAAGAGACCGCCCATCTGACTGAAGCCATGGCTTGCTCTGGCGATCAGCTTGATCTGTCCTTCATCCCGGGGATTAAAGTGGACAAACATTCCACCGGGGGTGTGGGCGACAAAACCACGCTGATCGTGGCGCCCCTCGTTGCTTCCCTCGGTTTGCCAGTGGCCAAAATGTCCGGCCGAGGTTTAGGCCATACGGGAGGGACCATCGACAAATTAGAGTCCATCTCCGGCTTCACCGCAGAGCTGACCACTGACCAGTTTAAGAACAACCTGACCAAACATAACCTGGTGATTGCCAGCCAGAGCGGCAATCTGGTGCCTGCCGATAAAAAATGGTATATGCTGCGTGATGTGACGGCCACCGTGGACTCCCTGCCCCTTGTGGCCAGCTCCATTATGAGCAAAAAGCTGGCCGGTGGGGCGGACGCCATCGTCCTGGATGTGAAGACGGGCTCAGGGGCTTTTATGAAGCGCTTGGAGGATTCTGTCGCCCTGGCGGAAACCATGGTTTCCATCGGCCAGGCCCTAGGCAAAAAGATGGTGGCCCTCATTACCGATATGAACCAACCCTTGGGCCGGGAAATCGGCAATGCCAATGAAGTGCGGGAGGCACTTGCGGTCCTTAAGGGAGCCGGGGAAAGGCGCCTTGCTGAACTATGTTTAACCCTTGCCGCCCACATGCTGGTGGCAGGAAAAAAATATGATCACCTTGATCAAGCGTATGCTGCTTTAAACCAGGTGATAGAAAGTGGAGAAGCGTTGGCCACCTTCAGGCGCTTTATAGCGGCCCAAGGAGGGGATACCAGCCAGATCGATGATCCCGCAAAATTACCCCAGGCCCCATATCAGATGGCCTTTATTGCTGAACAAAGTGGCTATATTGCTCAACTGGAGGCCGAGAGCATCGGCCGGGCGGCCATGCTGTTAGGAGCTGGCCGCCGGACCAAAGAGGATCCCATTGATCATGGCGTCGGTATCAGCTTACTGAAGCAAGTGGGGGATTACGTCAATCAAGGGGAGCCGATTGCCATTCTCCATAGCAATGAAGAGAAGCCGGAGGCTAGTTTAACACTGCTGAAGCAAGCGGTGGCCATCAGCAAGGAAAAAGTAACCCCGCCCCCGCTCATATACAAAATCATTCAATAAAAAGAGAGTGAGCGCAGTGAGCCAATCTTGGAATCCCCACCTTTATGATCAGCACCATACCTTTGTGGCCCAGTATGGACAGGGGCTTATAGAGCTGCTTTCTCCCAAACAAGGGGAGAGGATTCTAGATTTGGGTTGTGGAACGGGTGATTTAACCTATCAAATTAAGCAGCGTGGCGCTCGGGTAGTGGGGGTGGATCACTCGGAAGCCATGCTAGCCGCTGCCCGAAAAAAGTACCCGGACATCCCATTTCTTTTGGCGGATGCCCGCAAGTTAAACCTGCAGGTCCAATTTGATGCCGTTTTTTCCAACGCCGTTTTACATTGGATTAAGCAGCCCCAAGCTGTACTCCATTCTATTTGGAACGTTCTATTACCACAGGGACGGTTTGTTGCCGAATTTGGTGGAAAAGGTAATGTCCAACTTATTCAACAGCAAATTGAACAGGTTTTAAAGCGGGCGGGTGTTCAGATGGAATCGCCCTGGTATTTTCCCAGTATTGGTGAATATGCCACCCTTATGGAGCA